>NZ_JBFTZZ010000010.1:0-147272 GCF_056406515.1 Rhizobium sp. P1_B8 | reverse complement strand
ACGCAGAACCGTCAGGAAATTGTCGTCGAATTTCGCCATCGAGACGCCGACAGTTTCCGCGTGAGCCGTCGTCGACATGACGAGCGCCATCGCAGTGCCCAGGATAAACTTTTTCATTTTACTTCCTCCACAAAGCGGTGCCCGGCTGCACCCTCCTCACGCCGGAACTCCAGGCATTTGCTCTGAAGCCGCAATTCCCCGCGCCACCTCTCCCGCGGCGCTCCACAAAAACGGAACAAACAAACCGTCAAATCCGCTCTGCGGAATATTCATTCCATTTTCTGGGAGCGGCGTCAAGTATCTTTAGCGGCGTCAAGATATGGATGAGAGCGCAATGCCATGCGGGCTTCAGGACCGAGGCCCGCATTGCCGGTGTTGTGAAAGACGAAACGAGCATCCATCTATGCAGGGTCGAAGACAGGCTCACGGCCGCAGACGCCTTCGACCTCTCGCCGCGACCCAATCATTTGAAGATTTTGGAGACAGGACAGATGTCCATTTCGATGTATCGCCTCACCGTTCCGATGTTCCAGCGCGGTCTCGCCAGCCTGAAAACCTACCTCGACAAGGCCGAAGCCTATGCGAAGGAAAAGAATATTGATCCCGTCATATTGGTCACCGCTCGCCTTGCGCCCGACATGCTGCCGCTCTCCGGCCAGTATCAGCGCGCCAGCGACACCGCCAAATTTGCGCTCGCCCGCCTGACGGCGACCGACGCCCCGAAGTTCGAGGACAACGAAACGACGTTCGACGACCTGCGTGAGCGCCTGGCAAAGACCGAAGCCTATCTCGCCGGCTTCTCGGCGGAAGCACTGGAAGGCACCCAAACCCGCCAGATCACCCTGCCGGGAAAGAGTGGTATCGTGCTGCCGGGTGACGAATACATCGCCACCTTCGCCCTGCCGAACTTCTACTTCCACGTCGCGACGGCCCACGCCATCCTGCGTAGCCAGGGTGCTCCGATCGGCAAGCGCGATTATCTCGGCTGAACCCTAGTTCGGCTCGGCTAGACTAACATCAGGGCCGGTGGGTCACCGGCCCTCTTTCCGTCAGTTCGGTATAAGCGAGCGTCTGATCGAGATGCCGTGCTCGGAGCGACAGCAGCTTCTCGGCATAGTCGAGCCTTATCGCCGCATAGGCCGGATCCGCCGCGACATTGTCGAGCTCCATCGGATCATCGGCAAGATTGAAGAGGAGCGGCGGCAATGCGGTAAAATGCACATATTTGAACCGCGCGTCGCGGATCACCGCGAGATTGCATTCATTGGACCGCAGCCGGAAATGCCGCTCGGCCTCGCCATGCGCAATGTCGCGGAAATCGAACTCCCAAAATGCCGCGTCCCGCCAGTTCTGTCCGCTCCCACCCCTGACAAACGGCATGAGCGACCTGCCATCGAGCCCGTTCGTCGCGTCGACGCCGAGCCTTTGGCAAAGTGTCGGAAAAATATCGGCAGCGCTGGTGAATTTGTCGACGACCCCACCCGCAGCACTGATTGAGGGATCGCGAATGACAAGCGGAATATGATAGCTGCCGTCGAAGAAGCCGCCCTTGCCGAGCGTCCAGTGATCGCCCGCCATCTCGGCGTGGTCGGAGGTGAAGACAACAAGCGTATCGTCCCAGGCATCCGCATCCTTGAGGGCCTGCCAGATACGGCCGAGCTGCGCATCGACCTCTGATATCATGCCGTAATAGATCGCCCGGATCGCAGCGAAATCCTCGCCGTTCCAGTCGCTGAGCGGCCCCGTTGCACCGTGAATGAAGCTGCCCTTGTCGGAGCGTGGCATGGCATAGGCGAGGTAGGGATGACTGTCATGTTCGGCTTCGCAGTTTGCCGCGCGCGCAAAAACCGGCCCGTCCCCCGGCTTGAACATTCGGTTGAACGGCTCCGGCACGGAGAACGGCGGATGCGGACGCAAGAAGGAGACATGCGCAAACCACGGCCTGTCCTGTTCGCCCACCCAGCGAATGAACTCGCCGGCCAGGAAAGCCGTCTGGGTCTCGTCGCGCGAATAGGCCGGCGCTGCATTTGAAATTTCTCCCGCTCCCGCACCGACGGGAATGTGAATATCGCGGCTGACGGCATCGGCATGGCCGCGGGACCGTAGCCAGGAGAGCCATTGTCTTTCGTGCTCGGGCAGAAGCTGGCGGGCCGTAAAACCCGGCAGCACGCCTTCGTAGGTCGTCAGATGCGGATCGCCGGCATCCATCCCGCGCGGATCGGGCGCCGTATCCGTGTAACCGAACAGCGTCGGGTCATATCCCGCCCGCCGGGCCGCCAGCGCCAGATTGTCAAAGCGGGCATCGAGCGGCGAACCGTTACGGCAGACGCGGTGGTTCATTTGATAGAGGCCGGTATAGAGCGTGGCCCGCGCCGGCGAGCAGGGTGCCGCGCCGGCATAGTGCCGCCGGAAGAGCGTGCCTTCCCGCGCCAGCGCATCGACACCAGGCGTCTTTACACAGGCGTGACCGACGGCTGACAGGCAATCGCCGCGCCACTGATCCGCCGTGATCAGCAGGACGTTCGGCCGGCGCGCCTTCTCAATGCTGGTTGGATTTTGCATGCCAATCCCAGGCGGAGCGGATGATCTCAGACAGATCATACTGCGGCACCCAGCCGAGCACGTCGCGCGCCTTGTCGTTATTGGCCACCAGCGTGTGCGAATCGCCTTCGCGCCGGCCGATATATTCGACCGGGAAAGGCCGGTTCGACACTTCTTCGATCGCGCCGAGCAATTCCTTCACCGTCGTGCCGGTGCCGGTGCCGAGGTTGAGCGCAACGGAATCGCCGCCCTTCAGCAGATATTCGACGGCGCGCACATGCGCATCGGCGAGATCCAGCACATGGATATAGTCGCGCACACAGGTGCCGTCGCGTGTCTCGTAATCGCTGCCGAACACCTTGAAGCCTTGGCGGCGGCCGAGTGCCGCGTCGATCGCCAGGGGTATCGCATGCGTTTCCGGCTGGTGCCATTCGCCGATCCGGCCCTCAAAATCGGCGCCGGCCGCATTGAAATAGCGCAGCACCACCGAGCGCAGGCTCCTGTACTGGTCGTAATCGGCAAGCGCCTGTTCGACGATATATTTCGTTCGCCCGTAGGGATTGATCGGCACCTGCCGATGGGTCTCGTCGAGCGGCACGCTCTGCGGCAGGCCGTAAGTGGCGCAGGTCGAGGAGAAGACGAAGGCGTTGATGCCGGCCGCTTGTGCCGCCGAAAGCAGCGTCAACGTGCCGATCACATTGTTCTCGTAGAAGGAAACCGGATCCTTGACCGATTCGCCGACTTCGATCAGCGCGGCGAAATGCAGGATCGCCGCCGGCTTGTGCTTGGCCAGCACCTCATCCAGCCGGGCGCGGTCGCGAATATCGCCCTCTTCGGCCGGCCCCCATCTGACAAACTCGCGATGACCGTTCGAAAAATTGTCGAAGACGACAGGCCTATAGCCCTTGTTCGCCAGGTCGAGGCACGTATGCGAGCCGATATAGCCGGCGCCGCCGACGACAAGAACCGTTTCACCTGCCATACACCACCCTATTGTTCACGAGAGATGGGAGAAGCCTAAACGAGATACACGTCAATAAAAAGAAGGAACTGCGATCGGCGCAAACGGACAATACGTCAAATGCCGAAGCCGCCCGTCCGGGCGATGTGTGCCGGACCCGCAATATTCATGAATTATTCGCGTGATTTGCATAACCGCGCGATCTAAGGGGCTTCTACCACCATGTGATGATCAACGGTCTGCAGCCATCAGGCAGGGAGAGCGCGAATGAGGAAGGCATTGGTCGTTTGGGGCGGCTGGCAAGGTCATGAACCGGAGCAATGCGCTCATATCGTCGCCGACCTTCTGCGCGAGGACGATTTTGCGGTCGAGGTAACCGGCGATCTCGGCATTTTCGGATCTCCAACGCTGGCGAAGGCCGATCTGCTGGTGCCCATCATTACCGGCGAAACGCTCGAAAAGCCTCATGCTAGCGCCCTCGTCGAAGCGGTGCGCGGCGGGCTCGGGCTTGCCGGCCATCACGGCGCACTCGCCACATCCTTCAAGGAGAGCGCGCCTTTCCGTTATGTCTCCGGCGTCACTTGGGTCGCCCATCCCGGCAATATCATCGACTTCCGCGTCGCCGTCACCCGCCAGGACGATCCCGTCATGGAGGGCATTCCCGACTTCGACTATCGTTCGGAGCAATATTATCTCCACTATGATCCCACAGTCGAAATCCTTGCGACCACCACCTTCACCGGCGCCTACGATCCGGCAGCCCGCAATGTCGTGATGCCCGTCGCCTTCAAGCGTCATTTCGGTGCCGGCCGCATCTTCTATTCCGCCCTCGGCCATGTCGCAGCCGAATTCGATCATCCCTACATGCCCCTCATCCTGCGGCGTGGTCTGAGCTGGGCCGCACGCCAGTAGCGTCAGGGCGAGCCGCACGCCGGCGAATGCCGACCGGCGGCGACAACCGGACGACGTCGGCCGCTAAAGAATAAGCATTTCAAGCTGGTGGGCCGCCGCGGCTGATCGGCCGGCACGGGCGACTGCTTGCCGATCACCCGCCCGCGCCATAATTTGCCCGGATGCAGGATCGCTTCTCTTTCTTCCCCGCAACCACCGACCGCCTGGCCGATATCGAAGCGGTCTTCGACGATTGCGCCGACGGCCGGAATTGTCGCTGCGCCTACTGGTATCGACCGAATGCCGACTACAAGGCAGGATGGGGCGAGGGAAATCGCAACTGGTTCCGAAGCCTCGTCGCCGAACGGCGCCCGCCCGGTATTCTCGGTTATCACGAGAATGAACCGGCCGGATGGTGCGGTGTCGCGCCACGCGCCGTATTCGACCGGCTGCGCCGTTCAAAACCCTTTGCGCCGGTGGATGACAAGCCGGTCTGGTCGATCAATTGCTTCATCGTCCGCAAGCCGTTCCGGCGGCAGGGTCTGTCGCGATTGTTATTGAAACACGCCGTCGAATTCGTAAGCGCGAACGGCGCCGAATGTCTCGAAGCCTACCCTGTCGATCAGGCAGCCCGTGCTTCGAACGGAGCCGAGCTTTATCCGGGAACGCTGTCGATGTTTCTGGATGCCGGTTTCGTCGAGGTGGCAAGACGCCTGCCGGCAAGGCCGATCGTCCGCCTGGAATGCCGCTGAATATTTCGGCAACCCAGAGATTGAAAAATACGGCCTAGCGAGCCGCCTTGATCTGCCGGTCGTTCTCAACGGCGGGCGCCGCCTCGTCATAGATCCGCATCAGCCGCCCGGCTGCCTTCAGCTTCTCGATGAGATCGTTTCCATCAGGCGAGGCCTTCGTCAGCTCCAGCTGCTCGAACTCCCTCAGCGCCTGCGCCCAATGGCTTTCCCCACGCCCATCCGGCCTGCCTTCCGATTCCCATAGTGAATAAGCGCGCTGGCTGACCCAGGCGTCTTTATTATGACTCATAATCAACCCCAGCGAGAAATTTGGAAGCAATATTCGACAGGCAACAAGGTGCCAAAACCGGCTTTAGGAGTCGTTACGAGGCAGCGTTAGTTTTTAGCTAATAGCGAGGCACAGAGGATTATCCCTGTGCACATTCCCGGACCTTGGCCTCGTACCGCCTGCAGGGTAGGGTCATCGCAGAAACGACAGCGATGACCGATGGCAGCCAAGACAACACTCAATGCGAAGAATCTTGAATCCCTTGGTGCGCAGCGCCTTGCCGAGCTGCTGGTCGAGATCAGCATGGGCAGTGCTGCCCACAAGCGACGGCTTCGAATGGAGCTTGCCGGCAATCACGGCAGCGCCGAGGTCGCGCGTGAGGTACGAAAACGGCTTGCCAGCATCGCCCGCGCTCGCACCCTCATCAACTGGCGCAAAGTGAAGGCGCTGAAGAGCGACCTGGAAACGCAGCGCAAGACGATCACAGAGACGGTTGCCGCCGATGATCCCCAGGAGGCTTTCGAACTGATATGGCAGTTCCTCGCCCTGGCGAATTCGATCTTTGAGAGATCCAACGAGAGCAGCGGTTCTGTCATCCAAAGTTTTCATCAGGCTTGCGAGGATGCTGCCGCAATCGCCGCGTCCGCCAAGATCGACGCCAATGTCCTGGCCGAGAAGGTGTTCAAAGCCGTGCAAGACGATGGTTACGGCCAGTACGACAACCTGATTGCGGCGATGGCGCCAGCTCTCGGCAAGGATGGTCTCGATTGCCTGAAAACCCTCTTCATCCAATGGTCCAAGGAGCCGAAAGACAAGCCGGCGGAGGACAAGCGCGAGATCATCGGCTGGGGCGGCGCAGGCCCCCTTTACGAAGATGAGATCGACGGCACTCAGCGAGACCTGACGGTGCGCATAGCCTTGCAGGAAATTGCCGACGCCCAGGGCGATGTTGATGCCTACATTGGCCAACACCCCGAGGATGCGCGCAAGGCGCCGATGATAGCTGCCGACATCGCCAATCGTCTGCTCTCGGCCGGTCGGGCGAAGGAAGCGCTTGAGACGTTGGATGAGGCCGACAGGAGAGGCTGGGCCGACATGCCATTCGAATGGCAGCGCGCGCGCGTTGAGACGCTCGAGGCCCTGGGGCGTGCAGCGGAGGCGCAGACCTATAGATGGACATGTTTCGAGCAGTCGCTGCATGGCGAGCACCTCAAGGCTTTCCTCAAGCGGCTGCCCGATTTCGACGATCTTGAGGCCGAGGAGAAGGCATTTGTCCATGTTCGGGCTTTTCCTGACGTCCACCAGGCACTTGCGTTTTTTCTCAACTGGCCGGCGCCTGCCGAGGCGGCAAAACTTGTAGCGAGCAGGAAGGCGGAACTGGATGGCAATCTCTATGAGCTGATGACGCTGGCGGCCGAAGCTCTGGCGGAGAAACATCCGCTCGCGGCCACCATTGTCTTGCGCTCCATGATCGATTTCGCGCTCGATAGCGGCCGGTCCGGCCGCTATAAGCATGCGGCGAGGCATCTGGCGGACTGTGCATCCTTTGCGCCTCATTATCGATGACTTCGGCAACACTCGATCCCATGACCTCTATGTCGCGGAACTCAAACGTCGGCACGGCAAGAAGCATGGCTTCTGGAGCCTGGTGACCTAAGTTGCTCCGGATACCTTACCCTCAGAGAGGAATTCCATGACGACCACTTCCTGGCATGCAGATCCGCTGACTTGGGGCACTGGACCCCGCATCTTCGAAGCCTTTCTGGAGCCGACTTGCCCCTACTCGGTCAGAGCGTTCAACAAGTTCGACGAATTGCTCGGCCAGGCCGGCGAGGACAAGATCACCGTGAAGATCCGCCTGCAGTCGCAACCTTGGCATATGTATTCGGGCGTCCTCGTCCGCTGCATCATCGCAGCCTCAACGTTGGAAGGCGGCAAGCAGACAGCAAAGAAAGTGATGGCCGCCATTGCAGCCCATCGCGAGGAGTTCGAATTCGAGCGTCACGCCGGCGGCCCGAATATGGATGTGACGCCGAACCAGATCATCGAGCGCCTGGAAGGCTACAGCGGCGTCAAGCTGAAAGAAGCCTTCGCAATCCCGGATCTCGACCGGGAGATCAAGTGGCACTGCAAATATGCCCGGCAGAACGGCATCCACGTCTCGCCGACCTTCATGATAGATGGGCTGGTGCAGGCAGATATGAGCAGCGGTGATGAGGTTGGAGTCTGGGTGAAGAAGGCGCTGGGTAACTGACGAGATCCCGCACTAAGAGCCACCCGTATATTTGTCTCCTGCCTGTTTCGCTCAATGGATATCGGGCAGAATCAGCGCAAGCAAAGCGCGATGTTTTGATTCGGGAACGGCTCTGGTGCGGCCTTGGAATGCATGCGATTCTGACCGCCGGTCACGGCAATCTCCCGGTAATCTCAAACGTTAATAATCCCGGGAAATTTATGGCGGAGAGGGTGGGATTTGAACCCACGATACCCTTGCAGGTATGCCGCATTTCGAGTGCGGTGCATTCGACCACTCTGCCACCTCTCCGCGGTCTGGTCGGCGCTTGTTCGGCGCGGGCGTTCTCATAACGGGCAAATGACAGGCTGGCAAGCCGAAAAGTCGAACCATTCCATCCTTTTGCCTTGACAGCTTTTTGTCACTCGCGTATCTCGGCTGCGCAATAGGTTTGGAGAAATCCGTGCCTAGCTCGTCCTGCGTTTGCGTGGGGCGCTTCACCGGCAGGAAGAGTTCGAGGATTAGACCTCTGAAATCCCTGCTTAACTTCGACTGATAAAAAGACGGCCACCTTGCTCAATCGGCGAGGAGAGCTGGAACGAACATGAAAGGATAAAAAATGTTCGCAGTCATCAAGACCGGCGGTAAACAGTACCGTGTGGCAGCCAACGACGTGCTGACCATCGAAAAGCTGGAAGCCACCGCTGGCGATTCCATTGAATTCACCGAAGTGCTCGTGATCGGCGAAGGCGCCGACGCTGCGATCGGTGCGCCCTTCGTAACCGGCGCCTCTGTCAAGGCAGAAGTCGTCGAACAGAACCGCGGCAAGAAGGTCATCGCCTTCAAGAAGCGCCGCCGTCAGAATTCGAAGCGTTCGCGCGGCCATCGTCAGCATCACACGGTCGTCCGTATCACGGACATCGTGGCTGCCAAGTAAGATCAACGGGACAAGGTTTAAAGGAGAACTCCAATGGCACACAAAAAAGCTGGCGGTTCCTCGCGCAACGGTCGCGATTCCGAATCCAAGCGCCTTGGCGTGAAGAAGTTCGGCGGCGAAGCCGTCATCGCAGGCAACATCCTCGTGCGTCAGCGCGGGACGCAGTGGCATCCGGGTTCCAACGTCGGCCTCGGCAAGGATCACACGATTTTTGCACTTACCGCCGGCAATGTGAACTACCGAACGAAGGCCAACGGTCGCGTCTACGTGTCTGTCATGCCGAAAGCGGAAGCAGCGGAATAAGCCGGTAGCGCTCAAAAACAGCCGGCGTCTCATCGACCCGGCTGGCCGTATCAGGTTCAGTCTAGAAAACAGGGGAGATGGGGCGCCATCTCCCCTTTTTCTTTACCCCTCAAGGAGGACTGAACCATGCAAGGCGAATTGTTAAGGGCAGACCAATCACGGTCTCCCCGGGAAGACCAGCGGTCTTCCGAAGAACGGCTGAGGCCGGAACGGTTAAGGACCGATTGCCCTGTCTTGTTATCGGAAAGGCTCGTCATGCGCGCGCCCCACGAAGAAGACATCGACGCCCTTGCCCATCTCGCCAACAACGCCAAAGTCGCCACCATGGTATCGCGTATGCCGCACCCTTATACCGCCGATGATGCTGCTGACTTCGTGCGTCGCACGAAAAATGGCGATATTGGCAAGTGCGTCTATGCGATCACCAAGGCTGAAAACGGCGCCTTTATCGGCTGCTGCGGCGTCGAGCCGCATGCGGACGGCAGAACCGTCGAGATCGGTTACTGGCTGGGCGAGCCCTATTGGAACAAGGGTTATACGACCGAGGCCTGCCATGCCCTGGTCGATATGGTGTTCAGAACCCGTCAGGACGTCGATCAGATCGATGCCCGTTGCCGGGTAATGAATGTCGCCTCGCGCCGCGTCATCCAGAAGTGCGGCTTCCAGTTCCAGGGATCGGGGCTCGCCGCCTCGCTGGCGCTCGGCAGTAACGTGCCGGTCGAATGGTACAGGCTCGACCGCAAGACCTGGATGTCCCTCCGAAGCTGGGGGAACATCGCATGAGCACGACTGCGCTGCAAAGGCCGGAGGTCAAGCCGATGATGCCCGGCCCTGCGCCGGTTATCTCGACCGCCCGGCTGACGCTCCGCCCCCACAGGCTGAGCGATGCGCCTGATATCGCGGAATCGCTTTCCGATTTCGCGGTCACGCGCATGCTGTCCCGCGTACCCGCGCCGTTCGACCGGCAGGATGCGCTGGACTGGCTGATCCCGGTCACCTCAGGCACCCTGCCCGACTGGCCGTTGGCGATCACCGATAAGGACGATGTCCATATCGGCAACGTCTCGATCGAGCTGCGCCACGGCCGCTGGCACCTCGGCTACTGGCTGAACCGCTATTACTGGCGGCGCGGCTATATGAGCGAGGCGGTAGCGGCGATCATCGAGCGCTTCTCGCGCCGCATGCCGGAGACGCCGATCCATTCCGGCGTCTTCGCCGACAACCCTGCTTCGCTGCGGCTGCAGGAGAAGCTCGGTTTCCACATGACGGGTTGCGGCGAAATCTATTGTTTCGCCCGCAATACGATGGTGTCGCACATCGAAACCGTGCTGCAGCCTGGCATGCTGCAGCCGCGGAAGGTTGCCTGATCAAACGCGAGACGTCGCCGCACCGGCGGCGTCTCAATCAACGATTTCGACCCATAGGGGGAAGTGATCGGAGCCCTCGGATTGCGTATCGATCCGAGCGGATTTCAATCGGCCCTCGAGGCCGCAACTGACGAAGCAATAATCGAGATGCATGCGTTTGCCGTGATCTTCGGGATCCATCCAGCTGTAGCTCCCCGGGCGATAGGCCTCGAGCGCCGCAAAGGCGTCCATCGGCGTGCCGATCCTGGCGACACGTCCATAATATCCGCCGCCAGCACCGGCAAGCGCGCAATATTCCGGCGATTCCGGCTCCATGTTGAAATCACCCATGATAATATAATCCTCCGGCAGCGGCGGCTCCGGCAGATCGAATTCACCACCCCCCGTCAGCGATCCACCCTCCTGGACGAAGGCATTGATATGCGCGTTCAGAAATTGCAGCTGGCGGATGCGCTCATCGGCGGAGACATGGTCGAGATGCACGGAGTAGACGCGGATCGCCCCGCCGGGTGCTGCGATTACCGCTTCGGTTGCGCCGCGCTGCGGGTTGATCTTGCCGATCGTCCGGCTGCGCGGCAGAAGCAGCGTCCGGGTCGAGACAACAGGCCAGCGCGACAGCACCATGTTGCCGAACTGGAAACGGGTGCCCGGCACCGGCTGGAGCCCGCCTTCATCAGCTTCGACATGCATGTCGCAGGCTGGCCCATAGACCCAGAAATAGTCGGGAAAGAAGGCTGCAACATCGGCCACCATGTCGGCAAAACCGTTGCGGGAGAAACCGCGAGTCACCTCCTGCAGCGCGATGACATCGGCTCCCTCGAGGCTCCGGGCAATCCGCGCCAGATCGTATCTGCCGTCGAGACCGAAGCCGTACTGTATGTTATAGCTCGCAAAATTCACGATAATCTTTGACCTCCGTCGGAACCGCCTATATCGAATGGGCCAAGACGGGCCGTCCAACTGCCACTGAATATTGGAAGTAAAATGAAATTTCTCGACGAAGCAAAGGTCTATATCAAGTCCGGGGACGGCGGCGGCGGCAGCGTTTCCTTCCGACGCGAGAAATTCATTGAGTTCGGCGGCCCGGATGGCGGTGACGGCGGGCGCGGCGGCGACGTCTGGGTCGAGGCCGTCAACGGCCTGAACACGCTGATCGATTTCCGCTATCAGCAGCATTTCAAGGCGACGATCGGCACCCATGGCATGGGCAGAAACCGCACCGGCGCCAATGGCAGCGACGTGACGCTCAAGGTTCCGGTCGGCACCCAGATCTTCGAGGAAGATCAGGAAACGCTGATCTGCGACCTGACTGTCGAAGGCCAGCGTTACTGTCTCGCTCATGGCGGCAATGGCGGCTTCGGCAACGCCCATTTCAAGACTTCGGTCAATCAGGCGCCGGATTGGGCCAATCCCGGTCTGCCCGGCGAGGAAAAGACCATCTGGCTGCGCCTGAAGCTGATTGCCGATGCCGGCCTCGTCGGCCTGCCCAATGCCGGCAAGTCGACCTTCCTGGCTGCCGTCACCCGCGCCCGGCCGAAGATCGCCAACTATCCCTTCACCACGCTGCATCCCAATCTCGGCGTCGCCACCATCGACGAGCGCGAATTCATTCTTGCCGACATTCCGGGCCTGATCGAAGGCGCCCATGAAGGGGTCGGCATCGGCGACCGTTTCCTCGGCCATGTCGAGCGCACCCGCGTGCTGCTCCACCTCATCTCCGCCCAGGAAGAAAAGGTCGGCAAGGCATATAAGACGGTCAAGCACGAGCTCGAAGCCTACGGAAACGAGCTGACCGACAAGGCTGAGATCGTGGCGCTGTCGCAGATCGACGTGCTCGACGATGCCGAACTGAAGAAGAAGACCAAGGAATTGGCCAAGGCCTGCGGCAAGACGCCGTTCCAGATTTCGGCCGTCACCGGCAAGGGCATGACCGAGGTGCTGCGCGCGCTGCGCGACATCATCGTCGAAGCCAATACCGAGGAGAAGCCGGCCAAGGTGCCGAAGCTGCGCCATCGCGACATGGTCGTCACCGATGAGGGCGAGGACGATGACCAGCCGTAAGCCGCTTGGCCGCTACCGCCGCATCGTCATCAAGATCGGCTCCGCGCTTCTGGTCGACCGCAAGGCCGGGTTGAAGAAGGCCTGGCTTGACGCCATGTGCACCGATATCTCCGACCTGAAAGCCAAGGGCATCGACGTGCTCGTCGTCTCCTCAGGCGCGATCGCGCTCGGCCGCTCGGTGCTCGACCTGCCCTCGGGTGCGCTGAAGCTGGAAGAAAGCCAGGCTGCGGCGGCCGTCGGCCAGATCGCGCTGGCGCGCGCCTGGTCGGAAAGCCTGTCGCGCGACGAGATCGTCGCCGGCCAGATCCTGCTGACGCTCGGTGATACCGAGGAGCGCCGCCGCTATCTCAATGCGCGCGCCACCATCAATCAGCTCCTGAAGATCGGCGCCGTGCCGATCATCAACGAGAACGACACCGTCGCCACCAGCGAGATCCGCTATGGCGACAACGACCGGCTGGCCGCTCGTGTTGCGACGATGACCGGCGCCGATCTGCTCATCCTTCTCTCCGATATCGACGGCCTCTACACCGCACCACCGCATCTCGATCCAAACGCGACGTTCCTCGAGATGATTGCCGAAATCACCCCCGAGATCGAGGCGATGGCCGGCGGAGCCGCTTCGGAACTTTCGCGCGGCGGCATGCGCACCAAGATCGATGCCGGCAAGATTGCGACGGCATCAGGCTGCGCGATGATCATCGCCTCCGGCAAGACCGACAATCCGCTGTCGGCGATCGAAAACGGCGCGCGTTCCTCCTGGTTCGCGCCATCGGGCACACCGGTTACCGCCCGCAAGACCTGGATTGCCGGGCAGCTGCAGCCGGCCGGCGAACTGCATGTCGATGACGGCGCCGTCGTTGCCCTCGGGGCCGGCAAGAGCCTGCTTCCAGCCGGCGTGCGCAGCGTTTCCGGCCTCTTTAGCCGCGGCGATACGGTGGCGATCATCGGCCCGGCCGGCCGCGAGATCGCCCGCGGCCTGGTAAGCTACGATGCCGACGACGCCCGTCGGATCGCCGGCCGCAAGTCGGCGGAGATCGAGGCCATTCTCGGTTATGCCGGGCGCGCCGCCATGGTCCATCGCGACGACATGGTGATGACCGCACAGGTCGGTTCGAAATCGGAAAGGCAGAAGAAGGACGCGAGCTATGCTTGATACCGTTGCGCCAAGCCCTGACATTGACGTGCTGATGAACGACATCGGCCGCAAGGCAAGGGCTGCAGCACGACCACTGAGCTTTGCGTCCACTGAGGCCAAGAACAGCGCGTTGAATGCCATGGCCGATGCGATCCTGGCGAACAAGGCGCATATTCTTGCCGAGAACGCCAAGGACCTGAAGGGCATCGAAGGCACCGAGATGCTCGCTTCCTTCGTCGACCGGCTGACGCTGAACGACAAGCGCGTTGCCGAAATGGCCGAGGGAATCCGCGCCATCGCAGTCCTTGCCGATCCGGTCGGCGAAGTCATCGCTGCCTGGGACCGGCCGAACGGGCTGAAGATCGAACGGGTCCGCACCCCGCTCGGCGTCATCGGCGTGATCTTCGAAAGCCGGCCGAACGTCACTGCGGATGCCGGCGCCCTCTGCCTCAAGGCGGGCAATGCCGTCATTCTGCGTTGCGGCTCGGATTCGCGCCGTTCATCGCAGGCTATCCATGCCTGCCTGGTCGAGGGTCTGAAGGCGGCGGGACTTCCAGAGCACGCTATCCAGCTCGTGCCGGTCACCGACCGCGCTGCAGTCGGCGCCATGCTGCGCGGCCTCGACGGCGCGATCGACGTCATCGTGCCGCGCGGCGGCAAGAGCCTGGTCGCCCGCGTGCAGAGCGAGGCCCGCGTGCCGGTTTTTGCCCATCTCGAAGGCCTTTGCCACATCTATGTCGATGCCTCGGCCGATATCGAAATGGCGAAGAAGATCGTCGTCAACGCCAAGATGCGGCGCACCGGCATCTGCGGCGCGGCCGAAACCCTGCTCGTCGATGGCGCCGCAATCGGCACGCATCTGACGCCGCTGCTCGAGGTTCTGACCGAGGCCGGCTGCGAAATCCGCGCTTCGCCGACGGTGCTGAAGGTCGCGCCCGGCATGAAGCCCGCGACCGAGGAGGACTGGTCGACGGAATATCTCGACGCGATCATTTCGGTTGCCGTCGTCGACGGCATATCGGGCGCCATCGCCCATATCCAGACATATTCCTCCAACCACACCGAGGCGGTTATCGCCGAGGACCCTGAGGTCGTCGCGCGTTTCTTCACCGAGGTCGATTCGGCGATCCTGCTGCACAACGCCTCGACGCAATTTGCCGATGGCGGCGAGTTCGGCATGGGTGCGGAAATCGGCATCGCCACCGGCAAGATGCATGCCCGTGGGCCCGTCGGTGTCGAACAGCTCACCTCTTTCAAATATCGGGTGCATGGTGCCGGACAGACGCGGCCCTGACGTGACGACCGAGAATGTGGACCGGCACTATCTCCGCATGCCGCACAGCGAGCGCGGGATGGTCGTCGGTCTGTTCGGCGGCTCGTTCAATCCGCCGCATCAGGGCCACGCGCTCGTCGCTGAAATCGCCATCAAGCGGCTCGGCCTCGACCAGCTCTGGTGGATGGTCACACCCGGCAATCCGCTGAAGAGCCGCAACCAGCTCGCTCCGCTTGCCGAGCGCATTGCCGAAAGCGAGCGTGTAGCAGCCGATCCGCGCGTCAAGGTCACCGCCTTCGAACAGACGTTCGGCGTCAGCTACACCGCCAACACGCTTGCCCGCGTCAAGGCGCGTAATCCGCATGTGCATTTCATCTGGATCATGGGCGCAGACAGCCTGCAGACCTTTCACAAATGGCAGAAATGGCAGGAGATTGCCCGCACCTTCCCGATCGCGGTGATCGATCGGCCGGGCGCGACGCTTTCCTTCCTCTCCTCGAAAATGGCCAGGACCTTCGATTTCGCCCGTGTTGACGAGGATGACGCGCGTGTTCTCTGGAAGAAGCGTGCGCCGGCCTGGACCTTCATCCACGGGCCGCGCTCCGGCCTGAGTTCGACGGCAATCCGCAACGGCTCGTCGCACGCCGACGCCGAATAGAGCGCCCCGCGCCCAGCAAGACGCATGCGCCAGCCTGATTTCAGAAGATCCTGGAAACGAGAAAGCCCGACGGGGGAGGAGATCCGTCGGGCTTATAAACTCGATCGACAACTGGGAGGAGGAGTGTTGTCGACCCTATCGAACGGCTATGGGAGGAGGAGAAGCCGTGTCGATGAGTATGTTTTATCATATTCGACAAAAAGGTGAATATCGATTGGTGCATTGCAGCAATGCATAGGATGCAAATCTCGAGGTGAATTTGGCTTCCCCATTGCCGTTTTTATTAGCAAAAATTAAGGAACTGGTCTCGGCGGCCGGGAGTCCTTGCGGTTTGCAAACTGACTCCCAGGTATTTTCACCCTACTGATCTCACTTTCGGAGGAAGCCATGCACCTCACGAATGCGTGAACATCGCGCTGCTGCGAACGCGAGCGCCCAATACGGTTATATTTTCTTGGATATATCCCTAGCCAAGGCGTGTGGCTCGTTATATTCGTCGCAATATTTCGAACCCCGGGGAATAATCATGCAAAACCGTCGCCAATGGATGAAACTGGCAACCGCCGCGATCTCGGCCCTCTGGCTTGGCGCGACAGCGCTTCCGACGCCTGCCGCCGCAGCCGAAAAGCTCACCGTCTTTGCGGCGGCGAGCCTCAAGAATGCGCTCGACGCCGCCAATGCCGCCTGGACAAAGGAAAGCGGCAAGGACGCCGTCGCTTCCTATGCGGCGAGCGGGGCGCTGGCCAAGCAGATCGAAAACGCGGCTCCTGCCGATGTCTTCATCTCGGCCGATCTCGACTGGATGGATTATGTCGCCAAGAAGAGCCTGATCAAGGCCGACACCCGCTCCAACCTGCTCGGCAACAAGATTGTGCTCGTGGCGGAAAAGGACAAGGCAAAGCCGGTCGAGATCAAGCAGGGCTTCGATCTCGCAGGACTGCTCGGTGGCGGCAAGCTTGCCATGGGTGAGCCGAAATCGGTTCCGGCCGGTAAATACGGCATGGCCGCGCTCGAAAGGCTCGGCGTCTGGAAATCGGTCGAAAGCAAGGTCGCCGGCGCCGAAAGCGTGCGCGCCGCCCTTGCCCTCGTCTCGCGCGGCGAAGCGCCTTATGGCATCGTCTATCAGACGGATGCCGCAGCCGATAAGGGTGTCGCCGTCGTCGGCACTTTCCCCGCCGATTCCCACCCGCCGATCATCTATCCGATCGCAATCCTCGCCGAGAGCAAGAACCCGGATGCATCAGCCTATCTCGACTTCCTGAAATCCGACAAGGCGGCCGCCTTCTTCACGGCGCAGGGTTTCACCATCCTGAAGTGATATGGGCCTGAAATGATCTGGGCTTCAAGTGATTGAGGGCTGAAATGATTGCGGAATCGTCGGCCGCAGCTTAGCGTGAGGGCTCGCCTCGGCGAGCCTTCGATTTCCCGGGGAGACCGTAGCATTTGGACATGTTGGGCTTGAGCGATGAGGAATGGACGGCGATCCTGCTCAGCCTGCGCGTCTCGATTGTCGCCATGCTGGCGAGCCTGCCCTTCGGCATCCTCGTCGCCCTGCTGCTTGCACGCGGCCGCTTCTGGGGTAAATCGGTGCTGAACGGCGTCGTTCACTTGCCGCTGATCCTGCCCCCGGTCGTCACCGGTTTTCTTCTCCTCATCCTGTTTGGCCGCCGCGGTCCGATCGGCAGCCTGCTCGACCAGTATTTCGGCATCGTCTTGTCTTTCCGCTGGACGGGTGCTGCACTGGCCTGCGCCATCATGGCCTTTCCGCTGATGGTGCGCAGCATCCGCCTGTCGATCGAGGCGGTCGACCGCAAGCTGGAAGAGGCGGCAGGAACGCTCGGCGCCGGCCCCGTCTGGGTCTTCCTGACGATCACTTTGCCGCTGACTTTGCCCGGCATCATCGCCGGCATGATCCTTTCCTTCGCCAAGGCGATGGGCGAATTCGGCGCGACGATCACCTTCGTCTCCAACATTCCAGGCGAAACCCAGACGCTGTCGTCGGCGATCTATACCTTCACCCAGGTGCCCGGCGGCGATGCCGGCGCGCTCCGCCTGACGCTCGTCGCCATCGTCATTTCCATGGCTGCCCTGCTCGCCTCCGAATTCCTTGCCCGTCTCGCCGGCCGGAGGATCGATCCGGAATGACGCTGATCGTCGAGGCAAAACAGAGGCTCGGGGCCTTTTCGCTCGATGCCGCCTTCACCTCCGAGCGCGGCGTCACCGCGCTGTTCGGCCGCTCCGGCTCCGGCAAGACCTCGATGATCCGCATCATCGCCGGCCTCGCCCGCCCGGACGAAGGGCGCGTCGTCCTCGACGGCGAGCCCCTGACGGAAACCGAAACCGGCATCTTCGTTCCGAAACATCGCCGCCGCTTCGGTTATGTCTTCCAGGAGGCCCGGCTTTTCCCGCATCTCAGCGTTCGCGCCAATCTCTTCTACGGCCGATGGTTCGCGGCGAGAACCGCGCGCGGCGAGAGCTTCGATCACATCGTCGACCTGCTCGGCATCGAGACGCTGCTGGAACGCAGCCCCGCGAAACTCTCAGGCGGCGAGAAGCAGCGCGTCGCCATCGGCCGCGCGCTTCTCTCCTCGCCCCGCCTGCTGTTGATGGACGAGCCGCTCGCCGCCCTCGATGATGCGCGCAAGGCCGAGATCCTGCCTTATCTCCAGCGATTGCGCGACGAAACCGACATCCCGATCGTCTATGTCAGCCATTCGATCGCCGAGGTGGCGCGGCTGGCAAACCAGGTCGTCGTCATGCGCGACGGCAAGGTGGAAGCGACAGGCCCCGCGATCGACATATTGAGCCGCCCCTCCGCCGCCTCCGAGCGGCGCGAGGCGGGCGCGCTGCTGGAAGGCACGGTGGAAAGCTTCGATGCGCTTCACCGCCTGTCGACTATCGCTCTGAAATCCTGCCAGCTCCATATTCCCGGTGCCGCCCTTGCGCCCGGCAAATCGGTCCGCATCCGCATTCCCTCCCGAGATGTCATGCTGGCGACCGCAAGGCCCGAGGGGCTCAGCGCGCTGAATATCCTGGAAGCAAGGATAGAAGCGATGTCGTCGACCGAGGACGGAACGGTGGAAATCCGGCTCGATTGCGGCGGCGATATCATTCTTTCCCGGATCACCACACTGTCCTGCGAGCGTCTGGATCTTCGACTGGGAAGGGCGGTCTTCGCCGTCATCAAGACAGTTGCCCTGGAGGCCTGATCAGCCGCGCTCGCCCTGCTGCAGGTTACGCTTGCCCTCGAGCCAGGCGAGATCTTCGGCAAGGCTGGTGCGCATCGTCCTTTCCATCCGGCGGAAACGCGCCAGCAATTCCTCGCCGAACGGCGTCAGCGCCGCGCCGCCGCCCTTCTGCCCGCCGCGCTGCGATTCCACCACCTGTTCAGAGAACATCCGGTTCATCTCGCTGACCAGCAGCCATGCCCGGCGATAAGACATGTCCATCGCCCGCCCCGCCGCCGAGATCGATCCGGTCTGGCGGATATGCTCCAGCAGTTCCATCTTGCCATGGCCGAGGCGATCCTCATCCGGGAAGCTGATTCGCAGGACGGGCACGAGTGTTTTTGCGGCTGAGTCGGTCATTGAATCTGGAGATCGTGGAATTTGCCGCACTTTACGCTGCGGCATGGAAACTGTACACCGCCCGCACGAGGCCGCCCCGAGCAGCCAAATACTTCAATTCGAACGGCAGATCGGATTTTCGGCCGTTCCGTACCTTAGCATGTCTTGAAACATTAATCGTTTGATGCCTATCTTAACCATGATCCGGTCTCGATCGGATCTGTGTTGTGCATAGTTTGTCATTCCAGGAAAGGGAAAGCACTGACAACAGTACACGCCAAGGGAAAAACGTTCGCCGTTATCCCGAAGAGTGCGGAACGTGGCGCCGATGCCGCCGCCCGTGCCCTAGAAACCGTCCTCGCCAGCCTCGAGGACTCCAAAGCGGAAGATATCGTCACCATCGACATTGCCGGAAAATCGGCGCTGGGAGACTACATGATCGTCGTCTCCGGCCGCTCGAACAGGCATGTCATGGCGATCTCGGATCACCTGCTCACCGACCTTAAGGACGACGGCCTCGGTACGGCCCGCGTCGAAGGTCAGGAAGGCGGCGATTGGGTCCTGATCGACACTGGTGACATTATCGTGCACGTGTTCCGTCCCGAAATCCGCGAGTTCTACAACATCGAAAAGATGTGGGCGGCTCCGGATATGGATGAAGAAACACGGCACTGACAGGCGTGCCGGCATCTTGTCCGGCGCCTGAGACGTGGCATTGGCTGGCCGGAAAACATCACAAACCGGCCGGTGGCGTAGTGTGCGCCCGAAGTGCAGCATGAGCGGGAGCGGATGAATGCGAATAGGTCTTTTTGCGGTGGGACGGCTGAAGTCCGGCCCCGAAAAGGATCTTGTGGCCCGCTACCTGGACCGTTTTGCCAAGGCCGGCCCTGCCGTCGGCCTCGAATTCACCCGTGTTGCCGAAGTTGCCGAAAGCCGTGCCTCCAATGCGGAGACCCGCAAGCGCGAAGAGGCAGCGATGCTTTTGAAATCGCTTGCCGATGGCAGCATCCTCATTCTTCTCGATGAACGCGGCAAGGCGCTTGATAGCGAAGCCTTCGCAAACCTGCTCGGCTCCTATCGCGACCAGGGCAAACGCGAGCTCACCATCGCGATCGGCGGTGCCGACGGCCTCGATCCTTCGCTTTACGACCGTGCCGACGCCACGCTGTGCCTGGGCAAGATGACCTGGCCGCACCAGCTCGTGCGCACGCTGATCGCCGAGCAGCTCTATCGTGCCGTCACCATCCTGTCTGGTCACCCCTATCACCGTGTCTGATGCCGCATCGGCCCGATGTGTCGGCAAAGCGTCGGCCAATGCGTCGCAATGTCACGCAGCCGTGTTTGCTTGGCCACCCGTTCTCCTGCAAACGTTATGGCAAAGCGCATCAAATCAGCTTAGTCTCCGCGCGATTTGAGAAAGTGCCCCAACACGCATGACGAGAGCATCCACCAGGCGATACCGCATGATCCTCCCGGCTATCGCGGCCGGCGTCGGTGTGGCGGTGATTGTCGTGTCGGCAAATCCGTTCGTCGTCCGGGCGCAGGAGGCCGCGCCCGAGGCGGCACAATCTGCCCCGCAGCCGGCAGCCGAGCCGGCGCCACCCGATCCGGCCGCCGAACTTGCCGCCAAGCGTGATCAGACCCGTGCCGAACTCGAAACCCTGTCGAAGACGATCAGCCTCTCCACCGACAAGGTGAGCGCGCTTCAGCAGAGCATCGCCGATCTCGAAAAGAGCACCGAAAGCATCCGCCAGGCGCTGATTGATTCCGCCGCCCGCCGCAAGGCGCTCGAAAAGCAGATCCTCGAAAGCGAGAAGAAGCTTGCCGATCTCGGCGTCAAGGAGGATGGCATCCGCCGTTCCCTGCACGAGCGCCGCGGCCTGCTGGCCGAGGTGCTGGCAGCGCTCCAGCGCATGGGCCGCAACCCACCGCCCGCTTTGCTCGTCACCCCCGATGACGCGCTCGCCTCCGTGCGCAGCGCCATTCTGCTCGGCGCCGTTGTGCCTGGCATCCGCAAGGAGACCGACAAGCTTGCCGCAGACCTCGCAAGCCTCGCCGCATTGCAGACTGCAAGCGCCGCCGAGAAGGCCTCCCTGACCGGGACGATGACTGATGGCATCGAGGAAGAGCGGCGCATGGACCTGCTGCTTGCCGAAAACGACAAGCTCAGCCGCAGCAATGCCGCCGAACTCGCGGCCGAAAGGAAACGTTCCGAGGAGCTGGCAGGCAAGGCGACCAGCCTTGAAGGCCTCGTCGCCTCGATGGAATCCGAGATCGCTTCGGTGCGGGATGCTGCCGCTGCCGCCCGCCAGGCGGAGGAGAACCGCAAGCTTATGACGGACGAGCAACGCGCCCAGGCCAAGGCTCTCGCCGACAGCGGTGTGCCCGATAAAAACCGCATTGCGCCCGCATATCCCTTCGGAGAATTGAAGGCGAAATTGGAGGTGCCCGTTACGGGCGATATCCTGCGCCAGTTCGGCGATGCCGACGGCACCGGACACGAGGCCATGGGAATGACGGTCGCCACCAATCCGGAGACGGTGGTGACGGCGCCTGCGGATGGCCTGGTGGTTTTCGCCGGCGTATTTCGCAGTTACGGCCAGATGATCATCCTCGACGCGGGCGATGGGTACCACCTGGTTCTCTCGGGAATGGATACGATCAATACCCGTCAGGGAAAATTCGTTTTCTCCGGCGAGCCACTTGCCGTGATGGGCGCGAAAAGAGTGGCAAGCGCAACTGCATTGGCGCTGGAAACGAACCGGCCAACGCTTTACATTGAATTTCGAAAGGACGGTAAACCGGTCGATTCCCGGCCGTGGTGGACCGCCAAAGACACTGGAAAGGCACGCAATGATTCGTAGGGCTTCTCTTGTTCTGGTCGGCGCATTGATGGGTGCGACCGCAATGAGCGTCATTTACTCGGCGGGTGTGCCGGCAGAAGCGGCCGGATCCTCGACCTACAAGGAACTGTCTGTTTTCGGAGATGTCTTCGAGCGTGTGCGTGCGCAATATGTGACGCCGCCTGCGGAAGACAAGCTGATCGAGAACGCCATCAACGGCATGCTTTCCTCGCTCGATCCGCATTCGAGCTACATGAATGCGAAGGACGCCGAGGACATGCGCACCCAGACCAAGGGTGAGTTCGGCGGCCTCGGCATCGAAGTCACGATGGAAGATGAACTCGTCAAGGTCATCACCCCGATTGACGATACGCCCGCCGCCAAGGCCGGCGTTCTCGCCGGCGACTATATCTCCGAGATCGACGGCCAGTCCGTGCGTGGCCTGAAGCTGGAAGACGCCGTCGAGAAGATGCGTGGCGCCGTCAACACGCCGATCAAGCTGACGCTGATCCGCAAGGGTGCCGACAAGCCGATCGAGCTGACGATCGTCCGCGACGTCGTCGCCGTCCAGGCAGTCAAGTCGCGTGTCGAGGACGATGTCGGTTATCTCCGCATCATCTCCTTCACCGAGAAGACCTATCCTGACATGGAAAAGGCGATCAAGAAGATCAAGGACACCGTTCCGGCCGACAAGCTGAAGGGTTATGTTCTCGACCTGCGCCTCAATCCGGGCGGTCTGCTCGATCAGGCGATCAATGTCTCCGATGCCCTGCTGCAGCGCGGCGAAGTCGTTTCGACCCGCGGCCGCAATCCAGATGAAACCCGCCGCTTCAATGCCGGCCCGGGCGACCTGACGGATGGCAAGCCGGTGATCGTGCTGATCAACGGCGGTTCGGCTTCCGCATCGGAAATCGTCGCCGGCGCTCTTCAGGATCTGCGCCGTGCCACCGTTCTCGGCACGCGCTCCTTCGGCAAGGGTTCCGTCCAGACGATCATCCCGCTCGGCGAAAACGGCGCGCTGCGCCTGACCACGGCGCTCTATTACACGCCGTCGGGCCGCTCGATCCAGGGTACCGGCATCACCCCCGACATCAAGGTCGAGGAGCCGCTGCCGCAGGAACTGCAGGGCAAGATGGTGACCGAAGGCGAATCCAGCCTGCGCGGCCACATCAAGGGTCAGAGCGAGACCGACGAAGGTTCGGGCTCCGTCGCCTATGTCCCGCCGGACCCGAAGGACGACGTTCAGCTGAACTACGCGCTCGACCTTCTGCGCGGCAAGAAGACCGATCCGGCCTTCCCGCCGAACCCAGACAAGGCCGTCGTCGCCAAGTAGTCGATCACATCAAGGCCGGGCACCTCGCCCGGCCTTGACCCTTTCTGCTGTTTCCCGGTTTTGGAGCGGGCGAAAAATTGGGAACGGACCTGCATACGCCCCTGGGCCGCAACCGCAAAGCCGGCCGCAAGCGTCCGGGTTTTCTGCGCCTGGGCCGCATCGCCGCCAGTCTTTGCCTTTTCGCCATAGGCGGCTTTTCCCTCTATACGGCATTTCGCGGCGATGGGCTCGAACGCACCAAACCGCCGGCGGCCGAACAAGCCGCAACACCCCCTGCCAATACGCCTCAGCCACCGACGGCCACCACGGGCCAAGCGGCCGACGGCATGCCACGCGCCGACCCGCGCTCGGGCGCCAATGTCGAGCAGATGGTCACGGGCGACGGCTCGGTTGTCACCAAATACAGCCCCCGCCCGCGCGACGGCAGCGGGCCGGTGCTGGTCGACGCCATGCAGATCGGCCAGGATCCGCGCATGGCAGCCCAGCCCAATGATGCGCTGCTCGAAGAAACGCCTTTTGGCAGGCTGCCGATCGTCGGCCCCGATGGCCGGCGGCCGATGGATCAATATGCGCGTCCCTCGTCCGGCGCGCGCGGCGTCCGCATCGCCATCGTCGTCAGCGGCCTCGGGCTCAGCCAGACCGGAACGCAGCGCGCCATCGCCGAACTGCCGGAAGAGATCACCTTCGCTTTCGCCGCAAGCGGCAACAGCCTGCAGCGCTGGATGCAGGAGGCCCGCCGCGGCGGTCACGAGATCCTTCTGCAAGTACCGCTCGAACCTTTTGATTATCCGGCGAACGATCCGGGCCCCGAAACGCTGCTGACCACAAAGTCGGCCGCCCGCAATATGGAGAACCTGCACAAGGCGATGGGCGAGATCACCAACTATACCGGCGTCATGAATTATCTCGGCGGCCGTTTCCTGTCTGATCCCGCCGCCATGGAGCCTGTCATGCGCGACATCGGCAAGCGCGGGTTGCTGTTTCTCGACGATGGCACATCAGCGCAGTCGAAGACGGCGGCGATCGCCAAGGGAACCGAACTGCCCTATGCCTTCGCCGACCTGCAGCTCGACGGCCAGCTTGATATCAATGCCGTCCTGAAGAAGCTCGACGAACTCGAGCGCATTGCCCGCAAGAACGGCCAGGCGATCGGCGTCGCCTCGGCTTTTGATGAGAGCGTTGACGCCATCGCCAAATGGAGCGAGGAGGCTGCGATGCGCGGCATCGAGATTGTCGGCGTTGCCGCGCTTTCCAACGACCCCAGGAATCCTTGAGAGATCCCTGAGAAGAATCCCAGAACGGAGAAGAAGATGAGCCAGGCAACCGTGAAAGCCGAGGATCTGCCCTACCGCCCCTGCGTCGGCGTGATGATCCTGAACCGCGATGGCCTCGTCTGGGCCGGGCGGCGCATCTCCGACGGCAATTCCGAATATGACGGCTCGCCGCAGCTCTGGCAGATGCCGCAGGGGGGCATCGACAAGGGCGAGGATCCATTGGACGCCGCCTACCGCGAGCTTTACGAGGAGACCGGCATGAAGACGGTGACCCTGCTTGCCGAAGCGAGAGACTGGATCAACTATGATCTGCCGCCGGCACTGATCGGCATCGGGCTGAGAGGAAAATTCCGCGGCCAGACACAGCGCTGGTTCGCCTTCCGCTTCGATGGCGACGACAGCGAGATCGCCATCAATCCGCCGCCTGGCGGCCACGAGCCGGAATTCGATGCCTGGGAATGGAAACCGATGCAGCAACTGCCGGAGCTGATCGTGCCCTTCAAGCGCGCCGTCTATGACCAGGTGGTGGCCGAGTTCCAGCACTTGGAAACACTTCAATCGGAAGACTGATTGCGGCTGGATGATTGCTACCGTTTGTGCTCGGCAGCAGGAATAGGGTCACCGGCCGCCATCGGCGGCCGGCATCTCGTTCGAATCTTATTCGGCTTCGTTGGCGGAATCGGCGTTGAGCTGGCCGTATTTGCTCTCGCCGATTTTCTCGAGCAGGTCGATCTGTGTTTCGAGGAAGTCGATATGACCTTCCTCGTCCGCCAGCAGCTCCTCGAAAAGTTTCATGGAAACGTAGTCGCCGGCGTCATGACAGATATCGCGCGACTTCTTGTAGGCCGTGCGGGCGTCGTACTCGCCGGCAAGATCGGCTTCCAGAACTTCCTTGACGTTCTGGCCGATGCGCAGAGGTGCGAGGGTCTGCAGATTGGGATGGCCTTCGAGGAAGATGATGCGTGCAACTAGCCGGTCGGCATGGTGCATCTCTTCGATGGATTCGGCGCGCTCCTTCTTGGCGAGCTTGGTGTAGCCCCAGTCCTCAAGAAGACGATAGTGAACCCAATATTGGTTGACCGCACCGAGTTCGAGGAACAACGCCTCGTTAAGCCGCTCGATGACCTTTTTGTCGCCTTTCAATGTCCGCTCTCCTGTTTTCCTCATGGAATTGTTTCAAGCGGGACATGAAATCAAATATTTCGGTCTCCGTCGAGTGGCGACGGGCGTGATATTCCTCGGTCGTCTGGATAATGATGTCGACGACATTGGGGAAACAACCGCAGCAGCGGCCGCGTTTTTCCATGGCGTGATAGACCTTCGCAGGCACGATAAGCTGCCAACAATCTTCATCGAGAAGGTTGGTGATAACCTCCCGGATTTCCTTATCGGTTATATAATTGCAGCTGCAGACAAGCACGTCTTCATTCCAAACATGACACTGACTATCGTGTTTTCTGCTAAAGAAGATGGTGGCTGTCAAGAAAAAATTCGAGTCCCGCAGCATTGAACAACGGTGTGCGAATGAGGCCTCATACATATCGTCCGGGATTATGCAGCGGTTTCAGGATGATGACGCCATAAGGCAAATGAAGACAACCTGCATGGTCCTGATCGCTGCGACGTACTTCAATGGAAGTTGCGTCCGCGCGGCATCACCTCAGCGGTTTCCCCCGCGCCGGCATGGCGGCCTGTGGCAACCATCCGTTTTTCCAGCTCCGCCCGCTCCTGCGCATTCGCAGCCTTTTTCTGCCGCTGATCGACACCTGGCCTCAGCACCTCGTCTGCCCGCTCGCAGACGCCGAAACGCCGGGCCTCACGTTGCAGGATACCGAGCGCCGGCGTCATGTCCTCGATATGCTCGACAACGGTATGGATCACTCCGCTCTGGCTTTGCAGCCTGCCGCGGATTTTCACCAGCCGGGCGCCCATCACAACTGAGCGGTATTTGTCGAATATCTTGTTCCAGACGATCGCATTGGCCACCCCGGTCTCGTCCTCCAGCGTCATGAAGATCACACCTTTGGCCGAACCAGGTCGCTGGCGCACCAGCACGAGGCCCGCAATCGTCACCCTCTGCCCGTTCACGACCTTCAACAGATCGACATTGCGCGTCACACCCGCCTTGCGCAATTCCTCACGCAGGAAGGAGACGGGATGCGCCTTCAGCGACAGTGAGAGATAACGGTAGTCCTCGATGACCTGCTCTCCCGGCAGCATTTCCGGCAGCTTCGCTACAGGCTCGATCTGGAGGTCGACATGACGGACCTGCTCGAAGAGCGGCAGCTCCTCGGCCGCGCTCCTCAGATCCAGCGCCCGCACCGCCCAGAGTGCGTCGCGTCGTGACAGTTTGAGGGACTGGAACGCATCGGCATCCGCCAGTCGCTCGATGACGGATTTCTGCAGACCGGACCGCAGCCAGAGATCGCGCACCGAACTGTAGCCTTCGCCTCGATTGCTGACGAGCCGCTCCATATCGTCTGTCGAGAGACCCTTGATCTGCCGGAAACCCAACCGCACCGCATGCCGGGTCTTGATGATATCGCGCATCTTGTCATGCCGGAAATCGATGGCATTCCGATCGAAGGCAGCCTCTTCCAGACCGCAATCCCAGTTTGATTCATTGATGTCGACCGGCAGGATCTTTACCCCGTGCTCGCGTGCGTCCCGCACCAGCTGCGCTGGCGCATAAAACCCCATCGGCTGGGAATTCAGCATCGCCGTGCAGAAGATGTCGGGATAATAGGCCTTGAGCCATGAGGAAGCATAAACGAGCAGCGCGAAGGAGGCGGCATGGCTTTCCGGGAAACCGTATTCCCCGAAACCTTTGATTTGGTTGAAGCATTGCTTCGCGAACTCCGGATCATAGTCCTTTGAGACCATTCCTTCGATGAACCGCTTTTCGAAGTTACCGATCGTACCCGTTCTCTTGAATGTCGCCATCGCTCTGCGAAGCTTGTCGGCTTCCGCCGGTTTGAAGCCGGCGGCGGTAATGGCGATCTGCATGGCCTGTTCCTGGAACAAGGGCACGCCGAGGGTTCTTTCCAGAACCGTTTCCAGCTCCTTGCTCGGATATTTGATCGGAATGTTTTTGGCCCGCTGCTCCCGGCGCTTCAGATAGGGATGCACCATATCGCCCTGGATCGGTCCTGGCCGCACGATCGCCACCTCGATGACGAGATCGTAGAACACCTTCGGCTTAAGACGCGGCAGCATGCTCATCTGCGCCCGGCTTTCGATCTGGAAGACGCCGAGCGTATCGGCCCGGCCCATCATCTCGTAAACCGGCTCGCCTTCGTTCCCATGCTCCTTGTTGCCGAGGTCTGCGAGCGTCTTCTTCACATCGTAATGCAATTCAAGCAGCGAAAAGGCCTTCCGCAGACAGGTCAGCATGCCGAGCGCCAGCACATCCACCTTGAGGATCTTGACGTTATCGAGGTCGTCCTTGTCCCACTCGATCATGTACCGATCCGGCATCGCCGTCTTCATGATCGGCACCACCTCGTCGAGCCTATCGCGCGTGATGACGAAGCCGCCGACATGCTGGGTGAGGTGGCGCGGGAAGCCGAGAAGTTCGGACGCATACTGAAGAACGTTTCGGGTCACCGGATCCTTGACGTCGAGACCCGCCGCCTTCGCGTCCCGCTCCGAGAGATTATCCTCCGACCAGCCCCAGACGAGGCTGCTGATCGCCGACTGGACATCCTCCGAGAGCCCAAAGGCCTTGGAGACCTCACGGCCCGCCGAGCGCGTACGGTAGGTCGTCACCCCCGCCGTCAACCCAGCATGTTCTATGCCGTATCTTTTATAGATGAACTGGATGACCTCTTCGCGCCGGTCATGCTCGAAATCGACATCGATATCCGGCGGTTCGTCGCGATCCATCGAAATGAAGCGGTCGAAGAGCAGTGTGCTTTTTTGAGGATCGACTTCCGTTATTTCAAGGCAATAACAGATGACCGAATTTGCCGCCGATCCGCGCCCCTGGCACAAGACCTTAAGTTCATAGCGGGCGTGCTGGATGATCCTGTGAACCGTCAGGAAATAAGAGGCATATTTCTTTTTTTTAATGAGATCGAGTTCATACTCGATCTGTGGCGCCACCTTGGGCGGGATACCCTTGGGATAGCGTCTTGCCGCTCCCGCTCTCGTCAGCCTTTCGAGAGTCTCCTGCGGCGTTTCACCAGGATCGTTTTCCGGCGGATAATTGTGCTCCAGTTCCTTCAGCGAAAAGGTCAATTTGCCGAAAAAGGCCTGCGTATTGTCGATCGCACCAGGATAGTCCCGGAAGATCCGGGTCATTTCACGTGAATCCTTGAGGTAACGCTCGGCATTCGGCGCCAGAAGGAATCCGGCTTGCGATATCTGTACATGCTCCCGAATCGCGATCACGATATCCGAAAGCGGCCGCCGTTCAGGATGATGGTAAAGCGGCTGGTTGGTTGCAATCAGCGGCACGCGGTTTCGAGCGGCAAGCATGGCAAGCACCGCAAAGACCTGCCTGTCGCGGCCATCATAGGCTGACGACAGCGCCATGAAAAATGCCTTACGGAACCGTCTGCGGAACCGTTCCAGATAATCTTCCAGCGTCGACTGACCCGCCTGACGGTCGACAAGGGTGCGATCGGGAACGAGAGCAAGCATCATCTCATCCCCCCATTCCATGAGTTCCGCTTCCGTCAGAATGCAGCTTCCCTTGACCGCTTCTTCTTTCAGGTTGCCGGCGCTCAGAAGACGGCAAAGGTTCGCCCAGCCCCGCCGGTTCCGGGGATAGGCGAGGATATCAGGCGTTCCATCGGAAAAGACGAGACGAGCGCCCGGCTGAATCCGGATAGGATCGAGGATCTCCTCCTTTTTTCCTTCCTTCTCCGCTTGGGCTATAATCTCGTCCCTGTTTTTATATCTCTCCTCAAGCTGCTCCGCCTGCGCATGCGCCCTGACCACACCGGCAACCGAATTCCGGTCCGCAACGCCGAGACCGCCGAGCCGTAGACGAGCAGCCTGCACGACCATCTCCTCGGGGCCAGAGGCGCCTTCAAGAAACGAGAAGTTCGTCCTTGTGCCGATCTCGAAGAATGCGCGCGCGGTTGTCATGCGAACACGCCATGCATGAACCAGCGAGGATCAAGCGCCTGACCATAAAAGCCCCGCCGATAGATCCAGAAGCGATGTCCGGTCTCATCCTCGATGCGAAAATAGTCACGCGCCTCGGCGTCATTTCCATCGATCCACCATTCCATGGCAATCCGTTCCGGCCCTTCGCTTCTTGCCACCTGATGCTGCATGCGCCGCCAGCGAAAGATCTGCGGCGGACCATCGGGCACTTCGGCAAGTATGGTCTCGACGGGCTCCGGCGTTGCAAAGAGCCGCAGCGGGCGCT
Organism: Rhizobium sp. P1_B8; assembly: GCF_056406515.1. Classification (NCBI taxonomy): domain Bacteria; kingdom Pseudomonadati; phylum Pseudomonadota; class Alphaproteobacteria; order Hyphomicrobiales; family Rhizobiaceae; genus Rhizobium; species Rhizobium sp. P1_B8. Next base: position 117,493 of record NZ_JBFTZZ010000010.1, on the reverse strand, counting down.
CTTCGCGGAAAGGAAGCTGGATGTCCTGCACGGCCTTCCGCCTGGGAAGGCTCTCCATCACAGGAACCGTGATGACGGCGCATTCCGGAACATGGCTCTCGCGGAGCTGGAAGCTTTGCAGGCAATCCGCACCAAGTCGGGCCGAGACCCGGTCGACGAAGGCCGAAAGCGAGATCTCTCCCTGCCGGTCGCCTTCGAAATCACCCTGCGCTTCGTTGAAGGGATCGTGCCGCAACACATTCAACCGCACGATCTCGAAACCATAGCCGGCATCGAGATCGTCATAGACCGCCTGCAATCGCTCGGAAAAAAGCCCGGCAATGAACTTTGGTTCGCGAAGCGGCTGCGAAGCACCGACGGAGATGCGAAAGACCCTGCCGTCGACGCGGAACAGGACCAGTTCGAACACCCGTCCGCCAGCCCCCCGCGCTTCCAGCGACGGCTGCAGCGATAAGGCGACCTGCCTAGTGACGGTAAGGATCTGCTCTTCCGTCCCGATGGGCTCGATCAGACGGCTTTCGGCCGAAAGGCTGGCAACAGGACGCCGGGGCGAGACCGGCTCCTCTTCACGTCCCAGCGCCTGGTCGAGACGCAGAAGCAGCTCCGGGCCGAACCGGCGGGTCAGCGGCGCCCGCGGTGCATCGATGACGTCGCCGATATATTTCAGACCGAGCTTGTTCAGGGCATCGACGGTTTGTCCCTCCAGCCGCAGGGCTGCGACCGGCAAGGACATCAGCACATGTTCCGTCCCTTCGTCCTCGATCACGCCGCCGTGCCCGAAGCGGGAAGCGGCCCAGGAAAGGCCGGGCGACGATGAGATCGCGCCCCGCGCATCGAACCCCATATGAAAAAGCCGCGACAGCACATCCCGAAGAAGCGCCTTTTCACCGCCGACGAGATGGGCGCAACCGCTAATGTCGAGAAACAGACCGTCCTTCCCGTCGAACGCCACCAGCGGCGTATAACGGTCGCACCAGTCGGCAATTGCCTCCAGCAACCGGCGGTCGGCCGCCGGATCCTCTTCCGCGACCTCGAGCATGGGGTACATGGCGCGCGCTTCGGCAACGCCCAGCTCCTTCCTCAACCCCAGCCTCTCGGCCAACTCGTCCAGTGCCGTCAGCCGCAGGGCATTGTTGAGCTTGCCGGAACAGACGATAGGCGGCGTCTCAGGACGCCCTTTCGAACGCCAGGAGAGCCCCCATCGCTTGCGGGCGATGCGGTCCGTTGGCAGATGCGGGAAGCTGAGCGCCAGAATGCGCTGACTGTTCGCCTGGAGGACGAACGAGGTTTGGTTCGGCGATAGGGAGAAATTCGCGTTCATGGGGGTTCCACTCCAGAAGAAAGGAGAGCGGGGCCGGATTGCGGCTCTTCTCCAGCGTGAGACGGAAAATCGGATTGCCGATGCTGCCGGAAAGTTTCGATCCATCCGGCAACGGCCGCAGACCGGACGGGGCTGGTTCGACATGCAGACGGAAGGCCGCACTGCTTGCCTCCTCCGCCCCGGCCTGGCGGACAAGAAAGAGCGGGCGGCGGGCAGCATGCGCCCTGAGACTAAGCCTGCGGCTTTCGGTCAGGCCGAAATGGGCGGGATTGCCTCGCACTTCGAAGATGACGGCCGAGAAGGCAGCGCTTTCCACTGCCACCTCCGCCAGCCAGAGCGCCTCGTCCAGCTTGCGCGGCGCCGCATGGAGAAACCGCTCCGGGCTCAGCCCGAAATCCCGAAGCCCGGGAGCATAGGGACGACCGGCCTCCAGCGTGCCGACGGCATCGCCGATCCAGAGCAACGGCAGAAGGCGGCCGGCATCCGCTTCCCGTTTTTGCAGTCGCGCGGCAACAGCCATCGCCAGCCCGCTTGCAGCACCTGCATCACGAGACAGAGCCGAGCGGAATTCGGTGATCGCATCGAGCGGCAGGCCGCCTTCCAGCGCCCCGTCGAGAAACTCCACCCCAAACGCGAGGGGCGGCAGAATGCGCTCCTGGCGGGTCTTGCGTCCTTCTGCCAGGGCTTCCTGTTCCGCTGCGGCAAGCGCCGGCGCGGGCCTTCCCTCCAGTCGGGCAATGGTTTCGCGGAGCGCAAAAAGCCGCTCGCGCGCCAGGGCGTGCTGCGCCATGGCGTTCTCCGATCCGTCTTGTTCCTGTTATGTTCTTATAGATTCCAGAGAGCTAATGAAGAGTCAACGGCCATTTTCTATGAATTTATTCCTGCCTTTGATTCCGCACTCGAAAATCGGCGATAAAGGTTCTATATGGGCCCGCAAAGGAAGGAATATTCATGGCCCGCATAGACCAGAGCGATGATTGGCGGGACCGCCATGCGCCGACGATCAGCACCTTCGAGTCGCTGGCCATGGAGGCCTATAGCCATCTGCCGGATGAATTCCGCCAGCTGACGACCAACCTCACGATCGAGATCGAAGATTTCCCCGATGACGACGTTTTCGAGGACATGGCGCTGGAAACCCCTTTCGATCTGCTCGGCCTTTTCGAGGGCAGGGGCATTTCCGAACGTTTCACGCTGGAAACCGGCGAGATGCCGAACCGCATCCGCCTCTACCGCCGCCCCATCCTCGATTACTGGGCTGAGAACGACGAGACGCTCGGCGATATCATCACCCACGTCCTGATCCACGAGATCGGCCACCATTTCGGGCTGAGCGACGATGACATGGAGCGGATCGAGGCAAGCGCCGAGGAAGCCGCCGAGCGCTAGAGCGCCGCGCGTCCAAAGGACGCGCTAAGGACGCTCCATCACTTTCAATCACGCATAACCCCGAAAATCGATTACGATTTTCGGGGTTATGCGCTGAGCCTCACTGCTCGGAGAGCTTCATCTCAGGATGGTAATCCTTGCCTTCGACATGCTTGACGACGGCCTGGCCGCACTGCATCGCGCCGGTTGCGGCATTGAAGGCATAGGTCGGCGAGCCCTCCAGCGACCAGCCCTTGTTGAGGGCGGCAGTGACCTTGTGGCAGAAGGAAGCATCGTCGGGACCGGTCAGGAAGCGGTAGAGTTTCATCACATCGTCTTTCGTGTTGCAGCCTGGCGGGCTGCGATCAGGCGGGCTTTATGGACCAGACTTTCCGCCTGGACAAGATGCAACCGCTCGACCATCCGCCCGCCTGCATTGATGACGTTCAGCCCATCGGAGGCAGGATCGGCAAAGGCCGATATGATCGCCTCCGCTTCCGCAACCGCTGCCGGATCCGGGCCGAAATGGCGGTTGGCGGGCTCGATCTGCGCCGGATGGATCAGCATCTTGCCGGCAAAGCCCATCGCCCGGCCCTGCAGACATTCGGCATCAAAACCTTGTTCGTCCCTGAAATCGTTGAAGACGCTGTCAATCGCATCGAGCCCGTAGGCGCTGACCGCAAGGACGACCTGCATCAGCCACGGCACGAGATAGCTCCGCCCCGGCTGCGGCAGCACGCCGGTTTCCTTGCGCAGGTCGTTGAGCCCGACGACGAGGCAATCGAGCCGCGAGCCCGGCGTGCGCCCGGCTTCGGCGATAACAGCCGCATTCAGGATGCCGCGCGGCGTCTCGATCATCGCCCAGATGCGCAGATCTTCCGGTGCATCCGCCTCGGAGAGAAGGTCGCCGACCGCCATGACATCCTGCGGTTCGTCGACCTTCGGCAGCAGCACGGCGTCGGGATTGAGCGCGATTACCAGTTCCATGTCCGCCAGGCCGAAATTGGTCGACAGGTCATTGATACGGATGATCCGTTCCTTGCCTTCGAGCGGCCGAGCCGAAAAGAAATTCCTCAGATTTTCCCGCGCTTCCGCCTTCCTTTCCGGCGCCACGGAATCCTCGAGATCAAAGATCACCGCATCGCAATCGACCGCATGGGTTTTTTCGAGGGCGCGGGGATTGATGGCAGGCACGCTCAGCACCGAACGGCGCAGGCGGGCGGAGCGGGTCGCGGGGTTTCGGCTCATGGCGAATTAGTGCCAAGCTTTGACAGTCGAAGCAAGCAGCCCACCCCAGAACATCTAGCAGAACAACAAAAAGCCATGCTTGCCTTGCAGAGAGGAAAGAGAAGGACCACATTCCTTTCCGAAGAAAGGTCTCTAACCATGCAGAACATTCGCTCCATCTTCCTCATGCTTGCCGGCGCCACCGTTTTCGTGGCCATGCTGCTTCTCACCTTTTCGGTGACGCTCGCCGTCGGCGCCATCCTGACCGTGCTCATGGTCGGACGCGCGCTTTCGATGAAGATGAAGCCCGCTCCGGTCCGCGCCAAGGCGAACAATGGTAAGCCGGAGATGCGCGTGTGGAACGACGGCCGCGGTACGATCATCGATCTCTGATCACCGAATTTTCCAAAAAATTTTGACCGACACTGTCGGCGTGAGATTCCATCATGCGTCCTTGAAGCAGCCAGGCATTCTGCCGGCTCGTGAAAAACGTATGGAGGACGAGCATGGATACGACGACAGAGAGCAACCCGACGAAGATGCCACCGGTCAAGAATGGCCTGCTGCCCTATCTGACGGTCGACGGCGCGGTGAAAGCTGCGGAATTCTACAAGAAGGCTTTCGGCGCCGAAGAGGCATATCTCGTGCCGGTCGACGAGAGCGGCCGAACGATGCATGTGCATCTCTACATCAACGGCAGCTCCCTCATGCTGTCGGATGCCTATCCCGAATACGGCCATCCTTTCAAAGGCCATGAAGGCTTCGCCATTCAACTGGTTATCGACGATATCGATTTCTGGTGGGATCGCGCGGTTGCTGCCGGGGCCGAAGTCGTCATGCCGGTCGAACTGATGTTCTGGGGCGACCGCTACGGCCAGCTTCGCGATCCGTTCGGCGTCCTCTGGGGCCTGAACGCACCGTCCAAATAAGGGGACAGGCGCAATCGGCGGATCGCGCGAAACGTCGCGTGGCCGCCGTCTGTGAAAGATTCTCCTTCATTTCGGCGAAAAACTGGACTAGATGCAAATTCAGAAAGTAGATTTGCTGAAATGGAGCATGGATCATGGATAAATTCGTGAAGCTCACCGGCGTTGCAGCACCGCTGCCGGTCGTCAACGTCGACACCGACATGATCATTCCGAAGGATTATCTGAAGACGATCAAGCGCACCGGCCTCGGCACCGGCCTCTTCGCGGAAGCCCGCTACAATGAGGACGGCTCCGAAAACCCGGATTTCGTGCTGAACAAGCCGGCCTATCGCGATGCCAAGATCCTCGTTGCCGGCGACAATTTCGGCTGCGGCTCCTCGCGCGAGCACGCCCCCTGGGCGCTTCTGGATTTCGGCATCCGCTGCGTCATCTCGACCAGCTTCGCCGATATTTTCTACAACAACTGCTTCAAGAACGGCATCCTGCCGATCAAGGTCAGCCAGGAAGATCTCGACAAGCTGATGGACGACGCGTCGCGCGGCTCCAACGCCATCCTGACTGTCGATCTTGAGAACCTCGAGATCACCGGCCCCGATGGTGGCTTGATCAAGTTCGATCTCGACGAATTCAAGCGCCACTGCCTGCTGAACGGTCTCGACGATATCGGCCTGACGCTGGAAAAGGGCACGGCGATCGACAGCTTCGAAAAGAAGAACGCCGCTTCGCACCCCTGGGCAGCCTGAGCCTCTCCAATCGGTTACCGATCAAGCCGGGTTTTTGCCCGGCTTTTTCTTTTGCGGCACATCAGAGAAATTTCTCTTTCCAGGCCTCAAGCTTTTCGAGCGACACGCCGATGCCGCCGCAGACTTCGATAAGCGGATTGTCGAAGCGCTGAAGCAGCCCTGCATGCACATCGGCAACGGCAAGGGCCGCACCGCAAGCCGGCTCGACCAGAATGCGCTGCGCATCGGCAAATTTCAGGCAGGCGGCAACGGCATCGGCGTCGCTGACGACAACACTTTCGATCGGATGCTGCTTCGGCAGGTCGAAGACATGCTGCGCCACCTGCCGCGCCCCGAGCGAATTGGCAATCGAGGTAATGGCGGGAAGGGTGATACGCTCACTCGCCTGGAGGCTGGCATGGAGCGAGGCCGCCCCTTCAGTTTCGACGGCGATAACAGGCACATCGGAAAGCCCGTTGCGCTTCAACCCCTCGACAATGCCGGCAAGCAACCCGCCGCCGCCGACGCTGGTGACGACGCAATCGAATTTTGCGCCCTTCGCCACCACCTCGTCGATCAGCGTGGCATGGCCATCCCACAGAAGCGGATGGTCGAAAGGATGCACATAGGTTGCCTTGCGGCTCCGGGCGAGTTCGATCGCATGGGCATTGGCCTCATCGAAAACCGAACCATGAACGAGGACATTCGCGCCCGTCGCGGCAATCGTCTGCCGCACATCGGCCGCCGTCGTCTCCGGCACGACGATCGTGACCGGCACACCAAGCGCCCGGCCGGCATAAGCCGCGGCAATGCCGGCATTGSCGCCGGAAGCACAGAAGATCTCGCGCGCCCCATTTTCCACCTCGTGCTGGCAAAGCCGTCCGACGCCGCGCAGCTTGAAGCTGCCGGAAGGCTGCAGCGCATCGAGCTTCAGCCAGAGCGGTTTGCCGCTAACGCTGTAGCCAGGTGCCGTCTGGACCAAGGGCGTGTCGAGATGGAGAGGCGCGAAAGGCATGGGAACCATCCAGGGAAATAAAGGTCGGGGCTGCCGTTCTAATCTGTTTGCGGGCGCAGGAGCAACCATCGCTGCTCAGAGCGAAGCGTACCGATTCACCGCTTCCGTCGCTTGAAATGCCCATTTCCGGGGTCTAAGAAGCCGCAACTAGTTTTTCCCAGGAGGGTTTCATGACAGCGCGCAATCTTTTCCTGTTGCCGGGTGACGGCATCGGTCCCGAGGCCATGGGCGAGGTCCGCAAGATCATCGCCTATATGAACGAGGCGATGAATGCCGGTTTCGTCACCGACGAAGGCCTTGTCGGCGGTTGCGCCTATGATGCACATGGCGCTGCGATCTCGGAAGCCGACATGCAGAAGGCACTTGCCGCCGATGCCGTTCTCTTCGGCGCCGTCGGCGGCCCGAAATGGGATAGCGTTCCTTACGAAGTGCGCCCGGAAGCCGGTCTGCTGCGCCTGCGCAAGGATCTGCAGCTCTTTGCTAACCTGCGTCCTGCCATCTGCTATCCGGCCCTTTCTGCGGCCTCGTCGCTGAAGCCGGAGCTGGTCGAAGGCCTCGACATCCTCATCATCCGCGAGCTGACGGGCGGCGTCTATTTCGGCGAACCGAAGGAGATCATCGACCTCGGCAATGGCCAGAAACGCGGCATCGACACGCAGGTCTACGATACCTACGAGATCGAGCGCATCGCCGGTGTCGCCTTCGAAATGGCCCGCACGCGGCAGAATCGCGTCTGCTCCATGGAAAAGCGCAACGTCATGAAGTCGGGCGTGCTTTGGAACCAGGTGGTGACCGAGACGCACAAGGCGAAATATTCCGACGTCCAGCTCGAACACATGCTGGCCGATGCCGGCGGCATGCAGCTGGTGCGCCAGCCCAAGCAGTTCGACGTGATTGTCACCGACAACCTCTTCGGCGACATGCTCTCCGACGTCGCCGCTATGCTGACCGGCTCGCTCGGCATGCTGCCGTCGGCCTCGCTCGGCGCGCCTGACGGCAAGACCGGCAAGCGCAAGGCGCTCTACGAACCGGTACACGGCTCGGCCCCCGATATCGCCGGCAAGGGCATCGCCAATCCGATCGCCATGATCGCCTCCTTTGCCATGTGCCTGCGTTACTCCTTCAATCTGGTGAAGGAAGCCGACGATCTGGAAAAGGCGATCGCCAACGTGCTCGACAAGGGCATCCGCACCGGTGATATCATGGCCGATGGCGCAAGGCAGGTCGGCACCGTCGAGATGGGCGATGCGATCCTCGCCGAGTTCAAGACGCTTTCCGCCTGATATTTCACGTGAAACAGTTCTGGCCCTTCGCAGGATTCTTGCGGAGGGCTTTTTTCTCAAGGCCGCGAGCCGCATCGGCTTGGTCGAATTATCCCAAACCGACTATCCTCGGCCACAATCTCGTGTATTTTTGCGCCGGATTTTAACGAGCGCATAACCTCGACATTGGAAACGATCTTCCAATGGATTATGCGCCAATTCAAAATAATAGAGCGTCCTTAGCGCGTCGTGGCACTTTAGGGCAAATTCGAACGGACGACGGAATGCGGGCATTTTGGGCTTCCCTGAACAGGCGCTGGCGCCGGAGTAGCGCCGGCATGCCGCCTTTGCGTTGGCAGGCCTGCCTCTTCATCACGCTCAATGCGGTGATCCTCTCCATGCTGCTCTTCGACGCGCCGATCGGCGCCAGCGAAGCTCCCGCGCCGGTGAAGCACCTCGGCGAGATGCTGACCGGTTTCGGCGATTCCGCCTGGCTGATCTACACCAGCATCTTGCTGTTCTTTCAGGGCCGGGCAGGCTACAAGCTTGTGAAGACGGCGCGCTCCAAGGCGCAAGCGCTTTATGTCAGCTGGATCGGCGCTTATCTCTTCATCACGGTTGTCTTCTCTGGGCTTCTCGCCAATCTGCTGAAGCGGGCAATCGGCAGAGCGCGTCCCGATCATTTCCATGACTACGGCATGTTTTCCTTCACGCCCTTTTCGGGCCATTCCGCTTTCGAAAGTTTCCCGTCCGGCCATTCCACCACGGTCGGCGCCTTCTTCGCCGCCTTTGCCCTGCTGTTTCCACGCTACCGCGTTGCCTTCATCGCTTGCGCCATCTGGCTCGGCATGACGCGTGTCATGGTCGGCGCCCATTATCCGAGCGACGTGATCGCCGGCCTTGCCTTCGGCGGCTGGTTCTCACTGCTGACGGCGATCGTCTTTGCCCGCTGCGGCTTGCTCTTCAAGCTGGCACCGGACGGCTGGCCACTCTCGAAGCGCCTGTTTTTCACTGCATAATTCCCTAAATCGGAATCGATTTAAGGATAAAATTATGCAGCAATTCAAAATGTTACAGCGTCCTTTGCGCGTCCGAAAAGACGTGCGGCGCTGTAATATGGAAAAGCCCGGCGCCTTGTGAGCGCCGGGCCTTTTTCTCAAGCGCGGATTGGCCTCAATCCGCCGCTCAATCCATGGCGTGGATATCCCTGTTCTTCGTTTCCGGCAGGAAGATCAGGCCGATCACCAGTGTGATCGACGCAAAGATGATCGGGTACCAGAGACCGTAATAGATATCACCCGCGGCAGCGCTCATCGCGAAGGCTGTCGCCGGCAGCAGGCCGCCGAACCAGCCGTTGCCGATGTGATAGGGCAGCGACATGCCGGTATAGCGGATGCGGGTCGGGAAAAGCTCGACCAGCAGAGCGGCGATCGGGCCGTAGACCATCGTCACATAGAGGACGAGGACGAACAGCACGGCGATCGTGCCGATCCAGTTAACCCGGGCCGGATCGGCAACCATGGCGAAAGTGCCGCCATTGGCGATGTTGTAGACCGCCATGTCGGTGACGCCATTGGCCTCATCCGCCGTCAGCAGCTTGGTCTCGACCAGCTTGGCCGCTGGTACGGTTTCCTTCTCGCCGGCGCGCACGGCATCGGCATTGAGGGACAGTTCCGGATTGGCTGCGATGAAGGCATCGAGCTTGACATCCGGCACCTTGACGACGCCGCGGTTCAGCGGGTAGCCGGCATCATGGAGCGCGATGTTGACGCCCTTTTCGAAGGCGGCGGTCATGCCTTTGGCCTTGTCGCCGGCAGCGACGACGTCAAAGCTTGGGATCGTCGCGTTGCCGACTTTCACCGTTGCCGGCTGTCCGGCGGTACCGGGCACGACGTCGTAAGGCACCGAATTCCTCGTCAGGAACGCCGTTGCCACGTCGCAGGAACTGGTGAACTTCGCGGTACCGGTCGGGTTGAACTGGAACCTGCAATCGGCCGGATCAGCCGTCACCGTTGCCCGGATCGAAGCCTGCGCTTCGGCCAGCGCCGGGTTCGCCGTCCAGGTCATCGCCTTGAACAGCGGATTATAGGTCACCGCCGCAATGAGAAGGCCTGCCATGATGATCGGCTTGCGGCCGATCTTGTCGGAGAGACCGCCAAAGATGACGAAGAACGGCGTGCCGAGGAGAAGTGCGATGGCGACCATGACGTTGGCCGAGAACAAGTCCACCTTCAGCACGTTCTGCAGGAAGAACAGTGCATAGAACTGGCCGCCGTACCAGACGACCGCCTGGCCCATGGTAGCGCCGAGAAGCGCGATGATCGCGATCTTGGCATTTTTCCATGTCCCGAAGGCCTCGGTCAGCGGCGCCTTGGAGCCTTTGCCTTCCGCCTTCATGCGCTGGAACGCCGGCGATTCGTTCATCTTCAGGCGGATCCAGACGGAAATGCCGAGCAGGACAACCGAGACCAAGAACGGAATGCGCCAGCCCCAGGCGGCGAACTGGGCCGCACCCATCAGATATTGAACAAAGACGATGACGATCAGCGACAGGAACAGGCCGAGTGTCGCTGTCGTCTGGATCCATGAGGTGAAGTAGCCGCGGCGCCCGTTCGGCGCATGTTCGGCGACGTAAGTTGCCGCACCGCCATATTCACCGCCCAGCGCCAGACCCTGGAGCAGGCGCAGCCCGATCAGGATGATCGGGGCTGCGATGCCGATGGTGGCGGCACCCGGCAGGACGCCGACGAGGAAGGTCGACAGACCCATGATCATGATCGTCATCAGGAAGGTGTATTTACGGCCGACGAGATCGCCGAGACGGCCGAACACCAGCGCGCCGAAGGGGCGCACCAGAAAGCCGGCGGCAAAGGCGAGCAGCGTGAAGATGTTGCGCGTTGCCTCGGGATATTGGGTGAAATAGGTCGCGCCGATATAGGTGGCGAGCGAGCCATAGAGATAGAAATCGTACCATTCGAAAACGGTGCCGAGCGAAGAGGCGAAGATGACCTTCTTCTCCTCGCCGGTCATCGGACCGGCCTTCGCGCCGTCGATGCTTGCGACATTTGCCATTGTCTGTCCTCCACAGAGTGATGATCACGCGCGCGACCTACTCTCCTCAAAGCATACCCCTGGCCGCGACACGCCTGACGAGAGTGTGCCAGAAACGACAGATCAAAAAGAGAGATGCTTTGGGATTATGACTTTAGTCTAAGATTGGCGCGGTTCTCACGCACATCAGGCCGTCCGTGACGATTGAGCTGCCGGAGGTTTGAAAGCAGGTTTCACTGCGGTTTGCGACGTGGGTCCGTTATACTCTCAGCGCCTGCGCCGGCGATTGCCGATAAGCGAGCACTGCCGGCAGTGCAGCGAGAATTGCGGCAAAGGCAAGCAGCACTGCTGCAAGCCCGACGTCTTCACGCGTGAAGACGACCGGCATGGCGACCCCGCTCGTTTGCGAGAACATACCGGACAAGATGAGAGCCGCGACATAACCGAGCGCGAATCCGAGTGCGATGCCTACCGCCACCAGGAAGAAGAATTCCAGCCAGACGATGCCGAAAATCGCGCCGCGCGGGGCGCCGAAGGCCCTCAGTGCGCCGATCTGACGGCGGCGCTGGCCGATATGGATGACCGTGACCAGCACCAGCGAGGCTGCGACGAGAGCTTGCGCGCCGGAGGCGACCGCGACGAGGATCTGCTTGGCATCGCCGAGCGTGGCGTAAAGATTGGTCAGCACCTCGCCGGGAAAGACAGCGACGGTATTGCCGCTGCGATATTCCTGCCGCAGCTTGTAGGCATCGGCGATCGTCTTCGGCTTGACGAGAATGGCGGGAAGGCCGGGAGCGCCCGCAGTCAAGGTCTCATCAAGCGCGGCATCCGGATCGGCTTTCCCGTGATGCCCATGCCCATCGTGATCAGCGCCGGCCTTCTCATGTTCGTGCCCACTGTCCTCCTCATGTTCCTCCGCCTCCATGCCATGAATGTGCCAGACGGCTTGGATGGGAACGAGAATGGCTCGGTCCCAGGCGGTGCCGGTCGGCCGCAAGCGGCCGGCGATGTGATAGACGAGCTCGGTATGAGTCTCGCCGCCCTCTTCCAGCGACCCATGCATCGGCTTGATCTCGCCGCCGAGCGACAGCTTGACGGCAGCGCCGATCACCGCCTCGCCCTCGCGCGCGAAAATCTTGCCTTCGGCTAAGCCGCCGGACAGGTTCTGCGTCAGCGTGGTCGTTGTGCCGATGATCGGATAGCCGGAGAAGGAATCGCCGAAGCCGATCGGGGCCGCCCAATCGACCCGCAGATCTGCGGCAAGCTTGCCCAGCACTTCGCCCGGCATCAGCGGCAAGGGCGAGGGCTGCAGGAAGACAGAGGACAGCACGAGCTGCGTCTCGCTGCCGCCGGCGCCGATGACAAGATCGAACTTGTCAGCGGCGCGCGCGCTGCCGAGACGAAGCGCCCGCTCCTGTAGGACGACGCAAACGCCGAGCGCGGTCGCAAGCGCCACCAGCAGCACGACCACCAGCGACCCCGCCCAGAGGCGACGAAGATCGGAAAGGATGAAGCGGATCATGCAGCCTCTCCCGCCGCTGCTGCGGAATCTTCGCTGATCAGGCCGGAGCCGAAGGTGATGCGCCGGTCGAGGCGGCCCGCCAAGCGCTGGTCGTGTGAAACGACAATCAGCGTGCTGCCTTCGGCAATGGCAAGATCGAGGAGGAGATCGCCGACCGCCTCGCCGCTTTCGGCATCGAGGCTTGCGGTCGGCTCGTCGGCGATGATGACGCCGGGCTTGCGCAGCAGCGCCCGACCGATCGCCACACGCTGCATCTCGCCGCGCGACATGGTCTCGATCTTCTGGCCGGGGCGGGAAAGACCGACCGTGCCCAAAAGCGCATGCCCCCGCTCGATGACATCGACTGTGGCAGCGCCGGCAAGCCGCGCCGGCAGGAGTACGTTCTCCAGCGCCGACAGGCCGGGGAAGAGATGGAACTCCTGCATGACCAGGCCGATATTGGCGGCACGGAACCGGTCGCGCCGGCTTTCTGAAAAACTCGCGATATCCTCACCGTTCCAGCAGATACGGCCTTGCCGTGTGCGCTCCAGCCCGGCAACGATATTGACGAAGGTGCTCTTGCCGGAGCCGGACGCCCCGGTGATGGCGACCCTGCTGCCTGCATCGATCGACAGGCGGCCGATCGCCAGTGCCGGCGAGGACAGGCCCGGGAAGGCAACGGTCAGGTTTTCGATATCGAGAGAGAGCATATCGGTTCAGACGGCGGAATATTCGGCCTGGCGGATCCGCAGCAGGCTGACGAAGCCGGTGTCCGGATCCATCCACGAACCGTATTCCAGCGTGCCGCGCACTTCGATCGTCTGGCGCGGCTGCACGAAGGTCTGCTTCTTCAAGAGATAGACGACGACGATATTGTCCGGCCAGTCCGTATCCGAGGAGCAGAAGGGGCAGAGCGACATCGGCACCTCGGTGAGCACAAAGAACTGGGCCTCAGCCTTCAATGGCGGCGCCATGAAACCTTTCATGCTGACGTCTTTGCCGGCAAGGCGCTTCACCTTGTCGGAAAATTCGAGGCCGAGCACGCCGAACTTGCCGTAGAGCTCATCGAAGCTGATCAAGGGATCAGCAGCAAAACTCGGGCGAGCAACAGCGGCGAAGGCCAGCGTACCGATGGCGCCGATCAGGCCGCGGCGGCTGAGATGCAGCGAAGGTAGCTTTTCCATGGCGATCTCCAAGAATGAAATCCCGGCCGCTGGACGGCCGGGACCATGATCGGTGAAAGAGGCAGGGCCGGCAAGCGGCCTAGCCGGATGGACCAGAGCATGATGCCGAAAAGTGTGCGCGGTTTTCGGACGACATCATGCTCCATTTCTTTGATTTAGATGCGGATTCAGATTTTAGGCCGATCCGGCCTAAAATCATCCGCATCTAAAGATCAGTTCGTCTGCTTGGCGCCGAGAGCGAAGGTGTCGGCGAGCACGCGATAGACGTCGCTCTGTTCCATGTAACCATGGAAGCCTTCAGCGCCAGGACCTGCCGACTGCAGGACGACGTCGTCGACGGCGTGGACGCCACTATCGCCGCTCTTCGGAATATTGCCCTGAACGAAGACCGCGCCGGGAACATCCTTATACTGCTCGTTGGCGACATATTCCTTCTTTTCATTCTGGACGGCAGGAACGAACGGACCATCGAGCTTCGGACGGAAGGTCTCGTAGTGATCGGGGCCGTTATTGGCGCTCAGGAACAGCCGGCGGCTGACGTCGATTTTATCGGGATAGCCATCGCCGTTTTCATCCTTGTAGTTCGGGAAGCCAGCCTCGGCATAGGTCCCGACCTTTTCGCGCATTTCCGTGCCGGGCTTCTCATCATCGACAGTGCCGATGATGGATACGCCGTGCGTGTGGTCGCCGGTGACGACGATCAGCGTGTCCGGATGGGCCTTCTGGAATTCGCGGGCAACGCCGATGGCCTGGTCGAATTCGATGGTTTCGATGACGGCACGATCCCAATCGAGCGGATGGGACATCTTGTCGATCGAGGAACCTTCGACCATCAGGAAGAAACCATCAGGATTCTTGGAAAGGCGGTCGAGCGCAACCTTGGTCATGGCGACGAGACCCGGCTGGTTCGGGAACTTGTCGACGGTACCCTTCTTCAGGAACTCGCGATCAAGCGTGACGTCCATATTGCCGGTGTGGAAGAGGCCGAGGAGATTGCCTTCAGCCGATGCGTTGGCTGCGAGCTCGTTCTTGTCGGTCGCAAGCTTGTAGCCGGCATCCTGGAACTGCTTGATGTAGTCCTGGTTGTCCTTACGCTTGGAGCCGGGGACTTCCTTGCCGAGGAAATAGGCCGAGCCACCGCCAAGGAGAACTTCCGGCTTGACGTCGAGCAGCATGCCGACGACGTCGGCCTTGTCGTTGCGGTTGCGGGTGTGGGAAACAACCGCCGCCGGCGTGGCGTCTTCAACCTCGGCCGTTGCAACGATGCCGATCGACTTCTTGGTCAGGCGGCGAACGGCTTCTGCGAAGGTTTCAACACGCGGGTCATCGAGGGAGGCCGGCGTACGGTCCGCGTAAACGCCGATCGCGTTGACGGCCGTCTTGTGACCCGTCATGTAGGCCGACATGGTGTTGGCCGAGTCCGTATCGACGGCATTCGTCGCCGACGTGCCGATAAAAGCCATACGCTCTAGATCGTCCATATTCAGGCGGCCATTCGCCTTCCCTTCAGTCATACCCTTGGACATGATGCGGGCAGCGGTGCGATGCGCAACGGAAAGCCCGTCACCCAGCAGGAAGATGATGTTCTTGGCCTTCGGCTGGGCTGCTGTTTCGTAAACGTTCCAAGTGACGGACTTCGTTTCGTCTCCGGCCGCGACTTCGATCCTGTAGTCGCCCGGAGCGGAAATCTTCAGGCCGCGCAACAGGATAGCAGATCCGAGGGCCTTGTCATCCTTGCCTTTTTCCAGTTCGACGAACTGCGCCTCGCCCCCGAGGACGGTCTTGTAGTCCTGGCCATTGACCGTGATCTTCACGTCTTCAGGCTTGACCTGCTTGTTGAGTTCGACCTTGAAATCAAACGGTGAACCGGCAAGAATCGTCGCACGATCAAGCGGATAGACCGTCGTCGCCTGAGCGGCGCCCGCAAGGATGGTGGTGGCCGCAAAGGCGGCAAGAAGCGTACGCATGGAAAACCCCCGTTTTCGTTGCAGACATTAACAACCGGGCCGGGATACCTCCCGAGGATGACAGCGGCATGACAAAACGTCGCAGCATTGCGGCGGCAGCTTTCGCCTGCGGGCTCTAAGCGCAAAAACCTTGACTCCTGTGGAAAACCTTCTAAGAGCAACATCGGAAAAGGAATCTCCATGGTTCGCGACGAACACGCCATTGCCGAATGCAATGACCGGGCACGGGTTGCCGGGGTGGACATTGCCGTTCCGGTTTCTGCCAAAACCAAGGCCAAAACGACGACGAAAACCGTCTGACGTCTCTGGCCTGCCGCTCTCTCCCCGGCTCGGCTGGGGACAGGAAGACGCGATTAATCGCGCCTTTCCCCTCACCGGACAAGAGGAGAGAAGAGAAAGAGAGCTTGAGAAATGGGTTTCAAAGTAGCAGTTGCGGGAGCGACCGGAAATGTCGGCCGGGAGATGCTCAACATCCTCTCCGAGCGAGGCTTCCCCGCCGATGAGGTCGTGGCACTCGCCTCCTCGCGTTCGCAGGGCACCGAGGTTTCCTACGGTGACCGGACGCTGAAGGTCTCCAATCTGGAGAATTACGATTTCTCCGATACCGACATCTGCCTGATGTCGGCCGGCGGCGAGGTCTCCAAGAAATTCTCGCCGAAGATCGGCCAGCAGGGCTGCATCGTCATCGACAATTCCTCGGCTTGGCGCTACGACGCCGACGTGCCGCTGATCGTGCCGGAAGTGAACCCGGATGCCATCAGCCAGTTCACCAAGCGCAACATCATCGCCAATCCGAATTGCTCGACCGCCCAGCTGGTGGTGGCGCTGAAGCCGTTGCACGACTTCGCCAAGATCAAGCGTGTCGTCATCTCGACCTACCAGTCGGTCTCCGGCGCCGGCAAGGACGGCATGGACGAGCTGTTCAACCAGACGCGCGCCGTCTTCGTGGCCGATCCGATCGAGAACAAGAAGTTCACCAAGCGTATCGCCTTTAACGTCATCCCGCACATCGACGTCTTCATGGAGGACGGCTACACCAAGGAAGAATGGAAGGTGCTGGCCGAGACGAAGAAGATGCTCGACCCGAAGATCAAGGTCACCTGCACGGCGGTGCGTGTGCCGGTTTTCATCGGTCATTCGGAATCGGTCAACATCGAATTCGAAAACGAGATCACTGCCGACCAGGCCCGCGACATCCTGCGCGATGCACCAGGCTGCCTCGTCATCGACAAGCGCGAGGATGGCGGCTACATCACGCCATATGAATCCGCGGGCGAGGATGCGACTTACATCTCGCGCATCCGCGAGGATGCAACGGTCGAAAACGGCCTCAACATCTGGGTAGTCTCCGACAACCTGCGCAAGGGTGCTGCGTTGAACGCCATTCAGATCGCCGAGCTGCTCGTCAATCGCGGCCTTGTCAAGCCGCGCAAGCAGGCCGCCTGATACCATTTGTAAACCATAATATGCTAAAGCCCTGCTGATGAAGGCAGGGCTTTTTGCCGAGCCGTAGGCGCCCTCTATCCATAAGCGCTTACTAAAAGGTGATCGTGACAAAATCGCCTTCGGCTGGCATTCTGCCCGGCGTCAAGCCAAGCTATGCCGCCCGAGACCGTGTAGCGGTTTTGGGACAACGACATGAACAGAACGAAGATTTAAAGCGCGTCGCATGGTCCCGATCGGCCGCGGCGCGCTTCAGCAGACCGGAGCGGGGTTCCTCATGCGCATGACAACATTCCTTCTGGCGGCGTTTACGGCAGCCGGCGTTCTCCACGCGCTGCCGGCAGCGGCCCAGAGCGCCCAATGCGGCAATAATAGCAGCGGTTTCACTGCCTGGGTCGCCGATTTCAAGCAGGAAGCGGCGGCAAACGGCGTCAGCCGCTCGGTCCTCGACCGCGCCTTCGCCAACGTCAATTACAACAAGCCGACGATCGCCGCCGACCGCGGCCAGAAGAGCTTCAAGCTCTCCTTCGACGCTTTCATGCAGAAACGCGGCGGCGCCACGGTCATCTCCCGCGGCCGCAGCATGAAGGCGGCCAACCAGGCGCTTTTTGCCTCGATAGAGCGTCGTTTCGGCGTTCCGGCCGGCCCGCTGATTGCGATCTGGGGCATGGAGACCGGTTTTGGCAGCTATATGGGCAACCAGCATACGCTGTCGGCTGTTTCGACCCTGGCCTATGACTGCCGCCGTTCGGAATATTTCACCGACCAGCTCTATGCCGCGCTCCAACTCGTCTCCGAGGGGTATCTGAGCCCTCAGGCCAAGGGTGCCGCCCATGGTGAAATCGGCCAGACGCAGTTTCTGCCGCGCAATGTCGTGCGCTTCGGCGCCGACGGCGATGGCGACGGCCGCGTCGACATGGTTGGTTCCCGCGCCGACGCGCTGGCCTCGACAGCGAATTTCCTCAAGGGCCATGGCTGGCGCGCCGGCGCCGGCTATCAACCTGGAGAGCCCAATTTCGTCGCCATCCAGGGCTGGAACGCCGCCAGCGTCTACCAGCAGGCGATCGCCTATATCGGCCAGGAGATCGACGGCAGGTAGGCCTTCTCGGTAGATAAGCCTTCATCGACACCCATACCCGAAAACGCCGCTGCGACATGCGGCGTTTTTCATTTGCGGAAATCAAAGCCGCCGCCCGACGCCGCCTTGCGTCGCTCCTCCTGGGCCGGGGCCGGCAGGGTCGGTCCCGAGACGACGCAGTTGCGGCCGGAGGCCTTGGCGGCATAAAGCGCCAGATCGGCACGTTTGACCAGATCCTCGAAGTTCCGGTTGGAGGCTTCATTTGGCCGTCCGGCGCACCCGAAACTCGCCGTCACCTTGAGAACATCGCCGCTCGGCAACGGGATTTCCGCCGCCTCGATTGCCAGCCGCACGCGCTCGGCGACGATTGCGGCATCGTCAGGCGTCGAATCCGGCAGAAGCGCCAGGAACTCCTCGCCGCCATGGCGCACCAAGAGATCGAAGGAACGAAAATTCTCACGTGCAACGCCCGCGACCTGCCGGAGCACGGCATCGCCGGCGTCATGCCCGTTGATATCGTTGATTTTTTTGAAATGATCGAGGTCGAAGAGCACAACGGAAATCCAGCGTGATCCATGCTCGGCCTGTGTGAGAAGCGCAGATGCAGCGACCTCGAAGCCGCGCCTGTTGTAAAGAAGGGTCAGAAGATCGGTCTGGGCGGCGCTACGCAACTCGCCCACCAGCGCCTCCCTATCCTGCGTCAGCCGGTCGATCAGCCGCAGCCCCTTTGCCGCCAGCACCATCACCAATGTGGCGAGAATCAGCAGGCCGGCACACAGCGCCAGGATCCGCGTCAGGTGAATGTGCGAGCGCATGGAAAGATTTTCGCCGGTCTCGTGAATATCTTTTGCGGCCTCGATCATCTTCTGCTGCAGGAAGGTCATGCGTTCGCTCTGCGCAGCGGCCCAGACGTCATGCACGGCGCCTGTCGGCCGCGATCCGGCGAGAATGGCATCGGTGATCGCATTCGCCTTCACCTGGTTGCTGCGGCCGAGATAGGCAACGATGTCGCGCACGATCGGCGCGGAGGAATGGAAGACCATATGATCCATGCCCTCGCCGAGCATGACCTTGCCCTGCACGAAGAGCTCTACCGGCAATCTGGCGGAAACACCGTGATCGAGGTAGCGGGTGCCAACGCCGGTAATTAGCCTTTCGCCGTAATAGGTCAGCAGGATGCCCATCAGCTGGTTGGATTTCTCAAGCAGCACCGGATCGCTGATCAGCGGTGAGAGCGCATCGACGACAGCAAGCTGCTTGAGAGCCGCATACCAGTAGATGGAACCGGGATCGCTGCCGGTATAACGCCCCTGGTCGACGGCGCTGCGCGCAGCGATGATGCGGCTGTAGGCAAGGCTGAGAATCGATAATTCGCCGACGAGCCCCTCGTCGAGCGCATCGCGGGAGGGAAGGCTGGCATAAAAGGCGCGGCGTTCCCGATCGAGCGTCACCCGGCTTTGCAACATGTCGGCGGCAGTCCGGCTGTTGGGACGTGCGAGGTAGCGGCGGGTGGCGCCGATTTCACTCAGGATCTCGGTGGCGGCGATGGACCCGCCACGGGCAAGCACATCGGCGAACTGCCGGTCCTTTTCGAGGTTCCTGTATTGTGTGACCGAAGAACGTATGACGACGACGCCTTCGATGAGCATGAAGACGAAGGGCAGCATGATAGCGGCCAGGATAACCTTTTTGATGGTTTCGAACTTCATCGCCAATCGCCACGGTGATCAAAACCTCGGTCGTACCCGACCAATTGACGGCGAGCTTAACAACAATCCTTAAAAAAGTGATAAACTGGCATGTCCCTAGATTTCGGGACGAATGAAGTCGCGTGTCTCGGCGTCCATGACCCAGAGTTCACCGGTCGAAATGTCGAACCAGGCGCCGTGGAGATGAAGGTTTCCCGCTTCCTCGAGAGCCTTGATGTCGGGGAAGCTTCTGAGATTGTTGATTGAATTGCGGATGGATACACGCTCCAGCGCCGTCTGCCGCTCGGCGGCCGTCATCACGTCGTTGCTCTGGATCTGCTCGGCGGCAGGTTTGACCAGCGACATCCAACGGCCGATGAAGTCACCGGGCGATAATGGCTCGGCATTCGGATCGAGCGCAGCGCGGATGCCACCGCAGCGGCCGTGACCCATCACGACGATATCCGAGACCTTCAGCACCTGCACGGCAAATTCGAGTGCGGCCGACGTCGAATGAAAATGGCCATCCGGCTCGTAGGGCGGGACCATGTTGGCGACGTTGCGGATGACGAAGAGCTCGCCCGGGCCGGCATCGAAGATCAGCTCCGGTGCCGCGCGAGAATCCGAACAGGCAATGACAAGCGTATGGGGACTTTGACCGTTTTCGGCAAGCTGCCGATACCTGTCGCGGGCGTCGGAATAGCGCCCGTTCATGAAGTTGCGATAGCCGTCCAGAAGAGGGTTTGGAAAACGCTGCATGCTTCTGGATTAGCGCGCGCGGACGACAAGATCAACTGCTGCACCGCAAAATGAACATATTGGCAGATGCGTCACTTTTTCCGCCGCTGCGCCGGGTGCACGAGCCGGCGCATCTGCACCATGGCCATCGGCGTTGAAAGGCTGGAAGCATCGCTTGCCAGCATCAACTCGTTGCTGCCGCGCTTGACGGCCCGCGCAAGCACCTCGAAGACGCTGGCGGTGGCAAGCTGCAGCGCCTTTTCGTCCTCGAGCCCGGAAAGCAGGCGCGACAGGAAGACGGCGGCGAGCAGGTCGCCGAGACCATTGGGCGGGTTTTCGACGACACGGTGCTCGGCAAGAAGCGCGTGGCGACCGGAAAGATAAAGATTGCCGGTACCGCCCGCCATCATCGGCACGGCTGAAGTGACGAGCATGCGCGATGGTCCGAGCGCGAGCGCCGCCTCCATGATCGTACTGTTGTCTTCGAGGGCCGCCCCCGAAAGCCATGCAAGCTCGTACCGGTTCGGCGTCGCGAGCGAGGCAAGCGGAATGAGATGATCGCGAATAGCCTCTGCAGTTGCTTCCGGCACGTAAAGGCCGCCGAGATCGCCCATGACGGGATCGCAGACATAGAGCAGCTCGGGATTGTTTTGCCGGAGCGCACCGATCAGCCGAGCGACGGAGCGCGCCTGGGCGGCATTGCCGAAATAGCCCGAAAGCACCGCCTTGACTTCGCCGATCCAGGGCGCGCGGATCAGATCGTCGATCGCCGCGTCGAAATCCGTTTCCGCAAAAGTTAGCCGCGTCGAGCGGCCGTGGCCGGGATGCCAGGGCAGCACGATGGTCGGCATGGCCCAGACCGGATGACCGAGCGTCTCCAATGCAAAGACGGCTGCCCGGTTTCCGACCGAGCCACGCACCACATGGCTGGAAATGACGATGACTGCGCCCGCTGCATTTTCCGACATGATACCCAAGATCCGAATGATGACCGCGTTTGATGATCTTTTTGACGCCACGCTGTCAACCATTCTTCATGCGAGCGTGGAAATGTTCGCCGGGACGAAAAACCGGGAGACGGGACTTTCCCTTTCGTTTGGCGACGAAAGCGGAAAATCTCTTACAATTTCTCATTTCCAGCGCCAAAAAAGCATCAAAACAATCCTTCGGACCGCTCTTTTAGAGATTTTTTCGAAGAATCTTCTGCTAGCTTGCGAAAAATCAGACATTGAGGGAGGCGATCCATGGCTGCCAGAAACAATCCGAAACGGGAAAAGCAGATCGAAAGCGCGCGCAAGATCGCCAAGGCGACGGGTGAAGCGCATCTCGATCCGGAAATTCTCTTCGGCCGGGCAAGCAATGACGATCTCGAACTCTACACGCCTGAGATGCTGGCACTCTCCGCCGTGCATTCGGCAAAGGAGCTCGCCGCCTGGAACGGTAAGGTGCCTCGTGTCGGCATCGACACCATTGCCGATGTGACGCCTGATGGCATCGCGGTCTCGGTGCTTTCAGTCACCGACCAGAACATGCCTTTTCTTTTTGAATCGGTCATGGGCGAAGTGACAAGCACCTATCGCGACCTGTTCATGGCCGTGCATCCCATCCTGATCATGGAGAAGGGCAAGGCGCCGGCGCTTTATTCCGCCGATCACCCAAGCGATCCGGCCAACCGCGTCAGCCATATCCAGCTTCATATTGCGCCGCTCAATTCCGCCCAGGCCGCCGATCTCGTCAAACGCATCGAAAAAGTGCTCGAACAGGTCCGCCTGTCGGTTTCCGACTGGAAGCCGATGCTTTCCAAGATTGACGGAGTGATCGCAGAGCTTGCGGCCAATGGCGCCAGCCGGAAGAAGGCCGATCGCGACGAAGCCGTCGCTTTCCTGACCTGGCTGCGCGACGAGAATTTCACTTTCCTCGGCATGCGGGAATATGTCTATTCCGGCAAGGGGAGCAATGCCAAGGTCGAGCGCGACAAGGGTGCTGGCCTCGGCATCCTCTCCAATCCCGATGTATTGGTGCTGCGCACCGGCAAGGACGCCGTAACGACAACGCCTGAGATCCTTGCCTTCCTCGACGGCCCCGACTTCCTGATCGTCACCAAGGCGAATGTGAAATCGATCGTCCATCGCCGGGCCTATATGGATTATGTCGGCGTCAAGCGCTTCGACACTGACGGCAACGTCACCGGCGAACTGCGCATCGTCGGCCTCTTCACCTCGACGGCCTATACGTCGCTCGCCTCCGAAATCCCGCTGCTGCGTTCCAAGATCGAGAAGGTGAAGGAACATTTCGGCTTCGACCCGATGAGCCATTCCGGCCGCATGCTCGACAACACGCTGGAATCCTATCCGCGCGACGACCTTTTCCAGATCGACACGACGCTGCTTGCAAGTTTTGCCGAACAGATCAACGACTTGGCCGATCGGCCACGCGTGCGCGTCCTGCCACGAATCGATCATTTCGACCGCTTCGTCTCGGTGATCATCTACGTGCCGCGCGAGGAATATGACTCGATCGTACGCGAACGGATCGGCACCTATCTGAAGACTGTCTATGACGGCCGTGTCTCTGCCTATTACCCGGCTTTCCCGGAAGGGGGCGTGGCGCGCGTGCATTTCATCATCGGCCGCTCGGGCGGCAAGACGCCGCGCATCCCGCAGGCAAAGCTCGAGCAGGCGATCCGCGAGATCACGGCCCGCTGGGACGACCGTTTCGAGGCGCTGGCCGGGGCCAAAGCGCCGAAGATATCCGTCGACCAAGCCTTCCAGGATTCCTTCACCCCGGAGGAAACCGTGGCCGACCTCGCCGATATCGGCGCCTGCGCCGCCGGCGAGCCGCTTCGCATTCAGTTCTACCATCGCCAGGAGGCACAGGGCCGCACCCTTTCCTTGAAGATCTTTCACGCCGGCGGCCAGCTGGCGCTGTCGCGCCGAGTGCCGCTCCTCGAGAATCTCGGCTTCAATGTCGTCAGCGAACGCACCTTCGACATCGGGGTGCCTGCCGCTGATGGAGAAACCAAACTCGTCGTGCTGCACGACATGGAGCTCGAGGCCCGCAACGGCGGCGAAATCGACCTGCAGCGTTACGGCGCCGCCCTCGAGGAAGCCTTCGTCGCCGCCTTCGCCGGCACGATCGACAATGACAGCTTCAACCGGCTGATCCTTTCGGCCGGGCTCTCGGCGCGCGAGACGAACGTTCTGCGCGCCTATGCGCGTTATCTCCGGCAGGCCGGCATCGCCTATTCGCAGGATTATATCGCAACGACTCTCGACAAATATCCCGGTGTCGCCGCTGCTATCTTCCGTCTCTTCCATGACACGCTCGACACCAGGCTTTCGGAGAAGGCTCGCGTGAAGAAGCTTGCCGAATTGCATCAGGCGATCGAGACCGAGCTTGCAAACGTGCCAAGCCTTGACGACGACCGTATCCTGCGCCGCTACGTCAATATCGTCGATGCGACGCTGCGCACCAATTATTTCCAGAAGAACCCGGACGGCTCGCCGAAGCCGATGCTGGCCTTCAAGCTCGATCCGCATCTGGTGGACGGATTGCCGCAGCCAAAACCCTTCCGCGAGATGTTCGTCTATGGCGTCGAAGTCGAAGGCGTTCACCTGCGTTTCGGCAAGGTGGCGCGCGGCGGCCTTCGCTGGTCGGATCGCGCCGAGGATTACCGCACCGAAGTGCTCGGCCTCGTCAAGGCCCAGCAGGTCAAGAACGCGGTGATCGTGCCGGTGGGCGCCAAGGGTGGTTTCTATCCGAAGAAGCTTCCTGTCGGCGGCAGCCGCGACGAGATCTTCAATGCCGGCCGTGAAGCTTACAAGACCTACATCCGCACGCTGCTTTCAATCACCGATAATATATCGGGCGCCGATATCGTGCCGCCGAAGGATACGGTCAGGCTCGACGGTGATGACCCCTATTTCGTCGTCGCCGCCGACAAGGGCACTGCGACCTTCTCCGACACCGCCAATGCACTGGCACAGGAAGCCGGCTTCTGGCTGGACGACGCCTTTGCCTCCGGCGGCTCGGCCGGTTACGACCATAAAAAGATGGGCATCACTGCCCGCGGCGCCTGGGAAACCGTGAAACGCCATTTCCGAGAAATGGACATCGATATCCAGACGACGCCCTTTACCGTCGCGGGCGTCGGCGACATGTCGGGCGACGTCTTCGGCAACGGTATGCTGCTCTCTCCCAAAATCCGGCTCGTATCAGCCTTCGATCATCGCGACATCATCATCGACCCCGACCCCGATATGGAAAAGACGCTGGCCGAACGCCAGCGGCTCTTCGACCTGCCGCGTTCAAGCTGGCAGGATTTCGACAAGAGCGCGCTGTCGAAGGGTGCGATGATCATTTCCCGCGCCGCGAAATCGGTCACGCTGACGCCGGAAGCGGTTGCCGCGATCGGCATCGACAAGGCCGTAGCCACCCCCTTCGAGATCATGATGGCGATCCTGAAGAGCCCGGTCGACCTGCTCTGGTTCGGCGGCATCGGCACCTATGTGAAAGCGCCGTCCGAAACCGACACCGAAGTCGGCGACCGCGCCAACGACCCGATCCGCATCACCGCGGTGGAAGTGCGCGCCAAGGTGATCGGCGAAGGCGCAAACCTCGGCGTTACCCAGAAGGGCCGCATCGCCTACGGTCTGAAGGGCGGGCGCTGCAACTCCGACGCCATCGACAACTCGGCCGGCGTCAACACCTCGGACGTCGAGGTCAACATCAAGATCGCGTTGGCAGCCGCCATGCATGACGGGCGCCTGACGCGCGCAAAACGCGACCAGCTTCTTTCTTCGATGACCGGCGAAGTGGCAACCCTGGTGCTGCGCAACAACTACCTGCAGTCCCTGGCGATCTCACTGACGGAACGCAAGGGCACGGCAAACGGTCTGCAGCTTGGGCGCTTCATGACTGTGCTCGAGGGCGCCGGCCAGCTGAACCGCAAGGTCGAGACGCTGCCGGACGACCAGACCCTTGCCGAACGCTATACGGCCGGCAAGCCGCTGACGCGGCCGGAAATCGGCGTGCTGGTATCTTATGCCAAGATCGTGCTCTTCGACGCGCTGGCCGCAAGCGATCTGCCGGACGATCCCTATTTCATCGCGACGCTTTTGAATTATTTCCCTGTGAAGATGCAGAAGTCGAATGCCGGCGATATCACCAGTCACCGCCTGAAGCGCGAAATCGTCGCGACCGTGCTTGCCAACGAAGCGATCAACCGTGGCGGACCAAGCTTCACCGTCGCCATGATGGACGCGACGGCAGCTTCGGCACCGGAAGTGGTGCGCGCCGCAATCGTTGCCCGCGACGGTTTCGACCTGACCCGGCTCTGGGCCGAAACCGACGCTCTCGACGGCAAGGTTTCCGGCGATATGCAGAACCGGATCTACGAGGAGATCAGCCATAGCTTTACCGTTCTGACGCGGCTGCTCTTGAAGACCGGCATGACCAAGGCGGATATGGCAGAAGTGATTAGCCGGCTGCAGGCCGCTCTGAAGAAACTGAAGCCTGCCTTCGCCGAACAGTCGGCCGGCGATGCCGCCCCGCGCCAAGCGGAATATAGCCAGGCGGGCGTGCCCGAGAAACTCGCGGCCGAGATCGCCAACCTGCAGAGCTTCGCGCTGGTGCCTGAGATCATGCAGATTGCCGAACGCACCGGCGAGCCCCTAGTGCGCGCCGCCGAAAACTATTTCGCGGTGTCGCAGACCTTCCGTATCGGCAGACTGCTGGCGGCCGGCGGGCGGATCCTCACCTCAGACCATTACGAGAATTTGGCGCTTGCCCGCAGCATCGACCAGATCGCCAGCGCAAGGCGCGACATCGTCATCTCGGCCCTTTCCGATCACGGCAAGGAAAAGCTTCCCGTTCAAGCCTGGCACGCGCAGGATCGCATCCGCATTAACCGCATCCTCGAGGAGCTTTCAGGCCTCAGCGACGGCGGCGATCCCAATCTCGCGCGTATTACCGTTGCTGCAGGTATCCTGACCGATCTTGCGCGCGACCGGGCGAGGTGAGACAGTCCGCGTCAAAAGAAGGAGCGGATGTTGAATCGCATTGACTGGACAGGAACGCAACCGCCGAAGGCCACGGAGAAGGGCATCTGGGGGTGGATGTTCTTCGATTGGGCAGCACAACCCTTCTTCACCGTGGTCACAACCTTTATCTTCGGACCCTATTTCGTTTCCCGCCTGACCGATGACCCGGTTTCCGCGCAGACGACGTGGAGCAATATGGCGACGATCTCCTCGGTGATCATCGCCCTGCTCTCACCCGTCCTCGGCTCGATCGCCGACCAGTCCGGCGCACGCAAACCCTGGATCGGCTTCTTCGCGATCATCAAGATCGCCAGTCTCTTCTGCCTGTGGTTCGCAGCCCCCGGTTCGCCTGTTGTCTATCCCGTCATTTTCATGATCCTCGCCTCGATCTCGGCTGAGTTCTCGATCGTCTTCAATGATTCGATGATGCCGCGTCTGGTCGGAAAGCACGAGGTCGGCAAGCTCTCCAACACCGCCTGGGGGCTCGGTTACCTCGGCGGCATAATCGTGCTCATCGCCGTCGTGACGCTTTTGGCGGCGAGCCCCGAGACCGGCAAGACCATCCTCGGTCTCGATCCGCTATTCGGTCTTGATCCTGAGACCGGCCAGGATGCACGTATCACCGGGCCGATCTCGGCCGTCTGGTATCTGATCTTCATCCTGCCGATGTTCTTCTTCACGCCCGACGTCGGCAGGGGTCTTCCCTTCGGCACCGCCGTCCGCTCCGGCTTGCGGGAACTCAGAAACACGCTTGGCGAACTCAGAGAACGCCGCGGCATCCTGACATTCCTCATTGCCCGCATGATCTATCAAGACGGCGTCAACGGCCTGCTGATCCTTGGTGGTATCTTCGCGGCCGGCATGTTCGGCTGGGCGACGATCGAGATCGGTATCTACGGCATCATCCTGAATGTTGTCGCGATCTTCGGCTGCCTGATCGCCGGCCGCGTCGATAGGAGCGTCGGTTCGAAGGTGACTGTCGTCATCAGCCTCAGCATGCTGCTTCTCGCCACGATCGGCATCATCTCGACAGGACCGGGTTACACCCTGTTCGGACTGATGCCGCTGCCGACGGCCGATTCCGGCGGCCTTTTCGGTACTGCGGCGGAAAAGGCCTATATCCTCTATGGTCTGCTGATCGGGCTCGCCTTCGGGCCGGTGCAAGCCTCGTCGCGCTCCTATCTCGCCCGCAGCGTCAGTCCGGAGGAGGCCGGCCGCTACTTCGGCATCTATGCACTTTCGGGCCGCGCCACGAGTTTCATGGCGACGCTGCTCTTCTCGCTGATGACCTATATGAGCGGATCACCGCGGCTCGGGATGGCTACGCTGATCCTGTTTCTTGCCGGCGGACTGGTGCTCTTGTTTCGCACACCCTATCCGGCCGACCGGGAATAGCAATCAGCTCTGCCCTGGCCGGCGGCTACAGCGCCGCGCGTCTTTAAGACGCGCAAACGACGCTGTAGCACTTTGAGTTGCTGGATAATTTCATCCTTAAATCGATTCCGATTTAAGGAATTATGCAGTCGCAATCACTCAGTGCCGGAAATGGCGCATGCCGGTAAACACCATTGCGACGCCGTGTTCGTTGGCGGCATCGATGACTTCCTGGTCGCGCATCGAGCCGCCCGGCTGGATAACCGCCGTCGCCCCTGCGGCGATCATCGACAGAAGACCGTCGGCAAAAGGCAGGAAGGCCTCGGAGGCGACCGCCGAGCCATGTGTCATCGGCACTGCAAGGCCAAGCGCCTTGGCCGCCTCTTCGGCCTTCAGCGCGGCGATGCGGGCGGAATCGACCCGGCTCATCTGGCCGGCGCCGATACCGGCGGTCTGGCCGTCCTTGGCATAGACCACGGCATTCGACTTCACATGTTTGCCGACCTTGAAGGCGAACTTCATGTCATCAAGTTCCCGTGCCGTCGGCGCGCGCTTGGTGACGACCTTGAGTTCCAGATCCTCGACCATGCCGTTGTCGCGGCTCTGGATGAGCAGGCCGCCGGAAACGGTCTTCGCCGTCAGGCCCGCCGCACGCGGATCGGGCAGGCCACCAGCGGACAATAGCCGCAGGTTCGGCTTACGGGCGACGATCGCCTTTGCCTCCTCCGTGACATCGGGCGCGATGATCACTTCGGTGAAGAGCTTGACGATCTCCTCGGCCGTTTCGGCATCCAGCGTCCGGTTGAGCGCGATAATGCCGCCGAAGGCGGAAACGGAATCGCAGGCGAGCGCCCGCTGATAGGCCTCGACCAGGCTGGACCCGGTGGCGACGCCGCAGGGATTGGCGTGCTTGATGATCGCGCAGGCCGGCGCCTTCTCAGGCAGGAACTCGGCGACGAGTTCGTAGGCGGCATCCGTATCGTTGATGTTGTTGTAGGATAGCTGCTTGCCCTGGAGAAGAGCTGCTGTCGAAACACCCGGGCGCTTCTCGCCGGTCGCGTAGAAGGCGGCCTTCTGGTGCGGGTTTTCGCCGTAGCGCATCTCTTCCTTCAGCGCGCCGCCGATGACCCGGTGGCGGGGCGTGTCGATCGACAGCGCCTCAGCGAACCAGTTGGAGATCATTGCATCATAGGCGGCGGTGCGGGCATAGGCCTTGGCGGCCATACGTTGACGGAAGGCATAGGCGGTCTTGCCGCCATCTGCGGAAAGCTGCTCCAGCAGCTCGGCATAATCGGCCGGATCGGTCAAGGTCGTCACATAGGCATGGTTCTTGGCCGATGCGCGGATCATCGCCGGACCGCCGATGTCGATATTCTCGACCGTCGTCGGATAGTCGCCGCCGGCCGCGCGCACCTCCTCGAAGGGATAGAGGTTGATGACGGCGAGGTCGATGCCCTCGATGCCGTGTGTTTTCATCGCATCCTGGTGTTCGCCGTCGTCACGGATCGCCAGCAGGCCGCCATGCACCATTGGGTGCAACGTCTTGACGCGCCCGTCCATGATCTCTGGAAAACCGGTGATTTCGGAGACATCGGTGACGGCAAGACCGGCCGCAGCGATCGCTTTATAGGTGCCGCCGGTCGAAAGCAGGCGCACACCTCTGGCAGACAAGGCGTGGGCGAGTTCGACGATTCCGGTCTTGTCGAAGACGGAGATGAGCGCGGTCTTGATTTCGACCTTGTCGGGGGCGGGGATCTTCTTGGAAATGACGGCCATGAAACCTTCTCCGTTCGGGCTTCGGGAGGACATCCGCAAGGGATGTTCGCATGCTGGCGCCGCGTTAGCACAGGTTTGCCGCCGCGCAAACAGGCGTCAGAGCAGATGTCGAAAGCACGAGCCATTTTTGGATGGCATCATACCTTACTTCCTTGCCGTGAAGGCGATCTCAATCTTTGGCCACTCGGCCTAAAATCATCCGCCTCTAGCTTTTGCGAGATAGGAACCAGCGGATTTCCGTCTTTTCGGCAAGATCGAAGTCGATTTCGATCTGGTCCGAACCGCAGATGCCGGAGCTGTCGGCAAAGAAGATGTCCTCAGCGATCAGCACCTCATTGCCGGGCGCCGAAAACAGCCAGCTTTCGCCGTCCGGCGCCGTCAGCAGCACGGACTCCCGGTCACTCTGATGCAGGACGATCGAGGGATGGATATGAAAACGGGCGACAGCCTTCAGAGGTTCATCATGCTCATATCCTTCGCGGACGACGAGCCGGTCGCGGCCTGTCACGATCGAGCCTGCGGCATTGAGTGTCAGCTCACGCTCGTGCAGCACCCCGAACCCCCTGAGATAACCGTCATGGCTGAGCTTGATGCCGTCGCGTCCGTCCTCGGTTTCGGCGCGCTCGACAGTGATGGTTCTCACCGGTTCGGTGATGGCGTGACTAAGGAAGGGTGAGGGCGAAAAACGGCTGGACGACGTGTCGTTGAGGATGACGGTGGAATGCGCCGCCGTCGTGCGCGCCATCTGGACATAACGATGCCCGGCAAATTTCGGCGAACCGGAATTGACGATGAACCGATGACGGCCGGACGACATCTCGAAGGAGAGGCTGCCGGCATGCACGGTCCGAAGTGCGCCTCCCGAAGGCGGCGTGCCGGTATCGGCAATAATCACCGTCTTTCCCCCGGAAAGCCGCTGATAGCGCGACTGCGGCAAAGCCTTGAACGGCTGGCCGGCGGTCTCGTCATATCGCAGCACCGACATCAGCTCGTTTGCGAGCGTCGAGGTTGCCCCGTTGAACAGCGCCAGGTCCCCGTCCTGATGGCGAAAGAACCGCAATGCCGGATACATCCGGTCTATGCCGGAGATCAGCTTCTGCGGCAGGTCATGGCCGAGATTGACATAGGTCTGCCTGAGCGGCAGCAGATCGAGCAGCAATTCCAGCCCGACGCGCGGATTGCGCGAGACATGGCCGCCATCTGATAGAATCTGGCTATCGAATTCGCGGTCGAGTGCCTGCGCCGCCCTTCTGAGCGTGGAGGCGCGCGCCGGCATGGCGACGGAGGCCATGGCGAGCGCGATACGCAGCCGAAACAGCTCCAACCCGCCGAGGGTGAACGGCGCCATGCGGTGCAGGAACCTCACCTGGAACGCCAGCGACTTCATGAAGCGGCGATAGAAGCCGCGGTCGGCGTTCTGCAGCACCACCGGCGAATGCGACAGCCAGGCGATAACGCGTTGGGCGGTGACGTCGATCTCCCAGGCAATCCCCTCCATGCGACCGGCATGGATGGAAAGCCAGCTGTCGACGATCGCGCGGGCCGCAGCCGAACTACGCTCCGTCTTGTTCGCCCGCATATGCCGCAGCCAGCCGAAGCTGTGAAGACGCGTCGCGAAGGGGCGCGAGGGCAGGGTGAAGGTGAAGGGCGACTTTCCGTTCGTTTCCAGCATGCGCCCGGCCAGGAGAAACCGTCCGTTGAGGATTTCGTCGGCCACATGTGGATCGATGCTGCGGAGATCGGTCGGCGCGACGATCAGACGCTCGGGCACCTTGATCGAATGACGAAAGAGCTTCAGGCGCAGCAACGCGACGCGGCGCAAGGCGCGCCGCCAAGCCTCCCGAACATACATGCTCGCAAAACGCCGACCGGACTGCATATTCTATTGTCTATTGACCCTCGTGGTTAAGAATAGGTGAAAAGCGGCCGATTTCATCGTCCACAATGAATTAATTCGTGACAAGGTTCGAATATACGCAAATTAACGCGTTTCGCCTGAAATCGTGGGGACGGTTTTGGAAAAGGGCATGCGTGACCCGAGGCTATGAAGCACCTCGTATAGTGCAGGCTCGCCGCGCGCGCTCAAGCCTTGCAATCAGGCCACGCGCCGCAGCACAGCCGCATAGAAGCCGTCGAGGCCGGAGCCGATGCCATCAGGCATTTTCAGCATGGTGGGAAGCGTACGGAATTCGCCGAGCGGCGTAATCGCCGCCTCAAGGCCGGGCCAGTCGCCGGCGCCGATCGGAACGCGCTCGACCGCATCCGTATCGGAAAGAACACGGGCGACGACTTCCTCACCCTCGACAGGATCGAGCGAACAATTCGAAAAAACCAGTGTGCCGTCCGGCTGCAGCAATGTCAGCGCATGACGCAGCAACCGCTCCTGCAGCGCCGCCAGCCGGGCGATATCCTCAGGCCCCTTGGTCCACAACACGTCAGGGTGCCGGCGTGTCGTGCCGGTGGAAGAGCAGGGAGCGTCGAGCAGGATCGCATCGAAGCGTTCCGCCGGCTCGAATGTCGTCAGGTCTGCCGCAATCGTCTCCGCCTTGAGGCCGAGCCGGTCGAGATTCGAGCGCAGCCGTCTCAGCCGGCTTTCCGACTGGTCGAGTGCGGTGACTGCGCCGCCGGCCAGGATGAGCTGCGCCGTCTTGCCGCCGGGCGCAGCACAGAGATCGGCGGTGCGTTTGCCGGAGAGATCGCCGAACAGCTTGGCCGGGATGCTTGCTGCCGCATCCTGCACCCACCACGCGCCCTCATCGAAGCCTTCGAGCGAAGGAATGCCGCCGTCGAAGGCGGCGAGCCGCACGCCGCCCGTGGGCAGGACGACGCCGGTAAGCCGCTTCGCCCAGCCTTCCGGGTCGGACTTGACGGTCAGATCGATTGCGGCCGGTTCGAGCTGGGATTCCGAAATCGCCAGCGCCGCGTCCCGGCCATAGGCCTTTTCCAACCTGGCGATGAACCAGGCCGGCATCGGCGCGACCTTGCCGATCGCATCAAGCACCTGCTCCTTCTCGCGGCCGAGCCGGCGGAGGATGGCATTGACGAGCTTGGCGAAACGGCGATTGCGTGGATCCAGATTGGCCTGCTCGACGGCAAGATCGACAGCCGAATGATCCGGCACATCGAGATAGAGGATCTGCGCCGCCCCGATGGCGAGCACGTGATGCAGCGCCCTTGCCCCCTCCGGCAGCGGCGAATCCAGCAACGCGGCAATCGCGGCATCGATGCGCGGCAGATGGCGCAGCGTCGTGTTCAGGATGGCGCGGACGAGCGCCCGGTCGCTTTCGCCGAGCGCCCTATAGGCCGGATTGCCGTGTTCATGATCGAGAGCGCCGTCGAGCGGCAGCTTGCGGTCGACGACGGCTGCAAGAATTTTTGCCGCCGCTGCCCGGGCCTGCAAGCCTGGCTTATCAGGCGCAGATCGCTCACTGGAGGGCTTATGCTTGCGGAATGGCTTCTTCGTGCCGTCTGAATTCAAGACCACGGACCTTTTGGCGGTTGCGAACCACCGCGACCGAGGCCCGTATCCGGAACAGAGCGCGATTTGCGCGACGGATTAGCAGTACGAGCCGGCGACGTCGAGACATTCATGCCGCCTTGCGCCATGTCGTGCAGCGCAGCGATGCGGTTTTCCGTATTCGGATGGGTGGAAAACAGATTGTCCATGCGCTCGCCGGAGAGTGGATTGATGATGAACATATGCGCCGTCGCCGGGTTGCGCTCGGCATCTTCGTTCGGCACGTGAGCAGCGCCGCGCGCGATCTTGCCGAGCGCCGAAGCGAGCCAGAGCGGATTGCCGCAGATCTCGGCGCCGCGGCGGTCTGCCGAATATTCGCGCGTGCGGCTGATCGCCATCTGCACCAGCATGGCAGCGAGCGGCGCCACGATCATCGCGACGATGACGCCGACGAAGCCGAGGGGATTGTTGTTGTTCTCACGGTTGCCGCCGAAGAAGAAGGCGAAGTTGCCGAGCATAGAGATCGCGCCGGCAAGCGTTGCCGTGATCGTCATCGTCAGCGTGTCGCGGTTCTGAATGTGCGCTAGTTCGTGCGCCATCACGCCTGCGACTTCCTCGGGAGACAAGGCGCTGAGCAGGCCGGTCGAGGCGGCGACGGCTGAGTTATCGGGATTGCGGCCGGTGGCGAAGGCATTCGGCTGCGGGCTGTCGTAGAGATAGACCTTCGGCATCGGCAGGCCGGCATTGCGGGCGAGATCGCGCACGATCCGGAAGAATTCCGGCGCATTGCGCTCGTCGACCTCCTGCGCGCGATAGGCCGAAAGCACCATCCGGTCGGAATTCCAGTAGGAGAAGAAATTCATGCCGGCGGCAATGACGAATGCGATCATCATGCCGGCCCGACCGCCGATCAGGAAGCCGACAAACATGAAAAGCGCCGTCATGAAGGCAAGCAACATGGCAGTGCGAACGAGGTTCATTGCGGATCTCCATCTCCGATTTCGGCGTCACAAGCTTTTAATCCCGGCACCGGCGCATTATGATTTGGTTATTCACCAGCCATTTTCAATATTTCCGGCAGGAGACGGCCATGCAGGACGCCGATAACGACAATAGCGAAACGCCGATGGCCGAGGGAACGGAGCCACCGCGTAAGATGCTGTCCCCGGCTGCCAGACGCGCCCTTGCCGAAGCCGAGGAGCGGCGAAAGAGCCAGAAGCCGCTGGAACTACCGCCGGAGATCGGCGGCCGCGGCGGAGCCGAGCCGGCGCGCTTCGGCGATTACGAAATCAATGGCCGAGCGATTGATTTCTAAGTCAATATTCCAATTGGCGTCTTACGATCGGAATAGCCGAGAATCCGGCTAACTAACGAGCGATCCGCTCCGGACGGGCCGGAGCGGATCGATATGTCAGACGGTGGCCTTGTTTTGCCGGTTGGCGATCAGATCGTCGACGACGGCCGGATCGGCAAGTGTGGAGGTGTCGCCGAGAGCACCGAAATCGTCTTCGGCGATCTTGCGCAGGATGCGGCGCATGATCTTGCCGGAGCGGGTCTTCGGCAGGCCGGGCGCAAACTGGATCTTGTCAGGCGCGGCGATCGGGCCGATTTCAGCACGAACATGTTTCACCAGTTCCTGGCGAAGCGTATCCGATCCCTCGTGACCGGACATCAGCGTCACGTAGCAATAAATTCCCTGGCCCTTGATCGGATGCGGATAACCGACGACTGCGGCTTCCGAAACCAGGTTGTGAGAGACAAGCGCGGATTCCACCTCTGCCGTACCGAGCCGGTGGCCAGAGACGTTCAGCACGTCGTCGACGCGGCCGGTGATCCAATAATACCCGTCCGCATCGCGCCGGCAGCCGTCGCCGGTGAAATACTTGCCCTTGTAGGTGGAGAAATAGGTCTGAATGAAGCGCTCGTGATCGCCATAGACCGTGCGCATCTGACCTGGCCAGCTGTCGGTGATGCAGAGATTGCCGTCGGCCGGGCCTTCCAGCACCTTGCCCTCATTGTCGACCAGCTGCGGCTTGATGCCGAAGAACGGGGTCGTCGCCGAACCGGGTTTCAGATCGGTGGCGCCAGGCAGCGGCGTGATCATATGGCCGCCGGTTTCCGTCTGCCACCACGTATCGATGACAGGGCAGCGCTTGTCGCCGACGACATTGTAATACCACTCCCAGGCCTCGGGATTGATCGGCTCGCCGACCGTGCCGAGCAGGCGCAGCGAAGAACGCGAGGAGCGCGTGACGAATTCGTCACCGGCACCCATCAGCGAGCGGATTGCCGTCGGCGCAGTGTAGAAGATGTTGACCTTATGCTTGTCGATGACTTCCCAGAAACGGCCCTGATCCGGGAAGTTCGGCACGCCCTCGAACATCAGCGTCGTCGCGCAGTTCGCGAGCGGCCCGTAAACGATATAGGAGTGGCCGGTGACCCAGCCGACATCGGCCGTACACCAGTAGACGTCACCGTCGTGATAGTCGAAGACATATTCATGCGTCATCGCCGCATAGACGAGGTAACCGCCCGTCGTATGCAGCACGCCCTTCGGCTTGCCGGTCGAGCCTGACGTATAAAGAATGAAGAGCGGATCTTCCGCCTTCATCTTCACCGGCGGGCATTCCGCCTTCACCGTGGCGATCTCCTGATGATGCCAGAGATCGCGGCCCGGCGCCCAGCCGGTCTTGCCGCCGGTGCGGCGAACGACCAGCACCTTGCTGACCCTGACATGCTGTCGAGCGGCGATATCGATCGCCGTATCGGTATTGTCCTTCAGCGGCACCGGCTTGCCGCCGCGCACGCCTTCGTCGCAGGTGATGACGAAGGTGGATTCGCAGTCGACGATGCGCCCCGCCAGCGCCTCCGGCGAGAAGCCGCCGAAGACGACCGAATGCACCGCCCCGATGCGGGCGCAGGCAAGCATCGCATAGGCCGCTTCCGGGATCATCGGCATATAGATGGTGACGCGATCACCCTTCTTGACCCCGTGCTTCTTCAACACGTTCGCCATCCGGCAGACATGCTCGTAGAGCTCGTTATAGGTGACCTTTTTGTCGATATAGGGGTTGTCGCCTTCCCAGATGATCGCCACCTGGTCGCCATTCGTTTTCAGATGGCGGTCGATGCAGTTGTAGGAGACGTTCGTCTGACCGTCCTCGAACCACTTGATCGAAACCTTGCCGGTAAAGGAAGTGTTCTTGACCTTGGTATAGGGCTTGAACCAGTCGATCCGCTTGCCGTGCTTGCCCCAGAACTTGTCCGGGTTCTCGATGCTTTCCTCGTACCATTTCAGGTACTTTTCCTTATCGATCAGGGCGCGCGCCTTCACCGGCTTCGTGACCGGATAGATCTTCTCCGACATGCAACTCCTCCTCATGGGACATGCGACGGGCCGCGTGAGCTAGGAAGGGCCCGGACTTGAAATCACGGCAATTCATAGCAGTTCGCATCGCCACGGCAATTAGACAAAGGTCATTTCATTTCGGAAGAATTGCAATTATGCGACAGTGCGGTTATATAGCGGCATATTTCCCGGACATTGTGGTGACAATCCACGGACCGCGACCGGCGCGGACGATAGAAGGACTATATCCATGGCTCAAACACTGCTCATGCCGAAGGCGACCGCCATCTGGCTTGTCGACAATACGGCACTGTCTTTCGATCAGATCGCGCAGTTCTGCAAACTTCATCCGCTCGAAGTCAAGGCGATCGCCGACGGCGAAGCGGCGCAGGGCATCAAGGGCCTCGACCCGATCTCGACAGGACAGCTTTCCCGCGACGAGATTGCCCGCGCCGAGGCCAATCCGAACCACAAGCTGAAGCTTTCCGAACCGAAGGTGCGCGTGCCGGAATCCAAGCGCCGTGGTCCGCGTTATACGCCGGTTTCCAAGCGCCAGGACCGCCCGAACGCCATTCTCTGGCTCGTTCGCAACCATCCGGAGCTGAAGGACGCGCAGATTTCCCGCCTCGTCGGCACGACCAAGTCGACCATCGAGCAAATCCGCGAGCGCACCCACTGGAACTCCGCCAACCTGGCGCCGATGGATCCAGTAACGCTCGGCCTCTGCAGCCAGATCGATCTCGACATGGAAGTGGAAAAGGCCTCCAAGGGCCGTCCGCTGCCGACCGCCGCCGAGCTTGGCGCGACGCTGCAATCGGCACAGGAGACCGAGCGCCTGACCCCGAGCTACGAGCGCGAGGAGGAAAAGGAAAAGGAAATCGACGCCGATGCCGTCTTCCGCAAGCTGAGCTCGCTGCGCTCGGCCCCGAAGGACGAGGACGACGATCAGTACTGAGATATCAGCGATTTCATGAAAAACCCCGCCGGTATGAGCTGACCGGCGGGGTTTTTTGTTGCAAATTGCCTGTTTCGAATTAGCTGCGGAACAGGGTGAGAATGTTCTGCGCCGAGCTGTTGGCGATCGAGAGCGACTGGACGGCGAGCTGCTGCTGCGTTTGCAACGCCGAGAGCTTGCTTGATTCCTCTTCCATATCGGCATCGACCAGGCGGCCGACGCCGGAGTCGATCGAATCGTGCAAGCCGCTGACGAAAGTTTCCTGCAGCTGAATACGGGTCGAGATCGAGCCCAATGCCGAGCCCGCGGCGGTCATAGCCCCGAGAACCAGTTCGACACCGGTCAGGGCTGCGTCAAGCTGACCCTGGGTGAAACCGGTGATGTCGAGATCATATATTGACGCCATGACGATGACGGTGCCGCCATAGGTTCCGTTGAAGGCCGTGCCGATGATGCCGCTTGATGTCTCGATTGCACCGGTGCTCGTCATGCCGAAAAGCACGTTTCCAAGCGAGCCTGAATCGAGCACGTAGTCCGTCATCTTGACGGAGACAGCATTGCTGCCGTCGCGGACGAAGGACGAAACGACGCTCTTCGTGCCGGAGGCGCCGGCAACCCAGTTTTCGCCGGAGAAGGACGCCGATTGTGCGATGCTGAGCAGCTGCTCCTGCAGCTGGTCGAGTTCTTGCTGGATCTTCGTCTTGTCGACGCCCTTTTCCGTGGCGGCGACGATCTTGGCCTTGATGTCGCTGACGACATCGAGCGCGCTGTCCATGGCCGAATAGGCCGTGTCGACCTTGGCCGCGCCGAGACCGAGCGCGTCGGAGACGGCCGAAAGCGCCTTGTTGTCAGAACGCATGGTCGTAGCAATCGACCAGTAAGCGGCATTGTCAGCCGCCTTTTCGACACGATAACCCGATGAAACGCGACCCTGGGTGTCCTTGAGGCTATCGTTTACGCCGCGCAAAGTCTGCAGCGCTGCCATGGCAGCGTTGTTGGTAAGGATGCTTGTCATGATCCGTTCCACAATCGTTGAGAAAGGGGCAATCCGGACTAGGCCGGTAACGGCGACCGCGTCATGCAAAGCCTGCTATGCAAGCCATTGCCGTTAACAAATGCTTGCATCAACATGGTTAACAATTCCTCAATTAGGCTTACCGAAAGTTTAATTCACATCGGCAGGGAGCCTAAACCACGCCCACGCAGCGCCTCGGCAATTTCCTCTAAAATCGTTGGATCATCAATGGTTGCAGGCATTTTCCAGGGTATGCCGTCGGCGATCTTCTGCATCGTGCCGCGCAGGATTTTGCCGGAGTGTGTCTTCGGCAACCGGTTAACGATGATGGCCGTCTTGAAGGCAGCAACAGGCCCGATCGAATCACGAATCATCGCCACGACCTCTGATTCGATCGCCGTTGCGTCACGGGAAACATGTCGTTTCAGCACCAGGAAACCGCAGGGCGCCTGACCCTTCAGCACATCGATCACGCCGATGACAGCGCATTCGGCGACATCGGGATGGCGCGCACAGACCTCCTCCATCGCCCCGGTAGAGAGCCGATGACCGGCGCAATTGATGATGTCGTCGGTGCGCGACATGATGAAGAGATAGCCATCCTCATCGACGTAGCCCGCATCGGCCGTCTTGTAGTAACCGGGAAACTCATCGAGATAGGCCGATCGGAAGCGTTCGTCCGCGTTCCAGAGGGTCGGCAGGCAGCCGGGCGGCAAGGGCAACTTGACGACAATATTGCCGAGCGTTCCCGCCTCGATCGGATGACCGGCATCATCGAGCACCGCCATATCATAGCCGGGCATCGGCAGTGCCGGCGAACCGTGCTTGATGGGAAGGGCGCCGAGGCCAAGCGGATTTGCGGCAATCGGCCAGCCGGTCTCCGTCTGCCACCAATGATCGATGACGGGTATGCCAAGCATACGCTCCGCCCATTTCAGCGTCTCCGGATCCGCTCTCTCGCCGGCCAGAAAGAGCGCGCGTAGATCCGGCATGGGATACTTGTGCATCAACTCGCCGTCACCATCCTCCCGCCGGATGGCGCGAAATGCCGTCGGCGCCGTGAACAGCACCCGCACCTTATACTCCGAAACGATGCGCCAGAATGTGCCCGCATCCGGAGTGCCGACCGGTTTTCCCTCGAAGATCAGAGTGGTTACGCCGGCGAGCAGCGGGGCATAGACGATATAGGAATGTCCGACGACCCAGCCGATATCCGAAGCCGTCCAGAAGACCTCTCCCGGCTTCAAGCCGTAGATATTCCGCATCGACCAGTTGAGCGCGACCATATGGCCGCCATTGTCGCGCACGACGCCCTTCGGCTGGCCCGTTGTGCCCGATGTATAGAGGATGTAGAGCGGATCGGTCGCCTTGACGGAGACACAGGCGATCTCGGCGCCACGGTGCTGCGCCACCGCCGCCTCGAAATCCTGATCGCGGCCGCTGACGAGATCTGCCCGAAGCTCCGGTCGCTGCAGCACCAGACAGCGCCCCGGTTTCGAACGTGCGATCTCGATCGCCTGGTCGACCAGGGGCTTGTAGGCGACGATGCGACCAGGCTCGAGCCCGCAGCTCGCGGTGATTACCAGCTTCGCACCGCAATCGTCGATGCGCGCCGCAAGTTCGCTGGCGGCAAACCCGCCGAAAACGACGGAGTGAACCGCACCGATGCGGGCGCAGGCGAGCATGGAAAAGACCGCCTGCGGCACCATCGGCATATAAAGGATGACACGATCACCTTTGCCGATGCCGCGCTCGACCAACGCTGCTGCGATGGCCATCACTTCCCGAAGCACCTCATCATAGGTAAAATGGCGCTTCTCGCCGTTCATTGCGCTGTCGAAGATGACTGCAGTCTCGCCGCCGCGGCCGGCGGCCACATGCCGGTCCAGGCAATTGTGGCAGGTATTGGTTTCCGCGCCGGAGAACCAGCGGCCATAGACGCCCTCATTGGGCGAGAAAATCCGCTCCGGCGGCTTGAACCAGTCGATGTCATTGGCCGCTTCGCGCCAGAAGGCTTCGGGATCACCTTTCCAGGCCGCATAGGTCTGATGATAGCCGTTCTGCATCTGCTCCTCCCCAGGACATGCAAACCTCGATATCAATCTAGGCGGCATTAAGGGGAACAGGAAGCCCGACCAAAGCAGCGTTTCAGCGCGTGCCGAAAATTGCGGATCCCACACGCACGCTGGTGGCGCCGAAGGCGATTGCCGTCCCGTAGTCACCCGACATGCCCATGGAAAGTTTTCCGACGCCGCATTTGAGCGCGAGCTTTGCCAGCAGGGCGAAATGCGGTCCGGGATTTTCCTCGGCCGGCGGAATGCACATCAAACCTTCGATGGAAAGGCCGAGCTCGTCGCGGCAAAGGGCAACGAAGGCCGGCGTGTCGTCAGGAGCGATACCCGCTTTCTGCGGTTCGAGCCCGGTATTGACCTGGACATAGAGCCGCGGCGTCTTGCCCTGCCGCTTCATCTCATCGGCAAGCGCGCGGGCGATCTTTTCCCGGTCCACCGTCTCGATGACGTCGAAAAGCGCTACCGCATCCGCCGCTTTGTTCGATTGCAGCGGCCCGATCAGATGCAATTCGATGTCCGGACGCTCGACTTTCAGCGCCGGCCACTTGCCCTGGCTTTCCTGCACCCGGTTCTCGCCGAAGACGCGCTGTCCGGCTTCGATGGCCGGACCGATCGCGTCCGCCTCGAAAGTCTTCGACACCGCGACCAGCTGAACGGAACCCGCCGGACGACCTGCCGCGCGTTCCCCGGCCGCAATCCGTGATCGCACGTCGTTCAACCGCTCTTGAAGTTCCATTGTTCTGCCTCGACATACCAGCATGAAAGGATTGGCAATGAACTAACCAGCCAACCTGTGCTTGCCAAGACCCGCCTTCGCGAAATCGCTTGTGCGTGATCAAGATCAGACGCTTGCAGCGCCTGCAAAACTTGACGCTACGGTGGTTTCATGGTGAAGGTCTCGACCAACTCCCCTGATTTTCCGGAAATACGAATACTATGGCCACCGAACGTTATAATCCGCGCGATGCCGAGCCCCGCTGGCAGCAGAAATGGAATGAAGACAAGGTCTTCGAGACCGACAATGCCGATCCGCGCGAAAAATATTACGTCCTCGAAATGTTCCCCTATCCGTCGGGGCGCATCCATATGGGCCATGTCCGCAATTACGCCATGGGCGATGTCGTCGCCCGCTATAAGCGCGCCCGCGGCTACAACGTGCTGCATCCGATGGGCTGGGACGCCTTCGGCATGCCGGCAGAGAATGCCGCCATGGAGCGTGGTGTTCACCCCGCCTCCTGGACCTACCAGAATATCGGCTCAATGAAGGCGCAGCTGAAGGCCATGGGGCTTTCACTGGACTGGAGCCGAGAATTCGCCACCTGCGACGTTGAATATTACCAGCAGCAGCAGCATCTCTTCCTGGATTTCCTGGAGAAGGGCCTGGTCTATCGCAAACAGTCGAAGGTCAACTGGGATCCTGTCGATAACACCGTGCTGGCCAACGAACAGGTGATCGATGGCCGCGGCTGGCGTTCCGGTGCGCTCGTCGAGCAGCGCGAACTGACGCAATGGTTCTTCAAGATCACCGACTTCAGCCAGGATCTGCTGGACGCGCTGGATACGCTCGATCAGTGGCCGGAAAAAGTGCGCCTGATGCAGAAGAACTGGATCGGCCGTTCGGAAGGCCTGACGATCCGCTGGGAGATCGTGCCGGAAACGGCACCGGCCGGCGAGAGCGAAGTCACCGTCTATACCACCCGACCGGACACGCTCTTCGGCGCCTCCTTCCTGGCGATCGCCGCCGATCATCCGCTGGCAAAGGATGCCGCCGCGAAGAACCCGGCTATCGAAGCTTTCTGCGAGGAGTGCCGCCGCGCCGGCACGTCGCTCGCAGCACTCGAGACCGCCGAAAAGAAGGGCATGGATACCGGTATCCGCGTCAGGCACCCGCTCGATCCCTCCTGGGAGCTGCCGGTCTATATCGCCAATTTCGTCCTGATGGATTATGGCACGGGCGCGATCTTCGGCTGCCCCTCGGGCGACCAACGCGACCTTGATTTTGCTCGGAAATATGGCTTGCCGGTGGTGCCCGTCGTCATGCCGAGGGATGGCGATGCCGCAAACTTTTCCGTCGTCGACACCGCCTATGACGGTGATGGCGTGATGATCAACTCCCGCTTCCTCGACGGCAAGACGACCGAGGAAGCCTTCAATATCGTCGCCGACCGGCTGTCGGCCGCTTCGCTCGGCAATGCGCCGCAGGGCGAGCGCAAGGTCAATTTCCGTCTGCGCGACTGGGGCATTTCCCGCCAGCGTTATTGGGGCTGCCCGATCCCGGTCATTCATTGCGATGATTGCGGTGTCGTGCCGGTGCCGAAGGAGGATCTGCCGGTCAAGCTGCCCGATGATGTCACCTTCGACCAGCCGGGCAATCCGCTTGACCGTCATCCGACCTGGCGCCATGTCTCCTGCCCGAACTGTGGCAAGGATGCACGCCGCGAGACGGATACGATGGACACCTTCGTCGATTCGAGTTGGTATTTCACCCGCTTCACCGCGCCCTGGGAGGAAAAGCCGACCGATCCGCAGGCGGCAAACCGCTGGCTGCCGGTCGACCAGTATATTGGCGGCATCGAGCACGCGATCCTGCACCTGCTCTATTCCCGCTTCTTCACCCGCGCCATGCGCGAGACCGGTCACGTGGCCGCCACCGAACCTTTCAAGGGTCTCTTCACCCAGGGCATGGTGGTCCACGAAACCTATAGCCGCGGCGCAGGCGCCAGCCGCGAATGGGTGGCACCCGCCGATATCCGCATCGACGAACTCGACGGCAAACGCCGGGCTTTCTTGCTGACGAACAACGAGGAAGTCGCGATCGGCTCGATCGAGAAAATGTCGAAATCGAAAAAGAACGTCGTCGATCCCGACGATATCATCGCCTCCTACGGCGCCGATACCGCTCGTTTCTTCGTTCTGTCCGACTCCCCGCCGGAGCGTGATGTCATCTGGTCCGAGGCAGGCGTCGAGGGCGCTCATCGCTTTACCCAGCGTCTGTGGCGCCTGATTTCCGAAGCCGCGGACGCGCTCTCCGCCGTCGCACCGGCGCCGGCAATCGATGGGGACGCGTTGTCAATCTCCCAGGCTGCCCACAAGACGCTGAAGGCGGTCCAGAACGACTATGACAAGCTCTGGTTCAACAAAGCCGTTGCCCGAATTTATGAACTCGTCAACGCGCTGGCCGCACCGATGACGAGGGTTGCAGCAGGCGAGGGTGATGCCACCTATCGCGCGGCCGTACGCGATGCCGCCGAGATCCTGATTCAGCTCGTCTCTCCGATGACGCCGCATCTGGCTGAGGAATGCTGGGCCGCGCTCGGCAATGCAGGACTGCTTGCCCGGGCAAGCTGGCCGCAATACGACGAAACACTCGTCATCGAAAACGATGTCGTCCTGCCGGTACAGATCAACGGCAAGAAGCGCGCTGAATTGACAATTTCTCGCGATGCAGATCAGAATGCCGTCACCGACGCCGTGCTGGATCTGGATGCGGTGAAGAACGCGTTGAACGGACAGGCACCGAAGAAGATCATCGTGGTTCCCCAAAGGATTGTAAACATTGTCGTCTGATATCGCTTGCAAGCTGGCTCGCAATGCCGGCATCGCCATGATCCTTGCCTCCGCGGCTTTTCTCTCCGCCTGCCAGGTTCGCCCGCTCTACTCCGAGAATTCCGGTGTCACTGAAAAGCT
The DNA here is from genome assembly GCF_056406515.1 of Rhizobium sp. P1_B8. NCBI lineage: Bacteria > Pseudomonadati > Pseudomonadota > Alphaproteobacteria > Hyphomicrobiales > Rhizobiaceae > Rhizobium > Rhizobium sp. P1_B8. The sequence continues at coordinate 73,273 of NZ_JBFTZZ010000010.1, read as the reverse complement.
TTCCTCGGTCGGCTTTTCCCCGGCAGGCAGCCGCATCGAGCAGCAGGTTCGTAACCACTTGATCTTCCTTGCGTCGCGTGGGGCCGGCGAGCCTGAAAAACCGGAATATCAGGTCGAAATGCACGCCTCATCCACCGTTGCCGATACGCTGCTTACGGAATCCGCCGATACTTCGCGAGCCGGTCGTGTGACCGTCAGCGTCACCTACACGCTGCGCGCGGCGACCGACAATCACGTCATCAAGGCCGGCAGCCGGGCGACCACGGCGCTGGTGGATTTCCCTGACCAGGAATTTGCCAAGCAGCGGGCAATCCGCGATGCCGAAAACCGAGCGGCGGATCAGGTGGCGGAATTCGTAGGAGCCGATATCGCCGCTGCTCTCAGCCGCTGAGGGCGGAGATGTGGCAGAGATAAAATCCCACGAATTCGAGACTTTCCTGCAGAAATCGGCGCGGAACTATCGGATTTTCGTCATCTACGGGCCGGATCGCGGCCTCATTTCCGAACGAGCAGGCTTGCTCGCCGGTAAGACTGGTGTCGCGCTCAATGATCCTTTCTCGCTGACGAAACTCGATATCGGCGACCTGCAGAAGGATCCCGGGCGGTTGGTCGACGAGGTCCAGTCGATCGGACTGTTCGGCGGTGAGAAATTGATCTGGATCCGCGGCGCCGCCAACGAGAAATACCTCGTCGATTCCCTGGCGCTGCTGGCCGAAAAACCACTCGAAGCCGCCTATCTGATCATCGAGGCCGGCGACCTGAAGAAGGGCGCGTTGCTGCGCAAGACCGCCGAAGCCGCGCGATCTGTCATGACGATCCCGTCCTACGCCGATGACAGCCGCGCTCTCAATGCCTTGATCGATACTGAGCTCGGGGCAGAGAAGCTCGGCATTACGCCGGCCGCGCGCCAGGCGCTCATAGCCTTGATCGGCGGTGACAGGATCGCTTCCCGAAACGAGGTTCGCAAGCTTGCTCTATACTGCCGCGGCTTCGATACAGTCGAAGAACATCACGTTACCGAAATAATCGGCGACGCCAGCGCCATCTCGGTTGACGACGCCGTCGATGCCATTCTCGGCGGCGATCTCAACGCCTTTTTGCACGCCATGCAAAAAATCAGCAGCTCGAAAACCGCGATCTTTCTCGTTCTGCAGGCATGCCTGAAGCAATTCCAGCTTCTGGATTCGATGCGCGCCGAGATGGATGAAAAACGGCTGCAGCCGCCTCAGATCATGCAGACGATGGGGCGGCATCTGCATTTTCGCCGCAAACCGATCATCGAACAGGCATTACGCCAATGGACCGCGGAAAGCATCGCGCGGGAATCCAATCGGCTGCAGGCCGCTATTCTGCAAAGCCGACGGAGACAGGTGCTAGAGGACAGCGTCGCAATGCAAACGCTTCTGTCCACCACCCTTCAATCCGGCCGGAAATCCGCCTGAGTAGCATCAGGCCGAGAATCGGAACCGATTTTCGGCCTGCACGATGCGAGGATTGAAAGAGTGGTGAGTGCGTCCTTTGCGCGTCCGAAAGGACGCACAGCGTTTTAGCGCCTTTCGAGCAAACGGCAGATTTCCTCCAGCTGCTCCAGTGACTTATAGGAAATTTTGATCTGGCCACCGCCCGCCTTGTGATTGATCGCAACCTCAAGACCGAGTGCATCGGAAAGTGTCCGCTCCAGCGCCAGTGTGTCGGAATCCTTCTGATCCCGTCGTAAGGCCGCCTGCTGTGGTTCCGACTGAGCCTTTATATTGTTCTGTGCCAGCTTTTCCGCGTCACGCACCGACATGCCCTTGGCAACGATCGTACGGGCAAGACTTGCCGGGTCAGATGTCGAAACCAGCGCACGCGCGTGCCCAGCCGATAGGCTGCCAGCGGCCAGCAGATCGCGAACCGGATCCGGCAGCTTCAACAAGCGCAAAGAGTTGGCAACGTGGCTGCGGCTTTTGCCAATGATTTCCCCAAGGTCGTTCTGGGTGTAACCATATTCAGCAATAAGCTGCTCATAGCCCAATGCCTCTTCGAGGGCATTGAGATCCGCGCGCTGCACGTTTTCGACAATAGCGATTTCGAGCGCCGTCTTATCATCCACGTCACGGACGATGACAGGAATCTCGATCAGCCCGGCAAGCTGAGCTGCGCGCCAACGTCGCTCGCCGGCGATGATTTCATATCGATCCCGCGACATAGTCCGCACAACAATTGGCTGAACGATACCGTGTTGGCGAATGGAACTTGCGAGATCATGCAGCTCAGCATCATCGAAGAAACGACGAGGATTGCGGGGATTACGGCTAACGAACTCGATCGGGATCATCCTGTCGGCACTGATAATCCGCTCGGCTTCCACCGGGACAGGCTGATCCATTTCACCAATCAGCGCCGCAAGGCCACGGCCCAATCGCCTCTTCGATACATCGTCATTCATGATCTACACTCACCTACACCCCGAAAATGATATTACGCGGCCAGCCTTTGGCGCTCTCGCTGGATGACCTCGGAGGCCAGCTGCAGATAGGCCTGACTGCCCGCGCACTTCAAGTCATAGAGAATAGCCGGCTTGCCGTAGGACGGAGCTTCAGAAACCCGAACATTGCGCGGAATTAACGTGTGGTAAACCTTGTCGCCGAGATGCGTGCGCACGTCATTGACAACCTGCTGTGCCAGATTGTTGCGCGCATCGAACATCGTCAGGACGATCCCCTGAATATCCAGACGCGGGTTAACCGTCCGCCGAACCTGGCTGACGGTCTCAAGCAACTGACTCAACCCCTCCAGCGCAAAGAATTCACATTGCAGCGGAACCAAGACCGAATGAGCTGCTGCCATGGCATTCATCGTCAGCAGATTGAACGACGGCGGGCAGTCCAGAAGAACATAAGAAAACGCCATGGCTTCGGGCGAAGACAACGCTTTCCGCAGTTTGAAGACCCGATCGCTTTGCTGCGAGATCTCCATCTCGATGCCGAGCAGGTCCATCGTCGACGGGACGATAAAGAGGTTGGGAACCGCTGTCTCGAGAGTTACGTCGGGGATCCCACGATCACCAACCATCAGATCATAGGAGGAAAGCTTGCGATCACGACGATCGATACCGAGGCCGGTGCTGGCATTGCCCTGCGGATCGAGATCAACGATCAACACACGCTCACCAATAGCCGCGAGCGCCGTTGCCAGATTGATTGCTGTGGTCGTTTTACCAACGCCACCCTTCTGATTTGCGATGGTGATAATCCGATGTCGTTCGCCAGCCATTGCCGCAATATCCCATCTGTTAAACCAAGCGCCGGAGATTTGATACTTCCAAGATAACGGATTCCTGCTCGACGGCGCTCTTATGTTCTAACAGATCGAATTCCCACCGACCACGTGCTTTGTCGATTTCCCTCAGGTAATCCCGGCCTTTGTGAAAAAAGCCGCGACAATTTTCCTTGCCAAGCATCCAGGGGGCTGAATAGCCGAGGAGCCCGTCAAGATCGGCAAGGGCGCGCGCTGAAATCGCATCACATTCGCCAATCTCCGGATAGGCATCTTCGATTCGAAGGATATGCACGCTGCCGCGCGCATTGGTCTCCCGCAACGCTGTCCGCAGAAACGCCGCCTTTTTATGGTTGCTTTCGACCAGATGTACCCATCCGTCCTGCAATTCGGCCAGAAAAATCGCCGTAATGACGCCGGGAAAGCCACCGCCACTTCCGAGGTCGACCCAGCTTATCGGTTGCGGATGAATCTGAAAAACCTGGCTGCTATCAGCGATGTGCCGGTCCCATAAGTCTTCAAGGGTCGACGGCGCCACCAGATTAATAGCTTTCGCCCACTTCTGAAACAGCGCAGCGAAGTGTCGAAGCCGTTCCTGTGTTTCACGTGAAACACGCAAGCCGTTTAATTCCATTCTGAAAGACTCTCAAATCTTGTAATCAGGCCCGATGACGCTCAGGCGAGGGGAGGCGACGCAAGTGCACAAGCAGCAATGCGATTGCCGCGGGCGTCATTCCTTCAACGATTGCAGCCTGGGCAATATTGAAAGGGCGAGCAGCATTGAGCTTTGCCTTAAGCTCGTTGGAGAGTCCGGAAAGTGCGTCATAATTGAAAGCAAGTGGGACCTGTCGGTCTTCGTCGCGCTGCTGATCAGCAATCGCCGTCGCTTGCCGATCCAGATAAACCGAATAGCCCGCCTCGATTTCCAACGCTTCCGCAACTTTCGGCCTCATCGCGCCGAGCGACTCTGGCCAGACATGCCGGAGCGCGGAAAAATCGTAATTTGGATAAGATAGCAAATCATAGGCGGTTCGGCGCTGCCCATCCAGATTGATATTTAGGCCGGCGCGTCGCGCCTCATTCGGTGTAATCGTCAGCGACTGCAACAGCGCCCGACCATTTTCAATTTCTGACTGATAGGATGTGAATCGCTGCGCCCGCTCGCCACTTACACATCCAAGCCGCATGGCCAGGGGCGTTAAACGCATATCGGCATTGTCAGCGCGCAAAGTCAGTCGATACTCTGCACGCGATGTAAACATACGATACGGCTCCGTAACGCCGCGTGACGTGAGATCGTCAATCATGACGCCGATGTAGGAGCTTGTCCGACTAAAATGAAACGGATCCGAATCATTGCTTCGCAAAGCAGCATTCAACCCGGCTGCGAGCCCCTGAGCGGCTGCCTCTTCATATCCGGTGGTGCCATTGATCTGGCCGGCGAGAAACAGGCCTCTCAGCCGCTTGACCTCCAACGATGGCGTCAACTCTCTCGGATCGACATGATCATATTCGATCGCATAGCCCGGTTGCAGTATTCTTGCCACTTCCAGACCCGGGATCGTTTTAATAAATTCGGCCTGTACTTCCGCCGGCAGGGAGGTGGAAATCCCGTTCGGATAAACTGTGTCATCGTCCAGCCCCTCGGGCTCGAGAAAGACCTGATGTCCATCCCGCTCTCCAAATTTCACCAGCTTGTCTTCGATAGACGGGCAATAACGGGGCCCGACGCCTTCGATCTGCCCAGAATACATTGCCGAGCGCATAATATTGTCGACGATGATGCGATGGGTCGCTTCGGTCGTTCTGGTGACGCCGCATTCGATCTGCGGGGTGGTAATCGCATCGGTCATGAAGGAGAAAGGAACAAGCTCCTCGTCAGCCCCTTGTCGACCGACGGATTGCCAGTCGATCGTCTTCCCATCCAACCGCGCTGGTGTTCCGGTCTTTAGACGTCCCAACTGCAATCCCAAGCGGCCGAGGGTAGCAGACAAGCCGATCGACGGTGGTTCACCGACACGCCCGGCCGGTGTCTTTTCCGAACCGATATGAATAAGGCCGCGCAGAAAGGTACCAGTGGTCAAAACCACCGCTGGCGCTTTCAAGATCCGACCATCCTTCATGATCACGCCAGCGACGCGACCATCGACAACTTCTAGATCAAACGCATCGCCTTCGATGATATCCAGGCCAGGCGTCGCTTCGATCGCCGCCAGCATTGCCAAGCGATAAAGCTTTCGATCGGCCTGGGTCCGCGGTCCTCGGACAGCGGCGCCTTTCTTCTTGTTCAGCATCCTGAACTGAATGCCCGCGGCATCGGCGACGCGTCCCATCAGACCGTCCATCGCGTCGATTTCCCGAACCAGATGGCCCTTGCCAAGCCCGCCGATCGCCGGATTACACGACATGACGCCGATCGTGTCTCGTCTATGCGTAATCAGGCCGGTTTTCGCCCCGAGGCGCGCAGCTGCGCTGGCAGCCTCCGAGCCCGCATGGCCGCCGCCTATCACAATCACATCGAAGGCATTATCCGTCATTCAAGACTCCACATCCGGCGGACGTTTCACGTGAAACCAGGGCAAGCTGACGCCCAGGGTTTCACGTGAATCATTTGCCGATACAAAACTCCGAGAAGATCACCCCGAGCAGATGTTCGACATCCACTCTTCCGGTAATTCTGCCCAAATACTCTGCGGCAATTCGCAGCTGCTCGGTCCGCAGTTCGAGATTCACATCTGTCTGCGATAACGCCGCCTCGAGCGCTGCTAAACATTTCGTTAGCGAATCTTTATGCCGCTGCCGGCTGGGAATCGCCATGGACAGACCGGCGAAACGTTTCTCGACAATATTGCCGATCAACCGTCGCAGTTCCGGCAAACCGACACCCGTCGCCGTCGAAATCTCGAGATCATACCGATCCGTGGAAATATCGATGAGATCCCTCTTTGTCCCGACAGTAACATGTGGAGAGGTCTGCTCCAAGTCATCGGGTATCTGAGGCTTCGCCATGTCAACCAGCAGCAGAATAAGATCGGCATCGCGAAGCGCAATACGCGCCCGCCGCACGCCTTCCATTTCGACACGGTCGTCCGCCTGCCGAAGTCCCGCAGTGTCATAAAGCTTAATCAGATAGCCATCAATATCGAGATCAACCTGCAGGACGTCGCGGGTGGTTCCGGCAATCTCCGTCACGATTGCGACGTCACGACGCGCCAAGGCGTTCAACAGGCTTGATTTCCCGGCGTTCGGAGCCCCGGCGATGACCACCTTGAAGCCATCCCTGATAATTTCGCCGGCCGAAGCTGCGGCCAGGTGATGCTGGATATCGTTGCGCAGCTTCTCCATATCGGCCCAGACCATATCCGATACTGACCCCGGAACGTCATCCTCGTCGGGGAAATCAAGTTCGGCCTCAATCAGCGCCCGGGCGCGTGTTAATCGTTCCGCCCACGAATCGTAAATTGTGGAAAGCCCGCCTGCGCTATGTTCGACCGCAAGGCGTCGCTGCATTTCAGTCTCGGCGCCGATGAGATCGGCCAGCCCCTCCACCTCGACGAGATCAAGTTTGCCGTTCTCAAAAGCCCGGCGGGAGAACTCACCTTCGACCGCCATCCGAACACCTGGAATTTCGCCAAGCGCGTGAAACAGCGCCGCCAACACGGCTTTGCTGCCATGGATCTGCAGCTCGGCAACATCCTCACCGGTAAACGAATGTGGGGCAGGAAAAAACAGCACCAGGCCGCTATCGATCGGCTGATTGTTACGAGTCCGAATCGTTCGGTGAGATACGTGCCGGGCTGCCGGAACTGATTCGACGAGCCTCGCCAAAATATCTCTGGTCAGGGGACCGCTGATTCGAATGACTGACACGCCCGAAGGTGGAGCACCGCTCGAAAGCGCATATATGGTATCATTCCACATGGCCATATCGCCTGGTCCGTCGGTTGGAATCGAACGTGATTCCTCTCAAATAGAAAAGCTGGCGACATCATGACGATGCCCCCAGCTCTTATAGAATGAATCCGGCTAAGGATTACGTATTCATCGAATCGAAGAAGTCGGAATTGTTCTTCGTCTGCTTCAGCTTGTCGATAAGGAATTCGATCGCATCGGTCGTGCCCATTGGAGCAAGGATGCGGCGGAGCACGAAGATCTTCTGCAGATCCTGGCGTGGAACGAGAAGATCTTCCTTGCGCGTGCCGGACTTCAGAATGTCCATAGCCGGGAAGATGCGCTTATCGGCGACCTTGCGATCGAGGACGATTTCCGAGTTGCCCGTGCCCTTGAATTCTTCGAAGATCACTTCGTCCATGCGGCTACCAGTATCGATCAGCGCGGTCGCGATGATCGTCAAAGAGCCGCCTTCTTCGATATTACGCGCCGCGCCGAAGAAACGCTTCGGCCGCTGCAGAGCGTTGGCGTCCACACCGCCGGTCAGGACCTTGCCTGACGAGGGAACGACGGTGTTATAGGCACGGCCCAGGCGCGTGATCGAATCGAGCAGGATGACAACGTCACGTCCGTGTTCGACAAGACGCTTGGCTTTCTCGATGACCATCTCGGCCACCTGCACGTGACGCACGGCCGGTTCGTCGAAGGTCGAGGAGATAACCTCGCCGCGAACCGAACGCTGCATATCGGTCACTTCTTCGGGGCGTTCATCAATCAGCAGGACGATGAGATAGCACTCCGGATGGTTGGCGGTGATCGAATGCGCGATGTTCTGTAGCAACACGGTTTTACCGGTACGCGGCGGCGCGACGATCAATCCACGCTGGCCCTTGCCGAGCGGCGCCACCAGGTCGATCACGCGCGGCGACAGATCCTTGGTGGTGGGAATATCAAGTTCCATCTTGAAGCGCTCGTTCGGATAGAGCGGCGTCAGATTGTCGAAGTGAACCTTGTGACGGATCTTTTCGGGATCGTCGAAATTGATGGTGTTGACCTTGAGCAGCGCGAAATAGCGCTCGCCTTCCTTCGGTCCACGGATCGGGCCCTCGACCGTATCGCCGGTTTTCAGCGAAAAACGGCGGATCTGCGATGGGGAGATGTAAATATCGTCCGGGCCCGGCAGGTAGTTCGCATTGGCCGAACGCAGGAAGCCGAAACCGTCCTGCAGCACCTCGACGACGCCTTCACCGATGATTTCAACATCCTGGCTGGCAAGCATCTTGAGGATCGCAAACATCAGCTCCTGCTTGCGCATCGTGCTTGCATTCTCGACCTCGAGCGATTCGGCAAATGCCAGCAGATCCGTCGGGGATTTACTCTTAAGTTCCTGAAGCTTCATTTCAGCCATGAAGTGACCAATACTCTTTTCAATTTCAAAGGGGAAAGGCGATGTTGGGTCGTATTCGGTACCGCGAAAGGGCTCGCAGACGACTGAACTCTACACACATGCCACGTAGATGAGATGCGCGGAAAATAGCGACTCGCAATCGCTGCCGCAAGAGGGCTGCTTAAAATGAAGCAAATTTAACCCAGAGGGCGATTTTCTTCAGAACGGCTTCACCACAACGAGGATGACGATCACGATCATCAGCACGGTCGGCGCCTCGTTCATGAACCGCCAATAGCGCGCCGAGCGGCGATTTTCATCCCGCTCGAACGCTCTGACAGCGCGGCTGAAGAACATATGAACACCGGTGAGCAACACAACGAGACCGATCTTGGCATGCAACCAACCGCCCTGGAATCCATAGACCGACCAAGCGAGATAGAGGCCGAAAATCCACGTCAACATCATCGCCGGCGTCATGATGATTCGAAGTAATCGGCGCTCCATCACCTTGAAGGTTTCCGATTGCACCGAGCCCGGCTCGGCATCGGTGTGATAGATGAACAGCCGCGGCATATAGAACAATCCGGCCATCCAGGAAATGACCGCGATAATGTGCAGCGCCTTGATCCAGAGGTAGAGATTATCGGGGTTCCAGGCAAAAAGCCCGATCGCCATCAACGCGAAGAAAACCAGCGCAAAATGAGCCCGACGCCGGGCGTAAGCGCCAGATCTCCGATCGGTCTGTTTTTCCATCGTCACGGCCCGCCTCCTACGCGCCCACCTCGCACGCGATCGACCAGCAGACGCACATGCTCGGGGTCAGCCTGCGGCGTTATGCCATGACCGAGATTGAAAATCAGCGGACCATTGCCGAGGTGCTGCAGAATATCGTCGATGCCGTCTTCCAACGCCCGGCCGCCGGCAACGACGCGCATCGGATCGAGGTTGCCCTGAACCGGTCCATCCTTTTGAAGTTCGGCTGCAAAGGCCAGCGGGACCGACCAGTCGAGGCCGATTGCATCTGCGCCCGTCTTCTGGCGATAGGTTTTCAGCTGATAACCGGCGCCCTTGGCAAAAGCGATGATGCGAGCATGTGGCCGTTGCGATTTGACCGAAGCGATCATCCGCGCAACCGGCCTGATCGCGAACGCCTCGAATTCCTTCTCGCCGAGAACGCCAGCCCAGGAATCGAAGATCTGCACGGCATCGGCGCCGGCATCGATCTGGGCGACGAGATAATCGGCCGATACGTCGGCAAGCAGCATCAGCAGATGCTCGAAGGCGCGGGGATGCCTGTAGGCGAAGAGACGGGCAGGGGCCTGATCCGGCGTGCCATGACCGGCGATCATGTAAGTCGCAACCGTCCATGGCGCGCCGCAGAAGCCGAGCAGCGTCGTCTCGACTGGCAACTCCTCCCGCAGCCGCCGCACCGTTTCCAGAACCGGCCTGAGATAATCGACAACCTCTTCGCCATTCAATCTGCCGATACCGGCTTCATCGATGGGATCCATCTCCGGACCGTGGCCCTCGGTGAACCGGACATTCCGTTTCATTGCATCGGGAATGACCAGGATATCGGAAAACAGAATGGCGGCATCGAAACCATAGCGGCGGATCGGCTGCAATGTCACTTCGACGGCGTGGTCAGGCGTGTAGCAGAGATCGAGAAAACTCCCGGCCTTTGCCCGCGTCTCCCGATATTCCGGGAGATAACGTCCTGCCTGTCTCATCAGCCAGAGAGGAGGAGGGGAGAGGCTCTCGCCACTCAAAACCCTCATGATCTTTCGGCGCGTATCGCTCAAGCGCTTCTTCCCCATAAAAAAACAAAGATATTTTAAAAGGTTTCTATTTCTTAGAGTCGGTGACTATCAAGGATTAAAATCCATCCACCGCCGATGCCATTTGTCGCGCGGCTGCAAAAGAACATCGGAAAGATTGGTCGATCTCGTCCAAATTTCGGGGAGAAGCCGAATCCGAAAATGATTCCAAATCCTTCCAGCTCGGCAATATTTCTCATAGCTGTGGATAGGCTGTGGACGAGCTTTCAAGAATCCTAGCCCTTCCCCGTCGTCCACAGGGCCAACCAAAACCGATCGGCAGAATCCGAAATGTGGATAAAGAGGCATGTTTTCCCTTGCCGGAGACTGCCTCGCCGCCGTAGCTCTGTTTCATCCAGTCTTTTCAACAGGCAGCGGAAAATAGCGTGGAGAACAGAACGAACTTCTTTCATCTGCATCTGATTTCTGACTCAACGGGAGAGACTCTGATCTCCGCCGGGCGCGCCGCGTCAGCGCAATTCAGATCGGCGCAACCGATCGAGCATGTCTATCCACTGATCCGCAATCGCAAGCAGCTGCTGCCAGTTCTGCAGGCGATCGATGACGCCCCCGGCATCGTGCTCTACACCATTGTCGACCGGGAGCTTGCAAGCCTGATCGATGAGCGCTGCATCGAGATGGGCGTCGCCTCCGTGAATGTGCTGGAGCCGGTGATGAATGCCTTCCAGATCTATCTCGGGGCCCCGTCGCGTCGTCGGGTCGGCGCCCAGCATGTGATGAATGCCGGTTACTTCGCGCGCATCGAAGCGCTGAATTTCACCATGGATCACGATGACGGTCAGATGCCCGACGACTACAATGACGCCGATGTCGTGATCATCGGAATCAGCCGTACGTCGAAAACACCGACCAGCATCTACCTCGCCAACCGAGGCATCAAGACCGCGAACATTCCGATCGTCTATGGCGTGCCATTGCCGGAGAGCCTCTTTGTCGCGAGCAAACCGCTGATCGTCTGCCTGATCGCCACCACCGACCGCATTTCCCAGGTGCGGGAAAATCGTGTGCTCGGGGTGACGCAGGGTTTCGACCGCGAACACTACACCGATCGTGCCGCGATCTCGGAGGAGCTGAAATATGCCCGCTCGCTTTGCGCCCGTCACAACTGGCCGCTGATCGACGTCACCCGCCGCTCAATCGAGGAAACAGCCGCGGCGATCGTTGCCCTGCGCCCGAAGCTGCGCTAAGCGCTGACGAAAAGCCGGCACTCCGAGGAACCCATGACGCCAAAACTCATCCTTGCATCGTCGAGTCCCTTTCGCCGGATGCTGATGCAAAATGCCGGTCTGGCCTTCGAGGCGCATGCCGCAAGGATCGATGAACGAGCCGTCGAAGCGCCGCTGGAAAGAGCCGGCGTTAGGCCTGATGCCGTGGCCCTCGTTCTGGCCAGGGCCAAGGCCGAGGAAGTGAGTAGCCGTTTTCCGGATAGCCTGGTCATCGGTTCGGATCAAACGATGTCGCTCGGTGACCGCGTCTTCCATAAGCCGAAGGACATGGCCGACGCAGCCAGTCATCTTCAAGCCCTTTCGGGTGTAACCCATCGGTTGAACAGCGCTGTCGCCATCGTCAGCGATGGCGTGGTCTTGTGGGAACATCTCGCCCATGCGGAACTGACGATGCGGCCGCTGACGGCAGAGTTCATCGCCAGACATCTGGCGCGGGTTGGCGAACGGGCGCTTTCCAGCGTCGGCGCCTATCAATTGGAGGGGCAGGGCATCCAGCTCTTCGAAAAGATAGAGGGTGACTATTTCACCATTCTTGGCCTGCCGATGCTGCCGCTCTTAAAAAAATTGCGAGAACTTGGAGCGATCGATGGGTGATTCACGTGAAACATTCGGGCCGAAAGCGTTTGTCACGGGCTTTCCCATCAAGCATTCGCGCTCGCCGTTGATCCACGGACATTGGCTGAAGACGCTCGGCCTGCCAGGCAGCTACCGCGCTCATGAAGTGGCACCCGAGGCCTTTTCCGATTTCATTCAGTCGCTGAAGGACGGCAGTTCCGGCTTTGCCGGAGGCAACGTCACCATTCCCCACAAGGAATTGGCGTTCCGGCTCGCCGACAAACCGGACGCGCTATCGCACGAGCTCGGCGCCGCGAACACGCTCTGGCTGGAGGATGGTGCGCTACATGCGACAAATACCGACGGTCGCGGCTTCATCGCCAATCTCGACGAACGCCATCCGGGCTGGGACCGGCATGGCACGGCGGTCGTCTTTGGCGCCGGCGGTGCCAGCCGGGCGATCATCCAGGCGGTCCGCGATCGCGGTTTCAAGGAGATCCATGTCGTCAATCGTACCGTCGAACGCGCGCGTGAACTCGCGGATCGCTTTGGCCCGCGTGTTCAGGCCCACCCGGCCGGGGCGCTTACTGAAGTGATGAAAGGCGCCGGCCTCTTCATCAATACCACCTCGCTTGGCATGGACGGCGAGACGGCGCCGCAACTCGATTTCTCGCCTCTGGCAGCCGATGCCGTCGTCACCGATATTGTCTATGTGCCCTTGAAGACGCCGATCCTGGCACAGGCGGAAGAGCAAGGATTTCCGATCGTCGATGGTCTCGGCATGCTGCTTCATCAGGCCGTGCCCGGATTCGAGAGATGGTTCGGCCAGCGTCCCATCGTCGACGCGGCGCTGCGCGCGCTCATCATCGCGGATATGGAAGCACACTGATGCTGAAGATCGGTCTCACCGGCTCCATCGGAATGGGAAAATCGACGGCGGCAAAGCTCTTCGCCGATGCCGGAATCCCGGTGAACGATTCGGATGCCGTAGTCCACGATCTCTATGCCGGCGAGGCTGCACCCCTGGTGAATGCCGCCTTCCCCGGCACGACGAAGGATGGAGCAGTCGACCGACATGAACTTGGCCGCCAGCTTGCTCTTCATCCTGACGGCTTCAAACGCCTGGAAGCGATCGTTCATCCGCTGGTTCGCAAACGCGAGAGGGAATTTCTGAAGCGACAGCGCGCCACCGGCGCCGACATGGTATTGCTCGATATTCCATTGCTTTTCGAAACCGGCGCCGAGGCAAGAGTGGATATCGTCGTCGTCGTCAGCACTGATCCACAGATTCAACGCCAGAGGGTGCTTGCGCGCGAAGGCATGACCGAGGAAAAATTCAACATGATTCTGTCCCGCCAGACGCCGGACGCAGAAAAACGGCGGCGGGCCGATTATCTGATCGACACCAGTCATAGTGTCGCGGTGACGAGGGAACGGGTGCTCGAGATCGTCGCCGACCTGAAAACGCGGATTGCCAAAGGAGATTTCCGGAATGCGTGAGATCATCTTCGATACGGAAACCACCGGCCTCGACAACCGCGCCGACCGCATTATCGAAATCGGCGGCATCGAGCTCTTCAATCATTTTCCCACAGGCAACACGATCCATATCTTCATCAATCCTGGAGATCAGAAAGTTCATCCGGATGCGCTCGCCGTGCACGGCATCACCGATGAATTCCTGAAGGACAAGAAGCCTTTCGGGGAGGTTGCCGAACAAATCCTTACCTTCTTCGGCGATGCGAAGTGGATTGCCCATAACGCCACCTTCGATATGGGTTTCATCAACGCGGAATTCGCGCGAATCGGTTTGCCGCCAATCCTGCCGGAAAGGGTGCTCGACACCCTGTCGATGGCGCGGCGCAAACACCCGATGGGACCGAATTCGCTCGATGCGCTCTGCCGGCGCTACGGCATCGATAACTCGCACCGCACCAAACACGGCGCGCTGCTCGACTCCGAATTGCTTGCCGAAGTCTATATCGAGATGATCGGTGGCAGACAGGCAGCCCTCGGACTCGGCATGGCCGGCAAATCCAACCAGGCAGCTCGCGGTGACATGGCGATGGAAGACGATGTGGTGATTGCCGCAGTGCTCGATCGGCCCCGGCCGCTCGCGCCGCGCCTTAGCCAAATCGAGGAGCAGGCGCATGAGGCGCTCGTCGCCAAGCTCGGTGAAAAAAGCGTCTGGGCGAAATACGCCAACCTCGATTAAACCGGTCCTCAATTGAAAATGCCCGGGACCAGCCCGGGCATCCGCATTTCAGACAAGAAAGAGCCGATCAGTTCGGAACGGSCTGAACCTTGGCGCGGGCCTGTTCTTCGGCAACGCGCTGAGCGAACATTTGCGTGAAGTCGATCGGGTCGATCATCAGCGGCGGGAAACCACCGTTGCGGGTGACGTCGGCGATGATCTGACGGGCGAAGGGGAAGAGCATGCGCGGGCACTCGATGAAGAGAACCGGCAGCATGTGTTCTTGCGGGAAACCGGCAACGCGGAAGACGCCGCCATAGGTGAGTTCGGTATGGAAAACCGTCTTGTCGCCGTCCTTGGCCTCGGCATTCAGCGACAGCACGACATCGAAATCCGTATCGGAAAGCGGGTTGGCGTTGACGTTCACATTAATGTTGATCGTCGGTGCCTTGTCGCGGGCCTGCAGCGAACGCGGCGCACCCGGATTTTCGAAGGAAAGATCCTTGGTATATTGCGCAAGGATCGAAAGGGTGGGGTTGGTCGCACCGTTGCTGTTGTTATCGTCTGCCATTGGCTTTTCCTCGAGGGGCATGGGAATGGTGCCGCCATCTAACATTTCAGGGAAGGGCTTACAACCCTAGGCGCTTGGCGCGGTTGATCAGCCGCAGTGCCTCAATCGCCGAGATGTTTGCCGGACCACGGCGAGTTGCGATCCGGGTCTCTATGATAGTCCTCTTCGTCGAGATCGACCACCTTCGAATTCGGCTTGCGGTCGCGGAAATCGGGTTGCGGAGCGGAGGAAAAACCGCCCTTGGCATTGACGACGACGAAGCGTTTGGCGATCGCCCGCCAGACGAGATCGCGCACCGGCGGAATGAGAATAAGGATCGCGATGATATCCGTGAGGAAGCCGGGAATGATCAGGAGCAGCGAGGCGATGACATTCATGGCCGGCCGCAGCAGGTCGCGGCCCGGCATCACCCCGTTTCGTCCTTCACTCGACATGCGGCGCAAAATACCAATGCCCTGCCGGCGCAGCAGGACCACGCCGATAACGAAACCCAGCATGACGAGCGCGAGCGTCAGCCACAATCCGATAGCCCGGCCGACGACGACGAAACCGGCAATTTCGGCGAGCGGCAGCAGCAGAATGAAAGCTGGCAGGATCGAAAAACGCATGTCGGTCATGTCCCGGGCTCGCCGGTCTCCTCTTGGCGCTGGCGAAGATGCCAGCCATCATTTGAATCATCTGTATAGGCAGACTATATGGGAGTACAAATCAGAGATGTTAACGGCGGCTGCGATACGATATGAGTTCGAACGACTTCATCACATTATTTTTCCTGGTGGCGGCTGTGCTGATTTTCTTTCAGCTCCGCTCCGTGCTCGGGCGCCGCACAGGAAATGAGAAGCCGCCGCGCGATCTCTATACGCCGCGGGATGCGGCTCCGGCTGAAGCCGCCGATGCCGGCAAGGTCGTGACTCTGCCGCGCCGCGATGCGACGACGGAGGACGAGGATCGCTTCGCCGCCATCGATGCTTTCGCGGCACCCGGAACGCCGCTCAACGAATCGCTGCGCGCGCTGAACAAGGCCGATCCCGCCTTCAGCCCGAAGGAGTTTCTGAACGGCGCCCGCATGGCTTACGAGATGATCGTCATGGCCTATGCCGATGGCGACCGGAAAACGCTGAAGAACTTGCTGTCTCGCGAAGTCTATGACGGGTTCGATGCGGCGATCGGCGAGCGCGAAGCCCGGGGCGAGAAGGTGAAGTCCACTTTCGTCGGCATCGACAAGGCCGAAATCACCCATGCGGAGACGAAGGGAAGCGAAGCGCAGATCACCGTGCGCATCGTCAGCCAGCTGATATCGGCCACCTACGACAAGGCGGATGTGCTGATCGAAGGCGACGCCGAAAACGTCGCCGAGGTCAACGACCTCTGGACCTTTGCCCGCGACACACGTTCGCGCGATCCGAACTGGAAACTCGTGGCGACCGAATCGGAACATGAGTGACCACGCATCGGACTTCGTCCTGCAGGCCATAAGCTTCGACACTCTGGAAGGCTGGAAGGATGATGATCCCTCCGGCCTTTTTGAAGTCATGCGAAGCTGCCGACGGCAGATCACCGATGTCAAACCGTACCGCACCGGATCGCTTGGCCTGAGTTCCGAAGACCTGCTTCCGCTTCTCGCCGCTGCCGCAGATTTCACGCCGTCATCTCCGGCATCGGCACGCGCCTTTTTCGAGACGCACTGTCGGCCTTTTCTGATCCGCCGCAAGGATGGCAATTCCGGCTTCGTCACCGCCTTCTACGAACCTGATATCGACGTGTCGGAGCGGCCGGACGAAATTTTCCGTTTTCCTTTCTACAGGCGCCCGGACGATCTGATCGATCTCGACGACGCCAATCGTCCCGTCGAGCTCGACAAGGCCTATGCTTTCGGCCGTCTGCATGACGACCGCGTCGCGGCCTATCCGGATCGCCGCGCTATCGATCAGGGTTTTCTCGAAGGCCGCGGCCTCGAAATTGCCTGGACGAAGTCGAAGGTCGATGTCTTCTTCGTGCATGTGCAGGGTGCTGCCCGCCTGCGTTATAAGAATGGTCGTATCGGCCGCATCACCTATGCGGCGAAGGCCGGCCATGCTTTCTCGGCGATCGGTAAGCTGCTGATCGAGCGCGGGGAGATCGACCGGGCGGAGATTTCGATGCAGGCGATCCGTGTCTGGCTGGCGCGCAATCCCGAGCGCGTCGACGAGGTGTTGTGGCATAACCGCTCTTATATTTTTTTCCGTGAAGCGCCGGTTGCCGATCCGCAGGCAGGTCCGATCGCGGCCGCCAAGGTGCCGCTTCTCGCCGGGCGCTCGCTTGCGGTCGACCGGATGATCCATACCTTCGGCTTTCCGTTTTTCATTCACGCCGAAAGCCTCACCCATCTCGACCAGGGCCGGCCGTTCAGCCGGCTGATGCTGGCGCTCGATACCGGCTCGGCGATCGTCGGGCCGGCGCGGGGTGATATCTTCACCGGCTCGGGGGATATGGCCGGAGAAAGTGCCGGCACCGTTCGCAATGACGCCGATTTCGCCATCCTCATTCCCAATGCCGCCGCCGGAAGATTCGACTGATGGCCAGGGATCGCAAGCTGAGCGCGGCTGAGAGGATCCTCTGGGGCAAGGTTGCCCGCAGCACGCGGCCGATGCCCGGCAAGGCGGGGGCGTTGACCGAACTCGATGCTTTTCTTGCCGAAGCCGAAGCGGCGGCTGAACGGGAACAGGAAAAGCAGACGCCCGCCACACTCATGCCGCCGCAGCCGACAGCACCGTCAACGGCGAAGCCATCGGCCGGGGTGCATCATCCGCTGGAAAAGCCGGTCAAGCGTAAGATCGCCAAGGGCCGGCTGGCGCTCGAAGCGCGGATCGATCTGCACGGGCTGGTGCAGAGCCAGGCTCATGCCATCCTTCTCGATTTCCTGATCCGCGCCCACGAGCGCGGCATGCGCCACGTGCTCGTGATCACGGGCAAGGGCAGCTCGATGGGCAGCGAGGGCGCGCTGAAGCGGGCCGTGCCGCTCTGGTTCTCCAAGCCCGAATTTCGCTACCTCATCTCCTCCTATGAGCCGGCCGCACAGCATCATGGCGGTGAGGGCGCGCTCTACATTCGCCTGTCGCGGCGGCATGGGGAGAGGCCATGACACCCTTCGGAGAGGCGGTTCGCAGGCTACGGGCGCGCAAGGGCGTCTCGCAGAAGGAGATGGCGGAAGCGCTGAATGTCTCTCCCGCCTATCTTTCGGCGCTCGAACATGGAAAGCGTGGTTTGCCGACCTTCGATCTGTTGCAGCGCATCGCCGGTTATTTCAACATCATCTGGGATGAGGCCGAGGAACTGTTCCTGCTCGCCCGCTCGTCGGACCCGCGCGTCGTGATCGACACCTCCGGCCTGCCCCCCGAATATACCGAATTTGCCAACCGGCTGGCCCGGCAGATTCGCAACCTTGACAGTGCAGAGATAGGCCGGCTATCGGCTCTTCTCGAAAATGGCGGCAAAGGCGACGGAAAAGCGTCATAATCCCCTGTTTTATGCCTTGTTTTAGGGGCTTGCCATTGGGAAGTGGGTTCAAAAAACCTATATACGAGAGTGAAGAAAGCCGGTGATTCGCAAGGCGCGCCGCAGCTTTACGACAACAGGGAAAATCTCGACAGAATGAGCGATACATCCGCGACGGAAAACGGCGTAAGCACCGAATATGGCGCAGATTCCATCAAGGTTCTGAAGGGCCTCGATGCGGTGCGCAAACGCCCCGGCATGTATATCGGCGATACCGACGACGGCTCCGGCCTTCATCACATGGTCTATGAAGTCGTCGACAACGCGATCGACGAAGCGCTTGCCGGCCATGCCGACATCGTCACCGTCACCCTCAATCCGGATGGCTCGGTGACCGTCACCGACAACGGTCGCGGCATCCCGACGGACATTCACACCGGCGAAGGCGTGTCGGCTGCCGAAGTCATCATGACGCAGCTTCATGCCGGCGGTAAGTTCGACCAGAATTCTTACAAGGTTTCCGGCGGCCTGCACGGCGTCGGCGTTTCCGTCGTCAACGCGCTGTCCGTCTGGTTGAAGCTGAAGATCCGCCGTCAGGACAAGATTCATGAAATGAGCTTCACCCATGGCGTCGCCGATGCTCCGCTGAAGGTTACGGGCGACGCGCCGAATGAGACCGGCACGGAAGTGAGCTTCATGCCGAGCACCGACACCTTCACCATGACGGAGTTCGACTACGGCACGCTGGAGCATCGCCTTCGCGAGCTCGCCTTCCTGAATTCAGGCGTCCGCATCCTGCTGACCGACAAGCGCCATTCCGATATCAAGCAGGAAGAGCTGCGTTATGACGGCGGCCTCGAGGCTTTCGTCGCTTATCTGGACCGCGCCAAGAAGTCGCTCGTCGACAAACCGGTTGCCATCCGCGGCGAAAAGGACGGCATCACCGTCGAAGTCGCGATGTGGTGGAACGACAGCTATCATGAGAACGTGCTCTGCTTCACCAACAACATCCCTCAGCGCGACGGCGGCACGCATATGGCCGGTTTCCGCGCGGCGCTGACGCGCCAGGTCGTTTCCTATGCCGACAGTTCCGGCATCACCAAAAAGGAAAAGGTAACGCTGCAGGGCGAAGACTGCCGCGAAGGCCTGACGGCGGTTCTGTCGGTCAAGGTGCCCGATCCGAAATTCTCCTCGCAGACCAAGGATAAGCTCGTTTCCTCGGAAGTCCGTCCCGTTGTCGAAAGTCTCGTCAACGAGGCGCTGAGCACCTGGTTCGAAGAACATCCGAGCGAAGCCAAGATTCTTGTCGGCAAGGTCGTCGAGGCAGCCGCCGCCCGCGAAGCGGCCCGCAAGGCACGCGAGTTGACCCGCCGCAAGGGCGCACTCGACATCGCTTCGCTGCCGGGCAAGCTTGCTGACTGCTCCGAGCGTGATCCGACAAAATCCGAAGTCTTCCTCGTCGAGGGCGATTCTGCCGGCGGCTCGGCCAAGCAGGGCCGCTCGCGCGAGAACCAGGCGATCCTGCCCCTGCGTGGCAAGATCCTGAACGTCGAACGCGCCCGTTTCGACAAGATGCTGTCGAGTCAGGAAATCGGCACATTGATCACCGCGCTCGGCACCGGCATCGGCAAGGACGAGTTCAATGTCGAAAAGCTGCGCTACCACAAGATCATCATCATGACGGACGCCGATGTCGACGGCGCCCATATTCGCACCCTGCTGCTCACCTTCTTCTTCCGGCAGATGCCGCAACTGATCGAGCGCGGCCATCTCTATATCGCCCAGCCGCCGCTCTATAAGGTTTCGCGCGGCAAGTCGGTGCAGTATCTGAAGGATGAGAAGGCGCTTGAAGAATATCTCATCAGCCAGGGCCTGGAAGATGCTTCGCTGAGGCTCGGTAGCGGCGAGGTTCGCGCCGGCCAGGATCTGCGCGAGGTCATCCTCGATGCCCTGCGCATGCGCGCGCTGCTCGACAATCTCCATTCGCGCTACAATCGTTCCGCCGTCGAACAAGCGGCGATTGCCGGAGCACTAAACGCCGAGCTCGCCAGCGACCCGGCTAGAGCGCTGGCGCTGGCAAACGAAGTGGCAGGGCGGCTCGACATCATCGCCGAGGAAACCGAGCGCGGCTGGCAGGGCGATGTGACAACCGATGGCGGGCTGCGCCTGGAGCGCATGGTCCGCGGCGTCAGGGAAATCGTCGTGCTCGACATGGCGCTGATCGGTTCCTCGGATGCCCGTCACATCGACCAGCTGACGGCACGACTCAAGGAAATCTATCAGACGCCGCCGTCGCTGCATCGCCGCGAAGGCGACGTCGAAATCTCTGGTCCGCGCGCCTTGCTCGACGCGATCTTCGCAAGCGGCCGCAAGGGCCTCACCATGCAGCGCTACAAGGGCCTTGGCGAGATGAATGCCGAGCAGCTCTGGGAAACGACGCTCGATCCGAATGTTCGCTCGCTTCTGCAGGTCAGGGTCAATGATGCCACGGACGCCGATGGCCTCTTCGCCCGCCTGATGGGTGATGAAGTCGAACCCCGGCGCGAATTCATCCAGGACAATGCGCTGAGCGTTGCAAACCTTGATATCTAACTGAGATGTCGAAAGCAAAAGCCCCGCCGTCCCTGGACGCGGGGCTTTCGTTTGCCTGAGAGCTCAATTCGCGACGAAGCGGCCGTTGAAGGCGACTTCGGAGAGCGGCTTGCGTTGGCTGGGGAATTCGCGCGCTTGATTGCGTTCGGAAAGAACGCTCTTGTCCGCCAGGCGGCCGACAGCGACGCCTGCTTCGACCCGGTATCCCTCGGGAACGGCGAAAGCCTGCCTGATCTCATCATGCTTGATGCCGCCCATGCCATGGGCGTAAAAGCCGGAGAGGCGCGCCTGGATCGCCAGATGCCCCCATGCCGCACCGGCATCGAAGGAATGGGTGTAGCTCGGCTTTTCCTCGGCTGAGCCGGCAGCCCCGGTGAAGGCGCGCGACACGACGAAGATCAGCGCCGATGCATTCCTGGCCCAGTCCTGATTGGAATCGTTGAGCAAGGCAACAAATTTCTCCCAATGCTCCGAACCCTTGAGGCCATAAATGAAGCGCCAGGGCTGGTGGTTGGCCGAGGACGGCGCCCAATGGGCGGCGTCGAGCAGACCGAGCAGCTGCGTTTCCTCGATGATTTCGCCGGTGAAGGCGCGCGGCGACCAGCGGTCGAGAAACATCGGATCGACCGGATATTCGGATTCGCGGTGATTGCTCTTCGTCATGCTTGTTCCAGGGTTTGGGGCAGAAAATTTGGATCGTGGGCTGGGCTTAATCCGTCCAGACGATGTCGAGTTCTTCGCGGAAGGCGAAGCGCTTCAGATGATCGTCGATGACGTGCTGCATCCTTTCCTGTTGCGAGGGATCGGCGACGGAAAGCGTCATGGTCAGAGCCGCATCGTCGGCCGCAAACGTCACCTCGGCCGTATCGCTGAACGGTACCCGCCCCTTCAGAGGATCAAAATCGACGCTGAACTTGTGGCTCCAGTGTTTGCAGAGCTGCTGCAGGTAGCGGCTTGCATGTTCGGTCCGCACGATGGCCTTCGAGAGATGCATTTCGAACTCCACGTCATCTTGACTAAAGCATGTCGCGCAAGAGTGTGTAGCGGTTTTGCGATAACGACATGCGGCGAAATAAAAAACTAAAGCGCGAGGAGCGAAGCTGAAAGATTGCGACGCGCTTTAGCGCAGTCATATTTCCTGCTTCACCGGCTTGGCAAGCGCAGCATCGTCGCAGTTTGGGTGTACAGACTGTCTTCATAAAAGCGGCCTCACGCCGGCGTCGAAGCAGGATAATGAACCGTTTTAGTCAATTGACCGGGAGTTACGCATGCTGGTGAACGGAAAGTGGACGGAAGACTGGCAGCCCGTTCAGGCAAAGGACGAGAAGGGCGGCTTTGTCCGTCAGACCTCGAGTTTCCGCAATTGGGTAACCTCGGATGGCAGCGCCGGGCCGACGGGCGAAGCTGGCTTCGAAGCCAGCGCCGGCCGTTACCATCTCTATGTCGCCTATATCTGCCCCTGGGCCTCGCGCACCCTGATCGGCCGCAAGCTCAAGGGCCTGGAAGATGTCATCTCCGTCTCGGTCGCTGAACCGCTGCTGGGCAAGCAGGGCTGGCGCTTCGGTGATTATCCTGGCGCGACGGAGGATCACGTCAACGGCGTAACCTATATGCATGAAATCTATACCAGGGCGGCGCCGGATTTCACCGGCAGGGCCACCGTGCCGGTTCTCTGGGACAAGCAGAGAAACACCATCGTCAACAATGAATCCGCCGATATCCTGCGCATGCTGAACGGCGGCTTTGGCGCCCTGGCAAAAAATCCGATCGATCTTTACCCGGCGGAGAGGCGCACCGAGATCGATGCTTTCAACGACCGCATCTATCCCGATCTCAACAACGGCGTCTACCGCGCCGGTTTCGCCACCACGCAGGTCGCCTACGAAGAAGCCTTTGCCGATGTCTTTTCCTGCCTCGACTGGGTCGAGCAGCAGTTCGAGGGCCGGTCTTTTCTCTTCGCCGATCATCCCACCGAGAGCGATATCCGGCTTTTCGTGACGTTGGTGCGCTTCGACGTCGCCTATCACGGCATCTTCAAATGCAATCTGCGCCGGCTTTCCGACTATGCCAAGCTGCGCGCCTTCTGCCGCCGCATGCTGGATTGGCCGGGCATCGCCGAAACGGTGAACCTCGATCACATCAAGCGCGGCTACTATTCGATCGAAAGCCTCAATCCGACGAAGATCGTTCCCGTCGGCCCTGATCTGGCGGAAATTTTTAGAGCTTGATGCCGAAAGATACGGGCGGTTTTCGGCAGAAAATCACCCAAATCGCGGAAAAGCCGTACCGCTTCCCGGCAAAGCCGTAATGACACCGATGAATAATTCGTTCATAGGTGGTTGCAAATCCGTTTTCGATGAGGAGGAATTCCATGAAGCTGATGCGTGTTGGCGAAGCAGGCAGTGAAAAACCCGCACTTCTCGATGCCGATGGCAAGATCCGCGATCTCTCCGGTCATGTCGCTGATATCGGCGGCGAAGCGATCACACCGGCAGGCCTTGCAAAGATAGCGGCCATCGATCCGAAGAGCCTTCCGGAAATCGCGCCCGGCCGCATTGGCGCCTGCGTCGCGGGCACTGGCAAGTTCATCTGCATCGGCTTGAATTATTCGGATCACGCTGCCGAAACCGGTGCGACCGTGCCGCCCGAGCCGATCATCTTCATGAAAGCAACATCCGCAATCGTTGGACCGAACGACAATGTCATCATTCCCCGCGGTTCGGAAAAGACCGATTGGGAAGTCGAGCTCGGCGTCGTCATCGGCAAAACCGCCAAATATGTGACAGAAGCCGAAGCGCTGGATCATGTCGCCGGTTATTGCGTCTCCAATGACGTTTCCGAGCGCGCTTTCCAGACCGAGCGGTCCGGTCAATGGACCAAGGGCAAATCCTGCGACACCTTTGGCCCGATCGGCCCCTGGCTCGTGACCAAGGATGAAATTCCGGAACCGCAGAACCTCGGCATGTGGCTGACGGTCAACGGCCAGAAGATGCAGAACGGCTCATCGAAGACGATGGTTTACGGGGTTGCGTTCCTCGTCTCCTATCTTAGCCAGTTCATGTCGCTGCATGCCGGTGACGTGATCTCGACCGGCACGCCTCCGGGCGTCGGCATGGGCCTCAAGCCGCCGCGTTATCTCAAGGCGGGAGACGTGGTCGAACTCAGCATCGAAGGTCTCGGCACGCAGAAGCAGACCTTCGTAGCGGATCGTTAACGACGCTTCTTGCTGAGAAACTTAAGTTTTCAGCTCGATTATGATGCCGGAGGTCAATTCTCCGGCATTTCTTGTGTGGGTTTGGTTCGTCCATGTTGCTGTGCAACAGAAACCTGTTAGTCTGCGTTACGTGCCCGCATTACGGAAAGACTCGATGCCTCTCAATCAGCGTCATCTTTTCGATAGAGAAAGGTGGCGCCTTCCATGTTTTATCAGCTTTATGAATTGAACCATGCCGCCATGGCGCCGTTTCGCGCCGCGGCCGATATCATGCGATTTGCCTATGCCAATCCGCTGAACCCGTTCTCCCATACGCCGTTCGGCCGGACGATGGCGGCAAGCCTCGAAATGTTCGAACGCACGACACGACGCTACGGGAAGCCGGAATTCGGACTGAAGCAGACGACGATTGGTGACCGGACGGTGTCCGTCCGCGAAGAGGTCGTCTGGTCGCGACCCTTCTGCAATCTCCTGCATTTCGCGCGCAGTGTTCCCGCCGCGCGCGGCAATGATCCGCGCATCCTGATCGTCGCGCCGATGTCCGGCCACTATGCCACGCTGCTGCGCGGCACGGTCGAGGCGCTGCTGCCGAGTGCGGATATCTACATCACCGACTGGATCGACGCCCGCATGGTGCCGATGACGGAAGGCACGTTCGATTTCGACGATTACGTCGACTATGTCATCGAGATGCTGCATTTCCTCGGTCACGACACGCATGTCATCGCCGTCTGTCAGCCTTCTGTTCCGGTGCTGGCAGCCGCTGCGGTGATGGAAGAAGCCAGGGATCCGCTTTCGCCGGCGTCGATGACGCTGATGGGCGGCCCGATCGACACGCGCATCAACCCGACGGCAGTCAATAAGCTCGCCCAGGAGCGATCGCTGCAGTGGTTCTCCGACAATGTCATCATGAACGTACCCTGGCCGCAGCCGGGCTTCATGCGCCCGGTCTATCCGGGTTTCCTGCAGCTCTCGGGCTTCATGTCGATGAATCTTGATCGCCACCTCGTCGCGCACAAGGAATTCTTCATGCATCTCGTGAAGAACGACGGCGAGCCGGAAAGACATCGCGATTTCTACGACGAATATCTCGCCGTCATGGATCTGACCGCCGAATTCTATCTGCAGACGGTGGAGGAGGTCTTCATCAAGCATTCACTGCCGAAGGGCGAACTGATGCATCGCGGCAAACGCGTTGATCCGGCGGCAATTCGCAACGTGGCGCTTCTGACCGTCGAAGGTGAGAATGACGATATCTCCGGGGTCGGCCAGACAAAGGCGGCTCAGACCATCTGCGTGAACATTCCCGAAGATATGCGCATGCACTATCTTCAGCCGGATGTCGGCCATTATGGTGTTTTCAATGGTTCGCGTTTCCGCCGCGAGATCGCGCCGCGCATCATCGATTTCGTCCGACAGCATTCGCGTTCTGCCATTAAGCCTCCGGTCCCGCGTGTCATCAAGGGCGGCCGGGCGGGCTGAATCAGGGATAGCTGAATTAGCGAAACGGATTCAAGGCCTTGTCCGATTTCGCGGGCAATCGTCTTGAAGGCGGTTATTGCGGTAACCACATCGATTTCAGCGTTCGGTATTCTGCCGGGCGCGGAAAGCGAGGGATACCCGCACGATGAACCAGTCAGCATTGCTTCGACCGGATTGGACTCCGGCTACCATTGCCCTGATGATTCTCGGCTTCATGGTTTTCTGGCCTCTGGGTCTTGCCATGCTTGCCTACATCATCTTCGGCGACCGTCTGCGCGGCTTCAAGCGTGACGTCAACCAGGCGACCGATGGCTTCTTTGCCTCCTGCCGCCGCCCGCATGGCCGTCACCGCCCGCACTTCTCGACCGGCAACGTCGCCTTTGACGACTGGCGCAAGGCCGAACTCGACCGGATGGAGGAAGAGCGCCGCAAGCTTGACGAAATGCGCGAGGAATTCGACTCCTATCTGCGTGAGCTCCGCCGCGCCAAGGATCAGGAAGAGTTCGACCGTTTCATGCGCGACCGCAGGAACGCCAAGCGCGATGATAACGGCCCGGTCGCTGAATACCAGACGCCGTAAACACCTGAACGATGAATTGATGACCGGCATCTCGCGATGCCGGTTTTTCCATGTCCGCCCTTCCGACGATCATTTAGATCTGCCGGCGAATCGTATAGAAAACACGCATGTTCTCGCTTCTGAAAACAAGGTCGAAGGCGCGAAAGCCGGCTCCGCCCGAAATGCGGACGCTCGACGTCGCTGGCCGGCTCATGCCGCTGACGATCAAGCAGCATGACCGGGCGACACGCATCACGCTGCGCATCGAACCGGGTGGCCGCGCCTTGAAGATGACGGTGCCGAAAGGCCTTGCGGTGCGTGAGGTTAATGCCTTCCTCGATCGTCACCAGGGTTGGCTCCTCACCAAGCTTGCGAAGTTTTCGACCGATGCCGGCCTGCGTGACGGCGCCGAAATCCTTGTTCGCGGCGTTTCCCATCGCATTCAGCATAGCGGCAGCTTGCGCGGGCTGACCGAGGCGGTGTCCATAGATGGCAGGGCGGTGCTGCGCGTCAGCGGCATGCCGGAACATGTCGGACGGCGCATTGCGGCCTTTCTCAAGAAGGAGGCGCGCGCCGATCTCGCAAGACTGGCGACGATGCATGCCGCAACGATCCGGGCGCCGATCCGCTCGATCTCGATGAAGGATACACGCAGCCGGTGGGGCTCGTGCTCGTCGGAAGGAAATCTGAGCTTTTCCTGGCGTATCGTCATGGCGCCACCTTCGGTGATCGATTATCTCGCCGCCCATGAGGTCGCCCATCTCAAGGAAATGAACCACGGTCCGCACTTCTGGGCCCTCTGCCGTAAGCTTTGCCCCGGTATGGAGGAGGCGAAGTCCTGGCTCAAACGGCATGGAAGCCAGCTGCATGCCATCGATTTCGACTAGCGCACAACCCGAAAATCGGAATCGATTTTTCGGAAAGGATTATGCGCAGATTTAAAGTGATAGAGCGTCCCCAGCGCGTCGTTTGGACGCGCGGCGCTCTAGCCGAGAGCCGCGCTAAATTCAGTGTCCGTCGCAAATTGGCTCGACTCTTTCCGCATTTCGTGTCACTTCGCTGCCATGAGACCGGATATCAAGATCTGTGGCTTGAAGACGCCCGACGCAGTCGATCGCGCGCTGAAACGCGGCGCGACCCATATCGGTTTTATCTTCTTCGAAAAGAGCCCGCGCTATATCGAGCCGGACCTGGCGGCAAAGCTTGCCGAACCTGCGCGTGGCAAGGCGAAAATCGTCGCCGTCGTCGTCGATCCGACCAATGACGAACTCGACGAGATCGTGTCGTTGTTGAAGCCGGATATGCTACAGCTTCACGGCAACGAGAGCCCCGAACATGTGCTGACCATAAAGGCGGTCTATGGTCTGCCCGTGATGAAGGCCTTTTCGGTCCGCACGGCAGACGACCTGAAGCGCGTCGAGGCCTATATCGGCATCGCCGACCGTTTCCTCTTTGACGCCAAAGCGCCGAAGGGTTCGGAACTGCCTGGCGGCAACGGTATTTCCTTCGATTGGAGCCTTCTCAGCTGGCTTGACGGCAACGTCGACTACATGCTTTCCGGCGGGCTGAACAAGGACAATGTCGCAGAAGCGCTTTTCATCACCAAGGCACCGGGTATCGACGTCTCGTCGGGAGTCGAAACTGCGCCTGGCGTGAAGAGCGTCGCGAAGATCGATGAATTTTTTGACGCGGTCGAAAAGGCGAATGCGCCGATGATGGCCTCAGGGAGTTGAGAGTGAACGAGACGCCTAAACCGAATTCCTTCCGTTCCGGCCCCGATGAAGATGGCCGTTTCGGCATTTATGGCGGTCGTTTCGTCGCCGAAACATTGATGCCGCTGATCCTTGATCTGCAGGACGAGTGGAACAGGGCAAAGAACGATCCGGCATTCCAGGCCGAATTGAAGCATCTCGGCGCGCATTATATCGGCCGCCCGAGCCCGCTCTATTTCGCCGAGCGGCTGACGGCCGAACTCGGCGGCGCGAAGATCTATTTTAAGCGCGAGGAGCTGAACCATACCGGCTCGCACAAGATCAACAACTGCATCGGCCAGATCCTGCTCGCCAAGCGCATGGGCAAGACCCGCATCATCGCCGAAACCGGTGCCGGCCAGCACGGCGTCGCCTCCGCAACCGTTGCCGCCCGCTTTGGCCTTCCCTGCGTCGTCTATATGGGCGCCACCGATGTCGAGCGTCAGGCGCCGAACGTTTTCCGCATGAAGCTGCTCGGCGCGGAGGTCAAACCGGTCACGGCAGGCAGCGGCACGCTGAAGGACGCCATGAACGAGGCGCTTCGCGACTGGGTCACCAATGTCGAGGATACCTATTACCTGATCGGAACCGCAGCCGGTCCGCATCCCTATCCGGAGATGGTCCGCGATTTCCAGTCGGTGATCGGTATCGAAGCGAAAGAGCAGATGCTGGCAGCCGAAGGCCGCTTGCCGGATCTCGTCATCGCTGCCGTCGGCGGCGGCTCGAACGCCATCGGCATTTTCCATCCTTTCCTGGATGATCCCTCTGTGAAGATCGTCGGCGTCGAAGCCGGCGGCAAGGGTCTGCAGGGCGACGAACATTGCGCCTCGATCACCGCCGGTTCGCCCGGCGTGCTTCACGGCAACCGCACCTATCTGCTGCAGGATGGTGACGGTCAGATCAAGGAAGGCCATTCGATTTCGGCCGGTCTCGATTATCCCGGCATCGGTCCCGAACATTCCTGGCTGAACGATACCGGCCGTGTCGACTATGTGCCGATCATGGACCACGAAGCGCTCGAGGCTTTCCAGACCCTGACCCGCCTCGAAGGCATCATCCCGGCGCTCGAACCCTCGCATGCCATTGCCGAGGTGATCAAACGCGCACCGACGATGGGCAAGGACGAGATCATCCTGATGAACCTCTCCGGCCGCGGCGACAAGGATATCTTCACCGTCGGCAAGATTCTGGGAATGGGACTGTAAGACATGACCGCACGCATGGACAAACGCTTTGCCGAGCTGAAGGCCGAGGGCCGTCCGGCGCTTGTGACCTATTTCATGGGCGGCGATCCCGATTACGACACCTCGCTCGGCATCATGAAGGCGCTGCCGGAGGCGGGCTCCGACATCATCGAGCTCGGCATGCCTTTTTCCGATCCGATGGCCGACGGCCCGGCGATCCAGCTGGCCGGCCAGCGCGCCTTGAAAGGCGGCCAGACGCTGAAGAAGACGCTGCAGCTGGCGGCCGATTTCCGCAAAACCAACGATGCGACGCCGATCGTGATGATGGGTTACTACAACCCGATCTATATTTATGGCGTCGAGAAATTCCTCGATGACGCGCTCGCCGCCGGCATCGATGGCCTGATCGTCGTCGACCTGCCGCCCGAGATGGATGACGAACTCTGCATTCCGGCCATCCGCAAAGGGATCAATTTCATCCGCCTGGCGACGCCGACGACCGATGAGAAGCGCCTGCCGAAGGTACTGAAGAACACCTCCGGCTTCGTCTACTACGTCTCGATGAACGGCATCACCGGTTCGGCGCTGCCTGATCCGTCGCTGGTTTCGGGCGCTGTCGCCCGCATCAAGCAGCATACCAGCCTGCCCGTCTGCGTCGGCTTTGGCGTCAAGACGGCGGAACATGCAAAGGTCATTGGCGGTTCGGCCGACGGCGTCGTCGTCGGCACCGCGATCGTCAATCAGGTCGCGACCAGCTTGACGAATGACGGAAAGGCAACGGCGGATACGGTTCAGGCCGTTGCCACGCTGGTGCGCGGCCTTTCCACGGGAACACGTTCGGCGCGCCTTGTTGCTGCCGAATAGTTTGCCCACATTGGCGTTAAAGCATGTCGCGCAAAGGTGTGCAGCGGTTTTGCCAACGACATGCGGGAAACCAAAGACCTAGAAGCGTGGCAGGCAAATCTGAAAGATCGCGACGCGCTTTAGTCAATCAGGAGTATTCGAGTTGAACTGGATCACCAACTACGTTCGCCCGCGGATCAATTCCATGCTGGGCCGTCGCGAAGTGCCGGAGAACCTCTGGATCAAGTGCCCGGAAACGGGCGAGATGGTCTTCCACAAGGACCTCGAAGGCAACAAATGGGTCATTCCAGCGTCCGGTTATCACATGAAGATGCCGGCCAAGGCCCGGCTGGCCGATCTTTTCGACAATGGCGAGTTCGAATCGCTGCCGCAGCCGAAGGTCGCGCAGGACCCGCTGAAGTTCCGCGATTCGAAGAAATACAGCGATCGCCTGCGCGACAGCCGCCTGAAGACCGAACAGGAGGATACGATCCTCGCCGGTGTCGGAAAGGTGCAGGGACTGAAACTCGTGGCCGTCGTGCATGAATTCAACTTTATCGGTGGTTCGCTCGGCATGGCCGCCGGCGAGGCGATCGTTAAGGCTTTCGAGCGTGCGACGTCTGAAAAGTGCCCGCTGGTGATGTTCCCCGCTTCCGGCGGCGCGCGCATGCAGGAAGGCATCCTGTCGCTGATGCAGTTGCCGCGCACGACGGTTGCCGTCGACATGCTCAAGGAATCCGGCCAGCCCTATATCGTCGTGCTGACCAATCCGACGACCGGTGGCGTCACGGCCTCCTATGCCATGCTTGGCGATATTCATCTGGCAGAACCCGGCGCCGAAATCGGCTTTGCCGGCAAGCGCGTGATCGAGCAGACGTTGCGTGAAAAACTGCCCGAAGGCTTCCAGACCTCCGAATATCTGTTGGAGCATGGTATGGTCGATATGGTCGTTAAACGTCACGATATTCCGGAAACGCTGGCGCGCCTCTTGAAGATCCTGACGAAGAAGCCGGTTTCTGCGGCGAACGACATGAATGGCGGCGCGATTGCTCTGGCGGCGAGCGCCTGATAACCGACAAGCAGGCGGGGTGCTGAATTGATACCCAGAGGCCAAACCGCGGTGAGTGAGGCAGCACAGGAGATCGACAAGCTTATGGGATTGCATCCCAAGGGCTTTGATCTGTCTCTCGATCGCATCACTCGTCTTCTCGATGTGCTCGGCAATCCGCACAGGAAGCTGCCGCCGGTGATCCATGTCGCCGGCACCAATGGCAAGGGGTCTGTCACCGCCTTCTGCCGCGCCCTGCTCGAAGCCGGCGGCTACAGCGCCCATGTCCACACCTCGCCGCATCTCGTCAATTGGCACGAGCGTTATCGCATTGGCGTCAAGGGCGGACGCGGGCAGCTTGTGGACGACGCCGTTTTTGCCGAGGCCGTGCGTCGCGTGGCCGATGCCAATGCAGGACAACACATTACCGTCTTCGAAATCCTGACAGCGGTCACCTTCATCCTGTTTTCCGAACATCCGGCCGATGCCGCGATCATCGAAGTCGGTCTCGGCGGCCGGTTCGACGCCACGAATGTCATTTCCGATCCGGGCGTCTCGGTCATCATGCCGATTTCGCTGGATCACCAGCCCTATCTCGGCGACAGGGTCGAGCTGATCGCAGCCGAAAAGGCCGGCATCATGAAGCCGGGATTTCCCGTTGTCATCGGTCATCAGGAATATGACGCAGCACTCGACGTGCTGATGTCGACGGCCGAGCGGCTGCATTGCCCGAGCGCGGTCTTCGGGCAGGATTTCATGGCGCATGAGGAATATGGCCGGCTCGTCTACCAGGACGAATTCGGTCTTGCCGACCTGCCGCTGCCGCGCCTTCCCGGCCGGCATCAATATGCCAATGCCGCCGCCGCCATTCGTGCCGTCAAGGCGGCGGGTTTCACGGTCACCGAGACGATGATGGAAAAGGCGATGAGTTCGGTCGAATGGCCGGGCCGGCTGCAGCGTCTGAGCGAGGGCCGGCTGCTGTCGCATGCGCCCGCCGGCGCCGAGATCTGGATCGATGGCGGACACAATCCCGGTGCAGGCGAGGTGATCGCCGAAGCCATGGCCAATTTCGAGGAACGCCAGTCTCGGCCGCTTTTCCTGATTACCGGCATGATCAACACCAAGGATCCGGTCGGCTATTTCAAGGCCTTTACCGGCCTGGTCGAGAAGGTTTTCTGCGTGCCGATCCGCGGCAGCGAAGCGATGATCGACCCGGTGATATTGTCCAATGCCGCTTATGATGCCGGTTTGGTTGCCGAACCGATGTTGACGGTCGGCGATGCGCTGGAAGCAATAAGAGCCGTTCTCGATCCAGAGGCTTTGCCGCCGCGCATCTTGGTAGGCGGCTCTCTCTATCTCGTCGGCGATGTCCTTGCCGACAACGGCACGCCCCCGAAATGAAGGCGGTAAGATGAAAAAAGCCCGGTCGAACCGGGCTTTTTCATTGTGATACAAATTGAGAGATATCAATCAGGCAGCGTTCGAAATCCAGTTCGAAAGGGCCGTCTTCGGCTTTGCGCCAACCGAGATATCGGCAACTTCGCCGCCCTTGAAGATTGCAAGCGTCGGAATGGAGCGCACACCGAACTGTGCAGCGAGTTCCGGGTTCTCATCGATATTCAGCTTGGCCACCTTGACCTTGCCTTCCATCTCGACGGCGATTTCCTCGAGGCTCGGAGCAATCATCTTGCACGGGCCGCACCATTCAGCCCAGAAATCGACGACGACGGGTTCTGCGGATTCCAGAACTTCCGACTGGAAGTTATTGATATCGACTTTCACGGTAGCCATGGGCTGCTCCTTTAACCGAATTGGGTGTTGAACCACATGTGATGGTGCGGTGCCGAATTTTCAATGTCCGGTATTTCACTTTGTCTTGACCGCTGCAAGCGCCAAACCGAGCGCCTTTTCGCTTAGTGTGAAGAGCGAGGCGTTCTCGGTATAGACAAGCATGCAATCGATACGCTTCTCAGGATAGAGCGGCGCCAGGATCTCGCGATAGATCGCCAGCTGCGCCCGGTGCGCGAAGGGGATGGTCTCTTCTGTTGTCGGCGGCACCCGATTGGTCTTGTAGTCGAGAATGACGACGCGATCGGCAAGGACGGCAAGCCGGTCGATACGGCCGGAGACAGCATAGCGCCGGTCCTCGAGCGTCAATGTTCCCATGATCGAGACCTCTGGCTGGGCCTGCGCACCGAGGACGGCCTGCAGACCTTCCTCGTCCAATAGTTTCAAAACTGAATCGACAAGCTTGCGCCGTTCCGCTTCCGGCCAGAATCGCGCCGCTCGTTCGGCATAGCGGCTTGCCGCATCAGGCCGTTCGGCAAGTGGAATTTCGGGAAGCGCCTGCAGCATGCGATGGATCAGCCTGCCCTTCTCCAGTGAGCGATCGCTGCGCTCCTTCTCGCCGAACAGCGGCGAAATGACCAGCAGACTGCCTTCATCTTCATCGACGATCGTCCCGGCACCGGAAGGGCTGAGCGGCCGAGGCAGCTCAGCCTGCGGCGGCAATGGCCGCAACAGGCCGTCCGGCAAGGTCTCCTCGCTGTCGCGCTCTTCGTTGCGATCGGTACGCTCGAAGCTTCGTTCTACCCGCGGCACGCGCCATTTGATACCCGGCCATTGCCCATCGGGGCCGGAGAATGTGGTCGCCTCCACATGCGGATGGTCGTCGTGCAGCGCCGTCGAAATCATCATATGCCAGGTGTCGTTGTTCACACGCACGCCACGATAGCCGCAGACGACCAGCCGGTCGGCGGCGCGTGTCATGGCGACATAGAGCAGCCGGCGATATTCTTCTTCCGCCAGCATCTGGATACGCGCCGCATCGTCCTGGGTCAGCGAATTGGCGAGATCGGAGACAGGAACCCAGACGGGCATCGGCGGCTCGTAGGGGCCGGTCTCGATCAGGCGAAGCTTCGGCAGATGGGTATGGGTGAAGGCCTTCGAACCGCCGTCGACGAGGAAAACGATCGGTGCTTCAAGACCCTTGGAGGCATGCACCGTCATGATCCGCACCTCGTTGCGCCCCTTATCCTGCTCGCGTTTCATCACGGGTGCTTCGAGCTCCAGCGTCGAGATGAAGGATTGCAGACCGGGAAGGCCGGAGCTCTCGTGGTCGAGCGTGAAGGTCAGGAATTCGTCGAGAATATCGCTGACCTCGGTGCCGAGACGGGCAAGGAATTGCCGCCGCCCGCCATAGCTACCCAGCACGCGCGCATAGAAATCATGGACCGACAGGCTCCTGGATTGCCGGAGAAACAGTTCCAGCCTCTCAACGGCAGCACGGAAACGTTCGGTGCCGTCGGCGGCGAAGCTTTTGAGATGGCTCCAGACGCTCTGATTGTCGCCGCGCAATGCGGCGATCGCAAAGATGTCGTCTTCGGAGAGATCGAAAAGCGGACTCTTGAGCACGGCGGCGAGCGACAGGTCGTCTTCCGGCAGAAGCAGGAATCGGCCGAGCGCCAGCAGATCCTGCACGGCGATGTGGCTGGTCAGCACCAGCCTGTCCGCGCCGGCGACCGGAATATCGCCGCGGCGTTTCAGCGCCCGCGTCAACGCATTGACAAAGGCGTCGCGCTTGCGCACCAGCACCAGGATGTCGCCGGCCTCGATCAGGCGCTCCTTGCCTTTGTCGACGATCGTTTCGCGGCCGACGAGCGTGCCGATCGAATGAGCGATCCGCCGCGCGAGGATTGCGGCCGGCGCGCTTTCCGGCGTCGCGTCGAAGGGCGCCGTCCAGTCTTCCTCCTTCACCACGGCTTCCGGCGCGACCATCTCCCAGAGGTCGACAGCGCCGGGATGTCCGATGCGGCTGGAACGATGCACGACCGGTTCGCCGAGCGCGCTCAGGCCGCGCGCGTTGTCGGGTGCCTTGAAAATGTGGTCGACGGCCTCGAGCACGTCGGCAGTCGAGCGGAAGGAGAGCGGAAGCCGCACCGAGGAAAAGCTCTGCCCGCTGTCGGAAACGCGCCGCCGCGTCCGGTCGCTCTCCTCGGAAAAACGCTCAGGCCGCGCCCCCTGGAAGGAATAGATCGACTGCTTTTCGTCGCCGACGGCAAAGAGCGTACGCACGATCGGCCGGGCGCTTTCGCCGGAGAAAAAATCTTCGGCGAGCGACTGGATGACGCTCCACTGGATCGGGCTGGTATCCTGCGCCTCGTCGACGAGGATATGATCGATACCCCGATCGAGCTTGTAGTGGATCCACGGACCGACGCCACTTTTCGTCAGCAGGTCGGCGGTGCGGGTGATCAGGTCCTCAAAGTCGAGCTGGCTGCGTTGCTTCTTCAGCTCTTCATAGTCGTGGTTCAGTCGGTCGGCGAGCACGAGCGCTGCATGTGTGGCGCCGTACATCCGCATCAGTTTCAGCCGGTCGCGGCTTGCTGCGACATGCGCGCGGGCAATGGCGATGGCGCCCGCCAGCTGCGGTGCCTCGGCAAGCATGGCTTTGACGAAGAATTGCGAGTCCGCCTTGGGCTCGCCCTTCACGGTCAGAAAGATTTTCTCGAGAAACTCAGCGCGCCTTGCCTCATCGCGCTCCCGCCCGGCGAGCCTGAGGCCGTAGGCAACCTCCTGCGCCTTCGCACCGCCCTTCTGGTCGGCAAGCGAGAGATAAAGCTCCAGCGTGCCGCCCGAAAGCTCCGGCAAAGGCCAATATTGCGCTGCGATCCGGCTTTCGGTGTCGCCATCGGCGAGACCCAGCCTCTTGCGCAGGACCTTCTCCACACCGCCCTGCTGTCCAGCCGTCACCGTGAAACGACGAATGGCGTTGCGGTTGGCGACGATGTCGCCGAGCAGGTTCTCCAGTCCGGATTCGTCGCCGAGATTGAGCACGTAAGCGAATGCCTCGGCAAGGGCGCTGTCTTCGTCAGGCGCTGTTGCCGTCAGCAGCGCCCGGCGCGCATCGGAAAGCAGTGCCACCGCCGCGCGATCGTCAAGAACCGAGAAATGTCCGGCAACGTTAGCCTCCAGCGGGAACTGATGCAGCAGCGCCTCGCAAAAGGCATGGATCGTCTGGATCTTCAGTCCGCCGGGTGTCTCCAGCGCCTTGGCAAACAGCCGGCGAGCTTCGGCGAGCTTCAGTCCGTCGGGAGCCGTACCCTCGATCTGCGTTATCCGCCGGCCGAGGTCTTCATCGTCAAGCACCACCCATTCCGCCAGCCGTTCGAAGACGCGGTTCGACATTTCGGACGCCGCGGCCTTGGTATAGGTGAGGCATAAAATGGCGGAAGGCCGCGCACCGGCAAGCAGCAGCCGGATGACGCGCTGTGTCAGGACATGCGTCTTGCCGGAACCGGCATTGGCCGAGACCCATGCCGAACGCAGCGGATCAGAGGCAATCGCCTGCTGGATCGTAGTCCAGCCGATCCAGGCGCCCGGATCGTCGTCGTTGGGAAGGGTGGTCACATCACTCATCACCGCCCTCTTCGGTTTCGGCCGTTGACCATTCGGAGACGCGGGCAAGATGATCGTAGTCGCCGCCGAAATCGAATTGCTGGGCCGGGATCAGCCGGGAGGTAAAGCCCCTTTCGTTGGATTGCAGCAACCCCACGAATTTGACCAACTGATCGATCGATTCGGCCGCGAGATCCATCGCCGATTTCGCCTTGTCGCTGCGGGCAGAGCTCTCGTTGTTGACCGTATCGACCTGGAAGCGGCTTCCCGGACGCAGACGCACATAGAGAAGGTCCTGCGGCACGAGGCTGCCGGCATCGCGGAAGGCGCCGGCGCTCAAGGCGGCCGCTTCGAGCGCAAGCTGCGGATCGAGAAGCACGCGTGCCTGCGTGGGCGAGGGATTGTAGCCGGTCTTGTAGTCGATGATATCGGCGGCGTTTGGTCCGGTGACGTCGATCCGGTCTGCGACACCGGTGAGCCGGATATTGATCGCCTCCAGCTCCATGCCGCCCCGCACTTCCGTCAGCGTTTTCCGGATGCCATGTCGCCGTCCGGCCTCCCATTCGAGGAAGACGCCGGCCACCGCGCGAAAGCGCGGCCGCCACACGGCATCGATATGCGGCGGCAGCTGCTCCATGTCGAAAAGCTCGGAAAGGATGCGCTCCATGGCCGCTGCCGCATCCGGCGTGCCGGCGATGTGAGCCTCGCGAATGAACCGGTCGATGATCTTGTGGTAGAGCGTTCCGCGTTCGGCCGCCCCTGGATCGCGATTGAACGGGTCGACGGGGTCGAGCCGCAGCACACGGCGGGCATAGATGGCATAGGGATCACGGCGCAGCCGGCCGACTTCGCTGAAGGAATAGGATTTTGGTTGCAGGGCCAGCGGCGGTTTCGGCGAAGGTCGCAGCGCCGGCGCCTGACCATCTCCCCGATCGATGAGACCGGCCCATTGGAGAAACCAGTTGCCGCGTCCCTTCAATTCCGCTTCGAACGCCTCTCCCCCGAGCGCCAGCAGCCGCTGCAGCCAACGCGAGGCGACGGTCGGCGTCGAACCTTGGCGCAGCGCGCGCGCATAGATCAGATGGCGCGTGCCGTTTGCCATCTCGAAATCATGCGCCAGCTGGCCGATGCGCCGCTCCGGCGGCTCCAGGCCGATCTCCGTCTTCATCATTCGTGGAATGAAGGGATTGTTGGCGGTCTGCCCCGGCCAGGTGCCTTCGTTCAGGCCGCCGAGGATCAACGTATCGACGCTCTGCAGTCGGGCTTCCAGCGTGCCGAAGATGAAGAGCCTGGGATGGCTGAGCGCCCGCGGCTTCACCGCATGACCGGCCGCAAGGGCTGCCATGATGTCGATCCATTGCGGCCCGTCGGCCTCCATCTGGCCGTCCGTGTCGATCACTTCACCGAGCAGGGCAGCGAGTGCATCTCCTGCTTCACCAGACCAGAGATCGGCGAGATTGCCTTGCGGATCGACCGCGACCGCTTCAAGCGAACGGCCGGTGCGCTCCGCCCATTCGGACAATGTGAAGCGCACTGTTCTTCCGCGATCTTCCGGCCGGTGCCGGATCAGCGCCGAAGCTAGAGGCTCGGTCGCTTGTGCGACCCGCCGGGCGAGGCCGTATGCGGCGTCGGCGGCCTCAGGCGAAAGCGCTTTTCGCCATTGCGGCGCATGCCTATCCAGGGCCTGTTCGGCAAGTTGGCGAGTGAGCAGCGGTTCCAGCGTGCTGATATCAACCTCTGCCACGCCGCCGCGCAGCGCCAGCAGCTCGAGCGCCTCGGTAGCGGAAATCAAGGCGTCGCGTTCTAGCCCGAAGCGGGCAAGCGGATGTTTGAGCAGCGAGATGATCGCCACTGGATCGCCCGGCCGCAGCGCTGCCTCCAGCAACAATTGCAGCAAGGTGCCCTGCGGCATGGCCGAAAGTGGCGTGCCCGCCGAATCGTCGGCGAGGATGCCGAAGCGGGAGAGCTCGGCCATCACCCGCCGCGCGAGATTGCGGTCCGGAGTGATGAGTGCTGCCCGGCTTTCGCCATCCTGTCCAGGTCTTTCCAACGCCAGCCGGAGTGCGACGGCAATTGCGGTTGCTTCCTCGCGCTCATTGGCGGCTTCGATCAGCGAGACATCGGAGAAGGCCGAAGATAGCGCACCTGCCGGCAGGTCGTTCTTCCACGCCCCCCAGTCGCTGGTCGCCTCCGCCGGCGCAAGTGCGCGCGACAGGATTTCGGCGCGCCGGTCGAGATCGGCCTCCGGCCTATCGAGGAGCATGACGTCGGCCCGCGTCAGCTTCAGCCGCTTGAGCAGCGACGACACACCATACTGCGGATGGCTCCGGCTTGCCGGATTGGCATGTTGGCCGGGCGTCAGTTCCGGCGCGACCATCTGCCAGTGCCTTTCGGGCATGGAGAGATCGAGACCCGGAAGCACGATCACGCCTTCAGGCAGATGGGCGACGGCGTTGATCAGATCGGCGGTGGCGGGAACGGAACCCGTCGAACCGGCAATGATGATCGGTCCGGCGGGTTTCGTCGCCGAAAGCCGGCTTGCTTCGGCCCGGAGAATGGCGTTTCTGTGCCGCGCCGGCGAGGATTTGCCGAGTTCGGAAAGCCGCTCCGGCCAGAAAGCGCTGGCGATCTGCAGAAATTCCGCCGTCAGCTGCCACCAGGCGGCATAGTCGCCGGTGTCGAGTTTCGACAATTCGGACCAGTCGAGATCCTCGGTCTCGATGGAATCGATCAGCTCCGCAAGGTTGCGGGCGAGCCAGATCGCATCCGCCGGACTTGCCGGCGCAACGAGCGGCGAGTCCGAATGGATGTGGCGGACGATCTCCGGCAGCTTGTTTCGCCAGGCAAGGATCAGGCGCGCCAGCTCCAGCAGACGGGCGGTATTCGACAGCGGCTGGGCGAGATCGATCGTTGCCGGCAGCACCTCGTCGAAATAGCCGCTATCGTCGTCGGTTTCGCCGAGTGGACGGATGACCGGCAGGATGGCCGAGCGGCCGCCGAGCAGGTCGACGAATTCCGAGCGCAGCACACGCACGGCGCGCCGGGTCGGCAGGTAGATCGTCACCTTGGCGAGCGACAGCGGATCATCGGCCTCGTGCTGGAAAAGCGGCGTCAGTCGGCCATCGCAAAGCGTCGTCGCCAGCATTTTCAGGAAGGGGAGGCCCGCCGGGATTGTCAGGATGCGTGGCTGGTGCCGCTCTGCCATGGCTCAGGCAAACGCCCGCAACCTGCGGATCGTTTCCTCCGCCTCGCCGATTGCCTCCGGCGTTCCCACAGTCAACCAATGGCCTTCGAGCACCATGCCGAAAAGCCGTCCGCGCGCGATCGCCTTGTCGAAATAGATATTGAGGTTGAAGGCATCCTTCGGTGCATCGTCGAGCAGCGACGGGTTCATGACGATCGCTCCGGCATAGACAACGGGATTGGACGGATCGTCGCGATAACGCGTCAGCCGGCCATCGGTTGCGAGGCTGAAGTCATTCTTGCCGTTGTGACCTGTCGTATCCTCGATCCCAACGCAAAGCAGCGCCATGTCCATGCGTTCACTATCGAAGAATCCGGCTAAGCGTTGCAGGTTGGTCGGTCGCCCCGGCTGCTCGCCGATCCAGAAGAGATCGGCATTCATGACGAAGACATTGTTGCGGTTAAGTAATGTCAGGCCCTTCGCAAGCCCGCCGCCGGAATTCATCAGAGCGTCCTGCTCGTCGGAAATGATGATGTCGAGGCCGCGGTAGTTCCTGAGATGGTCGAGCATCTGATCGGCGAAGTGGTGGACGTTGACGACGGCCCGTTCGACACCGGCCGCCACCAGTGAATCCAGCGCGTAGTCGATCATCGGCTTGCCGTCGATCTTCACCAGCGGCTTCGGGATCGTATCGGTGATCGGGCGCATGCGGGTTCCGAGACCCGCGGCCAGTACCATGGCTTGTCTGATGGTCATTCTGATCCGGAACTTATGATTCGCTCTGGTCTATTCCAGCCCTTGTGCACCAATCGCGCAAGGGGGCAAGCGTTTCATGCTCTAGCGCGACGTTCAGATAGGCA
Organism: Rhizobium sp. P1_B8; assembly: GCF_056406515.1. Lineage (NCBI taxonomy): Bacteria > Pseudomonadati > Pseudomonadota > Alphaproteobacteria > Hyphomicrobiales > Rhizobiaceae > Rhizobium > Rhizobium sp. P1_B8. The sequence continues at coordinate 32,762 of NZ_JBFTZZ010000010.1, read as the reverse complement.
AGCGTGCGCGGCATGTGTTTCAGATAGCCCGGCTTGCCGTCGCGCTGCAACAAGCGCACCCAGAGACCGGCAAGCTTGCAATTGCGCTGCGCCGACATGATTGCCCAGGCCCTCATGAAGCCGGCTTCGTCGAAACCGCCCTGTGCGCGGCGAAGCCCCAGATAATCATCCATCAGTTGCCGGAAGAGGCCCGGCTCGATCGTTACGCGCGCATCCTGGACGATCGAGGCGAGATCATAAGCCGTGGGGCCGATCATGGCGTCCTGGAAGTCGATGAGGCCGATCCGTTCGACGCCCTTCGCATGCGGTCTCCAGATGATATTCGGCGAGTGGAAGTCGCGCAGCAGCAGGTTCTTCTCGGCCGTTGCGAGTTCGTCGATGAGTGTATCCCAGATCGCCAGATAATCCGCGCGTTCGGCTTCGGTTGTGGGTGCGCCCTGGCGCTTCCAGGGCAGGTGCCAGTCGAGCACCAGCCGCACCTCCATCTTCATCGCCGTCCGGTCGAAATCAGGAATATGATGGACATGCCCCTTTCCAACAGGGATGTCGTGCGGAAATTTCAGAGCGTGCAGTCTGGCCAGGCAGGCAACGCTTTCGCGATAGCGTTCGATAATAGGCTGTCCGTGGGCATCCAGCACGCCGTCACTGCCGAGATCTTCGATGAGCAGGATACCCTTGTTATAATCCACCTTGTAGACTTCGGGCGCCGCAAAGCCGTCCTTGCGCAGCGCATCGGCGATCGCCACGAACGGATAGGCGTTTTCGGCAAGATGCGCGACTTTGGGATAGGGTTTACCGTCGAGAACCGGCGGGCCTTCGGCAAGTGGCGGCCAGTCCATCAGGATGATGCGCTGGTTCTCGGCCTTCGGATAGATCGCCTCATAGGCGCGCAGCGAGGCATCGCCGGTCAGGAAGCGGCGTTTCGCTGCGGGGTAACCTGCAGCGTCAAGGAAATCGCGGATCGCCAGGACACGGCGGATGCGTGTAATTTGCGCGCCAACGGCTTTGATTGTTGCCCGGCGGCCCTCGCCCTCATGTTCCAGTGTCAGTGCGATGCGCTGAGTGGGCAGCTCGCTCTCTGCCATCTCCGGCCATTCGACGAGACAGATGCCGTTCTGCAGAGCCTCGTCGAAGCCGAGTTCCGTCAGTTCGGCGGGGTCGCCGAGCCGGTAGAGATCGAAATGCGAAATGGGGATGCGCAGATCGTAGGACTGGACCAGCGTGAAGGTCGGGCTCGGGACCTCGAGCTCTTCGTCATCGGCCATGGCGCGCAGGATCGCCCGGGCGAGCGAGGATTTTCCCGCGCCGAGATCGCCGGAAAGGGCAAGGCAATCGCCGGCCTTCAGGGCCAGCGCCAGATCTTCACCGAGGCGGATGGTAGCCGCCTCGTCTTTCAGGAAAAGCGAGATCGCATCGCTGGTCGTCATTCGGCGGCGGCGGAATGCGGTACATCGACCGAGGGGATACGGCAGACGACGGTCGTGCCCTTACCCGGCTCGCTGTCGATCGTCACATCGCCATGATGCAGACTGACGAAGCTGTCGACGATCGAGAGGCCGAGGCCGGCGCCGCCGCGTTTGCCGCTTTTCGCCCCCGTGGCAAAACGGTCGAAGACGGTTGCGATCATATCAGGTGAGATGCCGGGGCCGCGATCGCCGACGGAGAAGACGAAATCCGTGCCTTCGCGATGGCATTCCAGCGAGATCGAGGTGCCTTCGGGCGAGAAATTCGCCGCATTGGAAAGAAGCTTCAGAAGGATCTGCTTCAGCCGCTGCGGATCGGCAATGATCGAGCCGAGATAGGCGGGTGCGGTAATTTCAAGCGCCACGCCGCTTTCGTGGAGGCGATCGGCGATCTGCATCGAGACGTCGTCGAGCAGGTCGTTGAGATCGATATCCGCATAGTTGAGGCGCATGATGCCGGCGTCGACGGTCGCAAGGTCGAGGATATCGTTGACGAGCGTCAAGAGAACCGAGGACGAGGTCGAGATGTGGTCGATATATTCGGCCTGCCGTTCGTTCAGCGGCCCGACACCCGGCGTGCGCAGGAGATCGGTGAAGCCGATGATGTTGGTCAGTGGCGAACGCAGTTCATAGGAAACGTGCTGGACGAAGTCGTTCTTCAGCTCGTCGGCCTTGCGCAACGCTTCGTTCTTCTCGGTCAGCGCGCGCTCGGCACGCACGCTGTCCGTCATGTTGACGAAGGTCAGCATGGTTTGCGCGTTCGGCAGCGGGATGACGGCGTAGTCGAGCACGAGGCCGGAGAAGAGTTCCAGCGTTCCCTGGCCCGAGCGGCGTTCGTCGTCGAAGCTGGTGATCAGTTCCGCAAAGGTCTTCCAGCCGTCCGGCCGGTCATAGGACGGCGCGCAGGCCTCGCCCAGCGCACGGATATGGGTGCCGGGCTTGGCTTCGGTTTCGGTGATCCCCCAGAGCGCGCGGAAGGCCGGGTTCGAAAGGCGGATGCGTCCATCAGGGCCGAACACCGCCACACCTTCGGAAAGATGGTCGATCGTTTCGCCCTGCACCTTGACCAGTGTGTTGTAGCGCGTTTCGAGATCGACCTGCTCGGTCAGGTTTTCGAACACCCAGGTGGCGCCGCCCTGCGGATGGGCGGTTGCAAAGACGCGCAACGTCTGTCCGTTCGGCAGGTGCCAGAGATCGGATTGCGTGTCGAGCGCGCGATAAACGGAAAGTGCGGCTTCCTTCCAGCTTTTCCAGTTGAGCTGGTCCGGTAGCTTCTTGGCCGCCCGCAGCCGCTCGAGCAGCTCGCTATTGTCAGGTCGGCCTTCGAGGAAGGCGATATCCAGCTCCCAGAGCGCGACGAAGGCCTGGTTGTAGAATTGCAGCCGGCGGTCGCCGTCGAAGATGGCAACCGGCGTGGCGAGATGGTCGAGCGTTTCGGCATGGCTCTTCAGCGTCCGTTCCAGCTCGGCGCGCACTGCCTCTATGTCGGACACATCGATCGCGATGCCGGCCGAGCCGCCGGGAACCCTGACGTCGACGACGTCGAAGAAAGTGCGGTTGCCGTGAACGACCGTCGAAATCTTGTCGTGGAAGGGCGATTCCGGCGTCGTCGTCGCGCGAATGCGTTCGCGCGCCACGGTCGTCAACATCTCGCGGCCTTCATTGATCGCCTGCTGCGGCGATCGCGCCTCGACCGCCTCGCCATAAGCCTGGTTGACCCAGGTGAGGCGGCCCACCGGGTCACGCTGCCAGGCCGGCATGTCAATCGCGTCGAGCATGGTCTGGAAGGCCGAGATCGAGGTCATCAGCCGGTCGCGCTCGATCCTGAGCTCTGCGAGCTCGGCGCGCAGATTGTTGAGCGCCACGAAACGGACGAAGGCCCGCCCGCCGGAAACCCGGCCCTGCGCCTCGAGGATTTCGTCGCGGATGGTTTCGACCACCATGTCGAAGCTCTGCGCCTCGTCGCGCAGCCGGTCGATCGCCTTTTCCAGCTCGGAAGCCGAACGTGACTTCAGCCACAGGCCGAAGGCCAGGAATTCGCCGTCCTGCGGCGCGCCGGTCTCGGGCGGAAGTTGGCCGAGCAGTTCGGGGCGCGCATTGCCGTCCCAGATAACGATCCGCCGGTTCTTGTCGGCGATCAGAGCCTGGTATTGCGAAATACGCTGCTGGGCATCGGAGAGCGCCGAGCGGATTTCCCGGCTCTCGTTTTCCAGGTTGCCGCGCTGGCGCACGAGCCACAGCGTCGACAGCAGTGCTGCCGATATGACGCCGATGACGACGGAAACACCGATCACCTGCGAGGATGTGAAGAGGTGAGCCGAAGCCGCCGCTTGCTGCTCCGCCTGTGCCAGAGCCGGCCGCGCCAGCGCGGCAAGCGCCGTGCCGGCAGCGCAGCTTTTCAGGAAGCGCGCCAATGGTCCGTGCCCTTGCTTTGCGGCCTCGTGTGCCGTTGCAGATTTATATCCTTGGCCTGCCATGAGCGGGCGGCGATCGGCGCGAGCGCCATCATCCGCCTGACCGGGCAGGCTGCTTTTCATTTCCGACATCCGCGGTATGTCTCCGTCCTTCAATGTGCCGCATTACGACAAGACATCCCATTTTCGCAGCGGTCGGACAGGGTCCGGCGCCACGAATCAAGTCTTAAAACAATACTTCGGAAGGGAATCGGCGGGAAGGGAGCGCCCAAAAAATAAGCCGCGACATTTGTCAATGCCGCGGCTTCTACATCTTGTGGATATTAACGATCAGATCAATATCTGTAGTGGTCGGACTTGAACGGCCCCTTCGGCGAGACGCCGATATAGGCAGCCTGTTCCTCAGAAAGCTCAGTCAGCTTCACGCCGAGCTTGTCGAGATGCAGGCGTGCGACCTTTTCATCGAGATGCTTCGGCAGGATATAGACCTGGTTGGAATACTGGTCGGGCTTGGTGAAGAGCTCGATCTGCGCCAGCGTCTGGTTGGTAAACGAAGCCGACATCACGAAGGACGGATGACCGGTGGCGTTGCCGAGGTTGAGCAGACGGCCTTCGGAAAGAAGGATGATGCGGTTGCCCTTGGGGAATTCGATCAGGTCGACCTGTGGCTTGACGTTGGTCCACTTGAGATTGCGCAATGCAGCGACTTCGATTTCATTGTCGAAGTGACCGATATTGCCGACAATGGCCATATCCTTCATCGCCCGCATATGGTCGATGCGGATGACGTCCTTGTTGCCGGTGGTGGTGATGAAGATATCGGCAGAGGAAACGACGTCCTCGAGCAGAACGACTTCATAACCGTCCATCGCAGCCTGCAATGCGCAGATCGGATCGGCTTCGGTCACCTTGACGCGGGCGCCGGCGCCGGAGAGCGAAGCGGCAGAACCCTTGCCGACGTCGCCGTATCCGCAAACAACCGCAACCTTGCCGGCCATCATGACGTCGGTGCCGCGACGGATGCCGTCGACCAGCGATTCCTTGCAGCCATACTTGTTGTCGAACTTCGACTTGGTAACCGAGTCGTTGACGTTGATCGCCGGGAAGGGCAGCAGACCCTTCTGGCTGAGCTGGTAAAGGCGGTTGACGCCGGTCGTCGTTTCCTCGGTGACGCCCTTGATCGCGTCGCGCTGCTTGGTGAACCAGCCCGGGGAAGCGGCGAGGCGCTTCTTGATCTGTGCGAAGAGGATTTCCTCTTCTTCGGAATGCGGGTGAGACAGCACGTCCTCGCCGGCCTCGGCGCGGGCGCCAAGCAGGATGTACATGGTGGCATCGCCGCCGTCATCGAGGATCATGTTGGAAAGGCCGCCATCGGCCCACTGGAAGATCTTGTCGGTGTAGACCCAGTAATCCTCGAGCGATTCGCCCTTGATGGCGAAGACAGGCACGCCGGAAGCGGCGATCGCGGCAGCGGCATGATCCTGCGTCGAGAAGATGTTGCAGGAGGCCCAGCGGACTTCGGCGCCGAGCGCTACCAGCGTTTCGATGAGCACGGCCGTCTGGATGGTCATGTGTAGCGAGCCGGTGATGCGCGCGCCCTTCAGCGGCTTAGTCTGGCCGAACTCGGTGCGGCAGGACATCAGCCCCGGCATTTCGGTTTCGGCGATCGTAATTTCCTTGCGGCCGAAATCCGCAAGCCCGATATCGGCGACAACATAATCTTTTTCAGTGCTCATAGAGGCCTCCAGGCTGAAAACGTCTCAAAATTGGCGCAGGCGCGAAGATGACCGCGTGCAAGCGCACGGCATGTCCGCCGTTTAGCAGGCTTCGCCCGGGATGGCAATAAGGATATAAAGAAGTCTTTATATGTTTATATGAGCTCGCCGGCGCTCACATTTCTTCGCCGAACCTATTCTGGATCAGCTGGTCCAGCGCCTCCAGGGCTTCCTCGGCCTGGCTGCCGCTCGCCGAGACGACGACGCTCGAGCCGGGGCTTGCCGCAAGCATCATCAGCCCCATGATGGAGGTGCCACCGACCGTCATCCCGTCCTTGGAAACGGTAATGGCGGCATCGAAGGTCTCGACCATCTGCACGAATTTGGCGGAAGCGCGCGCGTGAAGACCGCGCTTGTTGATAATGAGGAGTTCCCGGGAGAGCGATGTCATGAAGGCTCGTTATTTTCCGCTGAGCACACGGCTTGCGACATTGATATATTTCCGCCCGGCTTCGGAAGCCTCCACCAGCGCCTTCTCCATGTTGTTCTCGCCGCGCACGCCGGCAAGCTTGATCAACATCGGCAGGTTGACGCCGGCAATGACTTCGGTATGGCCGCTGCTCATGACTGATATGGCAAGATTGGACGGCGTGCCGCCGAACATGTCGGTCAGGATGACRACGCCATGGCCATCATCGGCACCGGAAACGGCTTCCAGAATATCCTGCCGTCTCTGGTCCATGTCGTCTTCGGGGCCAATACAGACCGTCTCGATAAATTTCTGAGGACCGACGACGTGCTCGACAGCATGACGAAACTCTTCAGCCAGCTTGCCATGAGTGACAAGCACAAGTCCGATCATGATATTACTGCTCCCATAGACGCAAACGGTGGACCCAATATCGCAATGCAGCAATTACGTCCACCGGTGGGGGCACATCTTGGCTATGAAAAGCCGAAGTGCAAGATAAAAATGCGACTATATAAGGCAGATTGACCAATCCGGAAGGCCCTAGCGCCCGATATCCGGCACTTTTGCCATCAGGATCGCAAGGGGTGAGGAAACGCCCGCGAGCAACCGCAATGCGGGAAGCGACAAACCGGCGGCAAGGCTCACCATTTCGCCCTCGGGAGGCACCCGGTTTTCGCCGGTGGCACTGCCCGGGAGCACGGCATAATGCATGGCCGCCCTGGGAATATGCTCCTGATGAACGATACCGGTGCCACGAAGCTCCATCAGCCCGGTGATCGACGGCGGGCACGCGGCAATCACCGCGCCGGCCTCTCCTGAGAGAAGAACTTGGTCGTCGGCGACCAGCGCCGTGAACAGTCCGAGGCGGCGCGCCTCCGTCATGCAGGTGAAGGCCAGCATCGATTTGCCCCAGCCGGAAGGCCCGCTGAACAGCAATCCCGTCTTGCCGACCACGATCGCCGTCGCATGGATGTTGAAAGCTGCCTCGGTCATGCCGCGGTGCCGACTGGCAAAGAGAGGATGAAGCGCGCGCCGAGCACATGCCCGCCTTCGGCATCGGTGATGTTTTCAGCTCTCAGCGAACCGCCATGCGCTTCGGCAATCTGCCGGCTGATCGAAAGGCCGAGACCTGAATTCTGGCCGAAGCCTTCCGATTCCGGCCGGTCCGTATAGAAGCGCTCGAAGATACGGTCGATATTTTCCGCCTGGATGCCGGGGCCGTTGTCTTCGATAGTGGTGACGCAGCGCGAACGCGTCCGCACCAGCCGCACGGTAATCTTGCCGCCCTTTTCCGGCACGAAAGAGCGGGCATTCTCGATCAGGTTGGCGATGATCTGGCCGATGCGCAGATCGTGGCCATTGACGACGAAGCGCGTCTTGATGTTCGGCTTGCGCTCGATCGCATATTCGATCTCCACCTGCTTCTTGCTGCTCCTGACCTGGCGCGAAACCTCGATGAGGTCACGCAGCAGCACTTCCATATCGACGGAGCCGGCATCGACGCGTGCGAGTTCGGCATCGAGACGGGAGGCGTCTGAGATATCGCTGATCAGCCGGTCGAGGCGGCGGACATCGTGCTGGATGACGTCCATCAGCCGCTTCTTGGAATCGTCGGATCGGGCAAGCGGCAGCGTTTCCACAGCGCTGCGCAGCGAGGTCAGCGGATTCTTGAGCTCGTGGCTGACATCGGCCGCGAAACTCTCGATCGCATCGATGCGGTCGTAGAGCGCCGTCGTCATCTCGCGCAACGCGATGGAAAGGTTGCCGATTTCGTCCTGGCGGGCAGAGAAATCGGGGATCTCCTCGCGTGCCTTGGCCCCCCGGCGCACACGGATGGCGGCCGCCGAAAGACGGCGCAGCGGATTGGCGATCGTCGATGAAAGCACCAGCGAAAGCAGCACGTTGACGAGAGTCGCGACGCCGAAGACGCGCATGATGGCAAGCCGCTCGGCATGGACGATATTGTCGATGTCGCCCGCCTGCGTCGACAGCAGCAAAACGCCGAGCACGGCACGGAAACGCTGGATCGGCACGGCGACGGAAACGATGAGCTCGCCTTTCTCGGTGGTGCGCACGACCGCGCCGCGCACGCCGGTGAGCGCATTCATCACCTCGGGATAAATCGAGCCGTCGCCGCCCGGCGCTTCCTTATAGAGCGGCAGATTGCCGGGCTGCAGCGCCTTGTTGAACAGGGTGGCGAACCACTCGCTCCAGGTCTGTTTCTCCTCTTCAACAGGCGGCAGGTCGAAGCGCAGCACCTGGCCGCGCGAATAGAGATGGCGCGAATCGAGCAGCAGATTGGCGTCGGCATCGAAGATGCGGGCGCGCGTGCGCGTCGGAGAAATCAGTCGGCGCAGGACGGGCGCGACCTTCTCGGGATCGATCGGGAATTCGAGATCCTCGTCATTCGGCACCGGCGTGATGCTCTGGCCGGCCTGCAACTCGAGCAGTTTCTGCGGATCGATGGTGATCGAGTTGGTATCGACCGAAGCGGAGGCCGAAACGGCGCCGGCAATGATCTCGCCCTGCGTCAGCAGGCTCTCGACGCGGGCGTCGATCAGCCCCTCCCGGAACTGGTTGAGGTAGAGGATACCGCCGACGAGCACCAGCAGTGCGGCAAGATTGAAGAACAGGATGCGCCGCGTCAGGCTCGAAAAGACCGCATTGCCGAAGATGCGGCGGATCAGGGTGAAGGGATGCGACCAACGCCGGCCCCGGACGCGACGGGTGCTTACGCCCTCCGCATCGTCCAGATCCCTTTCCTGCACCAACTGTGCCAATGACAGGCCCTTTCGAAGGGCGGGGCCGGATGAACCGGCCCGCAGCCCTTAATATTTCCTACAGCGCCGCGCGTCTTTTCAGACGCGCAAAGGACGCTGTAACATTTTGACTGCTGCTGCGCCGCTTGGGCTCAGGCTGCTTCGCGGAAGCGGTATCCCACTCCGTAAAGTGTTTCAATCATATCAAAGTCGGTGTCGACCATCTTGAATTTCTTGCGCAGCCGCTTGATGTGGCTGTCGATGGTTCGGTCGTCGACATAGACCTGTTCGTCATAGGCCGCGTCCATCAGCGCGTCGCGGCTTTTGACGACGCCGGGGCGCTGCGCCAGCGAATGCAGGATCAGGAATTCGGTCACCGTCAGCGTCACCGCCTCGCCCTTCCAGGTGCAGGTGTGGCGTTCCTGGTCCATGACCAGCTGACCGCGCTCCAGCGAGCGGGCCTGCTGCACCGCGCCGGTCTTCGGCGCGCCGGTGGGGCTGGTGCCGGCGGCGGCGGCTTCACGGCTTGATGCGCGGCGCAGGACGGCGCGCACGCGCTCCACCAGCAGACGCTGCGAAAAAGGCTTGGTGATGAAATCGTCGGCGCCCATCTTCAGACCGAAGAGTTCATCGATCTCCTCGTCCTTGGAGGTGAGGAAGATGACGGGAATATCCGACTTCTGCCGCAGGCGGCGCAGCAGTTCCATGCCATCCATGCGTGGCATCTTGATGTCGAAGATCGCCAGCTGCGGCGGTCGTGCCAGGAGGCCGTCGAGCGCCGAGGCACCGTCCGTATAAGTCTCGACCTTGTATCCTTCGGCCTCCAGCGCGATCGACACCGAGGTGAGGATGTTGCGGTCGTCATCAACGAGCGCGATTGTCGGCATGGTGTTGGTCTCCGTCATCAGTGCGCAATCTCCCGGATTTTGCTCTCCCCAGGCGGTCTCAATGACCGGATGCGCTTATGGAGGATAAAGGTGGAACAAATTGTGGCAAAGATAAAGGGGGAGGATTGTCGTAAAATTCGCAAAGCAATCTCAGGTGGCATATCAAAATAGTTAAACGCAGACTTTTCAAACGATTTAAAATTGAGGGTATAAATTTAAATCGATTAATTATTTGATATCACTGCATTTTCTCAAGTTTTCCATCTTGTGTTTTAAAATTTCTGCCCGTATTTTCGTGCTCAGTTTTAACGGCAACGAGCCTGAGCGAAGGGAACTAGCCATGGAAATGTTCGGAGTTCATAACCCGGCAATAGAGCTGGCAACGGTGGGATTGGGCGGCGCAGCCAGCGTTCGTTACAACTTTTCCGCCGCCGCGCTCTATGAAGAAGCGATCCGCCGGGGCGAAGCCGAACTGACCGCTCAGGGCGCGCTGCGGGCTATCACCGGCCAGCACACGGGCCGTTCGCCGCGCGACAAGTTCGTCGTTCGCGACATCAATACCGATGGCGAAATCTGGTGGGACAACAACAAGCCGATCTCGCCGGAACATTTCGCCTTGTTGCGCGACGATATGCTGGCGCATGCCGCGGGCAAGGAGCTTTTCGTCCAGGACCTCGTCGGCGGCGCCGAGGAAGGCCATGCCCTGCCGACCCGCGTCGTGACCGAGTTCGCCTGGCATTCGCTGTTCATCCGCAATCTGCTGATCCGCCCCGACACCGCAGCGCTGTCCAGCTTCGTCCCGAAGCTGACGATCATGGATCTGCCGAGCTTCAAGGCCGATCCGGCTCGCCACGGCTGCCGTTCTGAAACGGTGATCGCCTGCGATCTCACCAATGGTCTCGTCCTGATCGGCGGCACGTCCTATGCCGGCGAAATGAAGAAATCGGTCTTCACCGTGCTCAACTACCTGCTGCCGGCCAAGGGCGTGATGCCGATGCACTGCTCGGCCAATGTCGGTCCGGACGGTGACGCGGCGGTCTTCTTCGGCCTTTCCGGCACCGGCAAGACGACGCTTTCGGCCGATCCGGCACGGACGCTGATCGGCGATGACGAACACGGCTGGAGCGAAAACGGCATCTTCAACTTCGAAGGCGGCTGCTACGCCAAGACGATCCGCCTCTCGGCTGAAGCCGAGCCGGAAATCTATGCGACGACGCAGCGCTTCGGCACCGTGCTGGAAAACGTCGTGCTGAACGAAAGCCGCGAGCCGGATTTCAACGACGGGTCGCTGACCGAAAACACCCGTTGCGCCTATCCGATGGACTTCATCCCGAACGCTTCGGAAACGGGCCGCGCCGGGCATCCGAAGACGATCATCATGCTGACCGCCGATGCCTTTGGCGTCATGCCACCGATCGCCCGCTTGACGCCTGACCAGGCGATGTATCACTTCCTCTCCGGCTACACCGCCAAGGTGGCCGGCACGGAAAAGGGTGTCGTCGAACCGGAAGCGACCTTCTCCACCTGCTTTGGCGCACCCTTCATGCCGCGGCATCCGGCCGAATATGGCAATCTGCTCAAGGAGCTGATCAGCCGTCATGGTGTCCAATGCTGGCTCGTCAATACCGGCTGGACCGGCGGCGCCTACGGCACCGGCAAGCGTATGCCGATCAAGGCGACGCGCGCACTTCTCGCCGCCGCCCTGACCGGCGAACTTGGACAGGCCGAATTCCGTGCTGACACGAACTTCGGCTTCGCCGTGCCCGTCTCCGTCGACGGCGTCGACAGCAGCATTCTCGATCCGCGCTCGACCTGGGCCGACAAGGCAGCCTATGACGCGCAGGCCGAAAAGCTGGTCTCGATGTTCATTGCGAACTTCGCCAAGTTTGAAAATCATGTCGACGGCGGTGTTCGCGATGCCGCCCCCGGCGTGAAGGTTGCCGCCGAATAAGGCGAACAAGCAATTCCAGCAAAAGTGCGCAGCGGTTTTGCGTCCGGAATTGCGTGAAAACAAAAAGCTAGAGCATTCCGTACTTCCAAGAAGAACGGAATGCCCCAGTCTCTGACTCACGTGAAACCCGGCATCGCAGGATTGCCGGGTTTTTCTTGATCATGGCCGATATTTTCAATTCGCCATTGATGTGAGATAGAACGCCGCATGGCCAGCGACGCGCTCTATATCGATGACAGGATCACCATCGCGGGATGGGAGCTGACGGAACAGTTCGTTCTGGCGGGCGGCCCCGGCGGGCAGAATGTCAACAAGGTCTCGACCGCGGTCCAGCTGTTCTTCAACATCCCGAATTCGCCGTCCCTGAATGATCGTGTCAAAACCAATGCGATCAAGCTGGCCGGCCGGCGCTTGTCGAAGGACGGCGTGCTGATGATCGAGGCGAGCCGGTTTCGCAGCCAGGATCGCAACCGCGAGGATGCGCGCGACCGGCTAAAGGAGCTGATCCTGGAGGCCGCCAAGCCGCCACCGCCGCCACGCAAGAAGACCAAGCCGACCAAGGGTTCGGTCGAACGCCGCCTGAAAGAAAAATCCGGCCGCTCGGAAGTCAAGAAAATGCGCGGCCGCCCCGGCGGTAGTGAATGACATGGTCGCGCTCTTGAACGGCATCCGCCATCTCCCCGGCTATCTCGACCGCGCGCGTCAGGAGGCATTGGTCGAGGTGATCCGCACCATCGTCGCCGAAGCGCCGCTTTACGTGCCCGTCATGCCCGGCACCGGTAAGCCGATGTCGGTGCGCATGACCAATTGCGGGCCGCTCGGTTGGGTGACGGACAAGGAGCGCGGCTATCGCTACCAGCCGACGCATCCGGCAACCGGCAGGCCCTGGCCTGATATGCCGCAGCAATTGCTCGATATCTGGAATGACGTTTCGGGTTGCGACAAGCTGCCGGAAGCCTGCCTCGTCAATTTCTACTCCGACGAAGCCCGCATGGGCCTGCATCAGGACAAGGACGAACAGGATCTCAAGGCCCCGGTCGTCTCGATCTCGCTCGGCAACAGCTGCCTCTTTCGTGTCGGCGGCCTCAGCCGCAATGATCCTACGCTGTCTTTCAAACTTTCAAGCGGTGATCTGGTGGTGCTGGGCGGCGAGGGGAGGCTTTGTTTCCACGGCGTCGACCGTATCCATCCGGCGACTTCGACGCTGCTGAAGAATGGCGGCCGCATCAATCTGACGCTGCGCTGCGTCAATCCCTGAAATAGAGACGTCGCTATAGTTTTCGCAGCGCGACCTGTTCGATCAGGTGATCCTTGCCCTTTTTCAGGATGAGATCGGCGCGCGGACGCGTCGGCAGAATGTTCTGGCGCAAGTTTTTCAGGTTGATGTTTGCCCAGAGATCCTCGGCGATTTCGAGCGCTTCCGCGTCGCTGATCGAGGCATAGCGATGGAAATAGGAATTCGGATCGCGGAAGGCGGTCTCGCGCAGCCGCATGAAGCGCGTGACATACCAGTTGTGGATCTCGTCTTCCGCGGCATCGATATAGATCGAGAAGTCGAAGAAGTCGGAGACCATCGGCACAATCCTGCCGCCGGCAGGCAGGTCGCGCGACTGCAGCACGTTGATGCCCTCGAAGATCAGGATGTCGGGCCGGTCGACGATCTTGTATTCGTCCGGCAGCACGTCGTAGACGAGGTGCGAATAGCTGGGCGCCTTCACATCCGGCTGTCCGGCCTTGATGGCCGAGAGGAAGCGCAGGATCGCAGCCGTGTCGTAGCTTTCCGGAAAGCCCTTGCGCTGCATCAGCTTTTCCCGCTGCAGCACGGCGTTCGGATGAAGGAAGCCGTCGGTGGTGACGAGATCGACCTTCGGACTGGAGGGCCAGCGCCCCAGAAGCTCCTTGAGGATGCGGGCGGTGGTCGATTTTCCCACAGCGACCGAGCCGGCGATGCCGATGACGAAGGGCGTCTTCGTCACATCGGACAGGCTGAGGAAGCGGTTGCGCTGTTCGAACAGCATCTGCGAGGATTCGACATGCGCCGACAGCAGCCGTGACAGCGACAGATAGATGCGCCGGACCTCGTCGAGATCGATCGGATCGCCCATCGAACGCAGCCGTTTGACCTCGTCGCTCGTCAGCGTCAACGGCGTGTCGGCGCGGAATTTCGCCCATTGTTCGGAAGAGAAGAAGTGGTAGGGGGAATAGGATTCCGACTGGAAATGATCCAACGTTTCCGGCACCCCGATAATCTCAGTCGCGATACTCATGAACTCTGCCGGCTGGCCTTTTCCTTGAGGCCGGACTGCGCGGTTCTGCGCTCGAGCTCGGCCATGACATTCTCTAACGGTATTTCAGCAATCTTCAATACGACCAATAGGTGATAGAGCACATCGGCAGCCTCATAGGTCAGATTGTCGCGGTCGCCCGTCACCGCCGCCATCACGGCTTCGATCGCTTCTTCGCCGAGCTTCTTTGCCGCTTTCGGCTGGCCGGCGGCCACGAGCTTGGCGGTCCAGGATTGCTCCGGCGAGGCTTTCGATCGCTCTTCGACGATGCTCTCGAGATCGGAAAGGGAAAATCCGCTCATAGGTCCGCTTTCAAGGTTCAGTCGAGACGCATGTCGATGCCGCACTTCGACATATAGTGCTTTGCCTCGCTGACGGAATAGGTGCCGAAGTGGAAGATCGACGCGGCGAGGACGGCATTGGCATGGCCCTCCTTTACCCCGGCGACGAGATCGTCGAGATCGCCGACGCCGCCGGAGGCGATGACAGGCACACGCACTGCATCGGCGATCGCCCGCGTCAGTTCCAGATCGTAGCCGACCTTGGTGCCGTCGCGGTCCATCGAGGTGACCAGCAGCTCGCCGGCGCCGCGCGCCACCATCTTCTGGGCGAATTCGACGGCATCGATGCCGGTCGCGTTGCGGCCGCCATGGGTATAGATTTCCCAGGCGCTGAGATTGTCGCCGCCGACCGCCTGGGTGCGCCGGCGCTTGGCGTCGATCGAGACGACGATGCACTGGTCGCCGAACTTGTCGGCCGCCTCAGTGACAAAGTCGGGATTGCTGACGGCCGCCGAATTGATCGAGACCTTGTCGGCACCGCACAGCAGCAGCTTGCGGATATCGGCGATAGTACGCACCCCGCCGCCGACCGTCAGCGGCATGAAGCATTGGTCGGCCGTGCGCGACACGACATCGAAGATCGTCTCGCGATTGTCCGAGGAAGCGGTGATGTCGAGGAAACAGAGTTCGTCGGCACCGGCCGCATCATAGGCCTTCGCGGCTTCGACGGGATCGCCGGCATCAACGAGGTTGAGGAAGTTGACGCCCTTGACGACGCGGCCGTCCTTGACGTCGAGGCAGGGGATGACACGGGCCTTGAGGGTCATTACGCGGTCTCCTTGGTCCGGGCCGCCTTGATCAGCGCCAGCGCTTCCTTGGGGTCGATACGGCCATCATAAAGCGCACGGCCGGAAATCGCCCCTTCCAGCTTTCGCGCATCGGGCTCCAGCATGCGCCTGACATCGTCGAGAGAGGCAAGGCCGCCCGAGGCGATGACGGGAATGGAAACGGCGTCGGCAAGTTCCAGCGTCGAGGTCCAGTTGATGCCGGCCAGGATGCCGTCACGGTCGATATCGGTGTAGATGATCGCGGCGACGCCGGCCCCCTCGAATTTTCTGGCGAGCTCGATGATACCGAGTTCGGAGGCCTCCGCCCAACCCTCGACGGCCACCTTGCCGCCCTTGGCATCGATGCCAACGGCGACATGACCAGGAAATTTCCGGCAGGCCTCGATGACCAGCGCCGGATTTCTGACCGCCACGGTGCCGAGAATGACGCGTCGCAGCCCGCGCGACAGCCAGGCCTCGATATGATCGAGCGTGCGAATGCCGCCGCCGAGCTGCACCGGATTGTCAGTTGCCTTGAGGATCGCTTCGACGGCATCGCCATTGGCCGAATGTCCCGCGAAGGCGCCGTCGAGATCGACCACATGCAGCCATTCGAAACCCTGATCTTCGAAGGATCTCGCCTGGGCGGACGGATCGGTGTTGTAGACCGTCGCCTGCTGCATGTCGCCGAGCTTCAGGCGGACGCATTGGCCGCCTTTCAGGTCGATCGCGGGAAAAAGGATCATGTCGTCTTACGTCCGTAGAGTGGTCGGTACCATCAGCGCATTCCACGCATCTACGATATCCGAGCGGAAAAAGACAGCGGCAATGGTAGCCGCGCCGAAAAGCAGAAGAAGCAGCAGGATGACGGCAAAGCCGGCCCGGACCTGACGCCAGAAGCCCAGGCGCCTCTTGATCGATTTCTCGATGTTTCGCACCTGGCGCAGCGCATCGTTGTTGACGGCAGTGAGCCGGATCTGCGGCTCCATCGCCTCGACATAGGTTTCGGCATAACTCGAAAGGATCTGCGAGGCGCGGTCGCGCAGCGTATTGCGCAGGTCGGTCGAGAGATAATTGCTGTTGACGGCGGCAAGTTCGGCCTCATCGGGCGAACGGCCGGCATTTCGCTTGCGATGGCTGAGAACGAAATCGCGCTTTTGACGCTCGTAGAGTGCGTAGGCGAGCAGGCCGATCAGATCGTCCTCACCTTCGATATAGAATTCCAGCACGGCCTCGGCGATGTCGCTGGCGCTGACCCCATTTTGCCGCCGGCTCGCACTGTCGTTTGCGGGGAACGATTCATGGATCATCGGTCCAGCCTTTCTTTCAGCGCCTTGGCTGCATTGGAAAGCGCTTGTCTGTGGATGGCTTCGTCGACACGGCGGATGATCGTGCCGCCGGGAAGCTTGATATCAGAAAAGGCAGGCAAGCCTTCCCTGGAGGGCCGCAACGTGTAGAACACCTTGCCTGATTTCCGTGAAGCCGGCATCGAGTGCGCTCCTGTTCCGCCGTTTCCATACAGAGGAAATAAGGCGGCTGTATTAAAAGCCAGCCCTTGGAGCAATTCCAGCAAAACTGCGCAGCGATTTTGCGTCCGGAATTGCGTGAACTATGGGTTCCAGCGCAGGAAATTGCGGATCAGGGCCAGGCCGAGCTTCTGGCTCTTTTCGGGGTGAAACTGTGCTCCGACCATGTTGTCGCGCCCGACGAAAGCGGTCATCGGACCGCCATAGTCGGCCGTCGCAATGACATCCTCGGCGTTTTCGGCAGCAAGATGGTAGGAATGCACAAAATAAGCATGTAGCCCCTGCGACCCTGTCGGAATTCCCTCGAAGAGCGGATGTTCGCGCTTCAGGTCGAGCGTGTTCCAGCCGATCTGCGGGATCTTCAGCGCGGGATCGTCAGGCGTCATCTCGACGACGTCACCGGGAATCCAGTTAAAGCCGTGCGTCACGGTTTTCTCAAGGCCGCGCGAGGACATGAGCTGCATGCCGACGCAAATGCCGAAGAACGGCCGCGCCTTCTTCTCGACAGCCTCGATCAACACCTCGGCCATCCCAGGCACGGCATCGAGGCCGCGCCGGCAATCGGCATAGGCGCCGACACCGGGAAGCACGATACGATCGGCCGCGGCAACATCCTCTGCCCGGTCGGTAAGATCGATATGGGCATCGATGCCCGCTTCGCGGGCGGCACGCTCGAAAGCCTTGGTCGCCGAACGCAGGTTACCGGAGCCATAGTCGATAATCGCGACGCGCATCGTCAGCGTCCTCCATCAAAACCAAAGAGACCAAGCGATGTGCCGTGGCCGCGCGGGCTGTTCGGACGGGCCCTGTTCTGCCAGTCCGGTGCCGCGGCGTCGTCGCTATCCGCGATTACAGCCCTGTCCGAGAAATAGATCTGCTCTGCAATGCCGATCGTATCGGCTGCAATGAGTGCGTCTTCGTTCCATCCCTTGGCGGCAAGCTTGCGGACACGGAAATTCTGGCCCTCGAGACCGACCAGCATATTCACGCCCAGGAGGATTGCCGCTCCCGCCGGCCCGAGGCCCGGTTCGTCCATCAGCGCACCACCAATCCCCTGCAGCAGAAAGGCGGCGGCGGCGTGCAGCCAAAGCCGATGCGCCAGCAGCCAAGCCCATGGAAACAGGAAGCCGAGCAGCGTGAAGCCGTCGCGGATGGTTCGCGTCTCGTCGGCCGTGGCGCTCGTGCTGCCGGGCGGTGTCAGGAAGATATAGCTGGATGTCATTGTCGCCGCTCCCTCTAAGGGCTCAGACGAGCGTGCCCTTGGTCGAGGGAACACGGCCCGCCTGTCTCGGATCGATCTCTGTCGCCGTGCGCAATGCGCGGGCAACGGCCTTGAAGCATGTCTCGGCAATATGGTGGTTGTTGGCACCATAATGGTTGAGAATATGCAAGGTGATGCCGGCATTCTGGGCGAGCGCATGGAAGAATTCGCGAACGAGTTCGGTGTCGAAAGTGCCGATCTTCGGCGCGCTGAAGGCGACATTCCAGACGAGGAACGGCCGACCGGAAAGATCGACAGCAGCCTTGGTCATCGTCTCGTCCATGGCGAGATCGATCGAGGCGTAGCGGGTGATGCCGCGCCGGTCGCCGAGCGCCTTGGAGATCGCCTGGCCGATGGCGATGCCCGTATCTTCGACCGTATGGTGGTCGTCGATATGCAGGTCGCCCTTGGCATCGATCTCCATGTCGATGAGGGAGTGTCGCGAAAGCTGGTCGAGCATATGGTCGAAGAAGCCAACGCCCGTCGAAATCGTCGATTTGCCGGTGCCGTCGAGATTGACGGAAACGGAAATCGAGGTTTCGTTGGTCCTGCGGGAAACGCTGCCCGTGCGGCTTGCTGCGGTCTCGGCCATATGGCCCTCCATCGGGAATAAGGCCGTTCCTTATCAGGCGCATCGGGAAATATCCAGAAGCCGGGCAAGAGAAAAGCCGGCCCATTTGCAATCTGCCTCGGCCCCCTTACATAGGGCTCAACAAGGCCGGTGTGCGGCTTAGATCCGGATGATCTCAGGCTCTTCGGCCTAAGATCTGAATCCGGATCTAAATTGAAGAAATAGAGCATGATGTCGTCCGAAAACCGCTTCACACTTTTCGGCATCATGCTCTAGCGTAACGGCCCGCGTCATGGGCGGACAGGTGTTTTATGACAACAATCATTACAGTTCGAAAAGGCGGCAAGGTAGTGATGGCGGGCGACGGCCAGGTGAGCCTCGGCCAGACCGTCATGAAGGGCAATGCCCGCAAGGTGCGCCGTATCGGCAAGGGCGAAGTCGTCGCCGGTTTCGCCGGCGCCACTGCCGATGCCTTTACCCTGCTCGAAAGGCTCGAAAAGAAGCTTGAGCAATATCCCGGTCAATTGATGCGTGCCGCCGTCGAGCTCGCCAAGGACTGGCGCACCGACAAATACCTGCGTAATCTCGAAGCCATGATGCTCGTCGCCGACAAGTCGATCACGCTGGCGATCACCGGCAACGGCGACGTCCTGGAGCCTGAGCATGGCACGACGGCGATCGGTTCGGGCGGCAATTTTGCCTTGGCCGCCGCCCGTGCGCTTATGGATACTGACAAATCGGCCGAAGAGATTGCTCGCCGCGCCCTCGATATCGCAGCCGACATCTGCGTCTACACGAACCACAATATCGTGGTGGAATCCTTGGATGTTGAAGGCTGAACCCCATGCCTTCCGGCCGCTTGGCCTAGACGAACAGGCCTTCGAGGACTTGGCGAAACAACGACGAATTACGGCCGGGCGCTGCTAATGGCCCTGGACCGCCAGGAGAATAACACCCAATGACGACCTTTTCCCCCCGCGAGATCGTTTCCGAACTCGACCGCTACATCATCGGCCAGCATGATGCCAAACGCGCCGTCGCAATTGCGCTGCGCAACCGCTGGCGCCGCCAGCAGCTCGACCCGAGCCTGCGCGATGAAGTCATGCCGAAGAACATCCTGATGATCGGCCCGACCGGTGTCGGCAAGACCGAGATCTCCCGCCGCCTGGCAAAACTTGCCGGAGCACCCTTCATCAAGGTGGAAGCCACCAAGTTCACCGAAGTCGGCTATGTTGGCCGCGATGTTGAGCAGATCATCCGCGATCTGGTCGAGGTCGGCATCGGTCTGGTGCGCGAGAAGAAGCGGGCCGAGGTGCAGGCCAAGGCGCATGTGAGCGCCGAGGAGCGTGTTCTCGATGCGCTGGTCGGCACCACCGCTTCGCCCGCCACCCGCGAAAACTTCCGCAAGAAGCTGAGAGATGGCGAGCTCGACGACAAGGAAATCGATATCGAGGTGGCCGATGCCGGTTCCGGCATGGGTGGCTTTGAAATTCCTGGCATGCCGGGCGCCAATATCGGCGTGCTGAACCTGTCGGAAATGTTCGGCAAGGCGATGGGCGGCCGCACCAAGAAGGTCCGCACCACAGTCAAGGCCTCCTACAGCGACCTGATCCGCGACGAATCCGACAAGTTGATCGACAACGAAGTGATCCAGCGCGAAGCCGTTCGCTCCACCGAGAATGACGGCATCGTCTTCCTCGACGAAATCGACAAGATCGCCGCCCGCGACGGTGGCATGGGCGCCGGCGTTTCGCGCGAAGGCGTCCAGCGCGACCTCTTGCCGCTCGTTGAAGGCACGACGGTTTCGACCAAGTACGGACCGGTGAAGACAGACCACATCCTCTTCATCGCCTCCGGCGCCTTCCATGTCTCCAAGCCCTCGGATCTTTTGCCGGAGCTGCAAGGCCGCCTGCCGATCCGTGTCGAATTGCGTCCGCTGAACAAGGATGATTTCCGTCGAATCCTGACCGAGACGGAAGCGAGCCTTATCCGTCAGTACCGCGCACTGATGGAAACCGAAAGCCTGAGCCTCGAATTCACCGACGACGCGATCGACGCGCTTGCCGATGTCGCCGTGCATCTTAACTCTTCCGTCGAAAACATCGGCGCACGCCGTCTGCAGACGGTCATGGAGCGGGTGCTCGACGATATTTCCTATAACGCGCCGGATCGGGGCGGGACGGCCGTGACGATCGATGCCGCCTATGTGCGCGAGCATGTCGGCGATCTCGCACAGAACACGGATTTGTCGCGCTTCATTCTGTGATATCGGCGCACCGGTTCATGACTTTCCCGGTATGAATGCCGGATTGTGACGAACTCGACTCTCGACAGCGGGCCTTTTACTTTCTAGTGAAGGCCCGTCTTGTTTTCTGCTCCGGCTTTATTCGGCCAAGATTCTGGTCCAGGCAGCCGCATCGCAAACAGGACGATGGAACGGACGGGATAACGGATCGTGCGACGCCTTTTGACAAGCCTTATGATTGCCGTTGCCCTGGTGAATTCGGCGCCTGCCTTCGCGATGCAGACGGTGCCGGCGGGCAATCGTCACGCTGAGCAGCCCGATATTCCGGGCGCTTCCATCAGGCGCACCAAGGGCACCATGAGCAGCTTCGATCTGAAATACGAAAAGGTTCATGAGCTTCTGGCGACCGATCGCGAGTTGATGGGCAAGATCCGGAAGATCTCCAGCGCCTACGGCATCAATCCCATCCATGTCGTCGGCGCGATCGTCGGCGAGCACACCTATAATGTCGACGCCTATGACCGGCTGCAGGCCTATTATGTCAAGGCGGCCTCCTATGCCGGAGAAAGCTTCCGCTTCGCCTATGACGGCGAAAGCGTCGACGAATTCGTGGCGCGGCCGCAATTTTCCGAATGCAAGGGCAAGAGCGATTCCTACACGCTCTGGTCCTGCCGCGAAGATGTGTGGGAAAGCGATTTCCGCGGCAAGACGGTAGGTGGCAAGAGTTTCCCCAACAACCGCTTCAGCGCGGTCTTCTTCCAGCCTTTCTACGCCGGCCAGACCTTCGGCCTCGGCCAGGTCAATCCGCTGACGGCACTGATGCTCTCCGATCTCGTGACCCGCGTGTCGGGTTATCCGAAGCTGACTGAGAAGGATGCCGGCGCCGTCTACAAGGCAATCATGGATCCCGATATCTCGCTCGCCTTCGTCGCGGCTTCGATCCGCAGGTCGATCGACGACTACAAGGAGATCGCCGGCATGGATATCTCGGGCAATCCCGGCCTGACGGCGACGCTTTATAATGTCGGCAATTCGCGCCAGCGCGCCGCAGCACTTGCTGCGAAGAACCGGGGCGCCGGTACGACCGTCTGGCCGGAAGAGAATTATTACGGCTGGCTGATCAACGACAAGCTGGACGAACTTAAGGGCCTGCTCTAGCTTCAAGCTTGCCGGGAAGCTTAGATCTTCCCCGAAAGGCTTTTACGATGGACATGCGTCCGGACCCCTTCGTTCCGCCAGCACCGCTGCCGCGTACCGTGCCGCCGAGCCGGCTGGAAATCATTCGCATCATCCTGCGCAATCCGCTCGAACTCTGGGGCGAGCCGTCCTACACGCTTCCCTGGATCCGTACCAATTTCTTCGGGCAGCGGACGCTGATCGTCAACGATCCCGGCCTTATCAAACATGTGCTGGTCGACAATGCCAATAATTACCGCATGTCGGATGTGCGCCAACTCGTCCTGCGACCGATCCTCCGCGACGGCCTTCTGACCGCCGAAGGTTCGGTCTGGAAAAGATCGCGCAAGGCGGTGGCGCCTGTCTTCACGCCTCGCCACGCCCAAGGCTTCGCCGGGCAGATGCTGCGCCAGTCCGAAGACTATGTCCGTAAATATGAAAGCGCAGACGAGGCAGGCGCAATTTTCGATATCAGCACCGACATGACCGAGTTGACCTTCGCGATTCTCGCCGATACGTTGTTCTCCGGTGAAATCGTCACCTCGAGCGGCCATTTCGCCGACGATGTCAATGAACTCCTGCATCGCATGGGCCGCGTCGATCCGATGGATCTGATGCGCGCTCCGTCTTGGGTTCCACGTGTGACACGCATCGGCGGTCAGAAAGTGCTGGAGAAATTCCGCGCCATCGTGCGCAACACGATGGATATGCGGCTCGCAAAGATGAAGGCGAATCGCAGCACCGCGCCCGAGGATTTCCTGACCCTGCTCCTGGAACAGGCCGGCCCTGAGGGGCTGACGAAGGAGGAGATCGAAGACAATATTCTGACCTTCATCGGCGCCGGGCATGAGACCACAGCCCGGGCATTGGCCTGGACGCTGTATTGCGTATCAAACAGCCCGCATATCCGCGAAGCGATGGAAGAAGAAATCGACGCGGTGCTCGCCACCCGGGCTGAACCCGTGGAATGGCTGGATATGATGCCGCAGACGCGCGCCGCCTTTGAGGAGGCTTTGCGCCTCTATCCGCCGGCGCCATCCATCAATCGCGCCGCCATATCGAATGATTCCTGGACAAGCCCCAAGGGCGAGCGGGTCGAGATCGAGGCCGGTGTCACGGTGCTGATCATGCCCTGGACGTTGCATCGCCACGAACTTCACTGGGACAGGCCACGTGCCTATATGCCCGAACGCTTCCTGCCGGAAAATCGCGGCTCGATCGGCCGTTTCCAGTTCCTGCCTTTCGGCGCCGGTCCGCGTGTCTGCATCGGTGCAACATTTGCACTTCAGGAGGCGGTGATCGCCCTTGCCGTCCTGATGCATCGCTATCGTTTCGATTCCACCGATCAGACCAACCCCTGGCCGGTGCAGAAGCTGACGACGCAGCCGCAGAACGGCCTGCCGATGCGCGTGACACCGCGCATAATTTCCACGAAGGCATAAATCTTTCGAATTATTGCAGAATTGACTGTGAATGAAAGCCGGGCAAAGTGGCAGCATTCAAAGTCGTTGCCAGGGAGAATGTCGCATGAGCCGCGTTGATAAGAACGGTCTTGCCATCGAAACCGTCCTTCATGATTTCCTCGTCAAGGAGGTGCTGCAGGGTCTGGCGGTCGATGCAGACAAGTTCTTTGCCGATTTTTCGGCGATCGTCCACGATCTCGCCCCGAAAAATCGTGCGCTGCTGGCAAAACGCGACGACCTGCAGGTGAAGATCGACGAGTGGTATCGCCGGCATGGCGCCCCGGCGGATATGGACGACTACCAGTCCTTCCTCCGCGAAATCGGCTATCTCCTGCCGGAAGGCTCGGACTTTCAGGTTTCGACCCAAAATGTCGATCCGGAGATCGCCTCGATCGCCGGCCCGCAGCTCGTCGTTCCCGTCATGAACGCCCGCTATGCTCTGAACGCCGCCAATGCCCGCTGGGGCTCGCTCTACGATGCCCTCTACGGCACGGACGCGATTCCCGAGAGCGACGGCGCCGAGAAGGGCAAGGGCTACAATCCGAAACGCGGCGAGAAGGTCATCGCCTGGGTGCGCGATTTCCTCGATACATCAGTGCCGTTGCAGGACTGCCGCTGGAAGGATGTCGGAAGCTTCGCCGTCAAGGATGGAGCGCTGGTCGTCAGATCGGTCGATGGCGAGCAGGCAATGCTGACGGACGACAAGCATTTTGCCGGCTATCGTGGTGACGCCGTCGCTCCCACGCATATTCTTCTAAAGAATAACGGTATTCACATCGAAATCGTCATCGATGCGACGACGACGATCGGAAAGGCCGATCCGGCCGATATTTCCGATGTCTGGCTGGAGTCGGCAATCACGACAATCATGGACTGCGAGGATTCGATTGCCGCTGTCGATGCCGAGGACAAGGTCGTTGTCTATCGCAACTGGCTCGGCCTGATGAAGGGCGACCTGCAGGAAGAGGTGGCAAAGGGCGGAACAAGCTTCATCCGCAAGCTCAACCCGGATCTGCAATATTCCGGTCCGGACGGCACCTCCTTCGAGGTGCATCGCCGCTCGCTGATGCTGGTGCGCAATGTCGGCCACCTCATGACCAATCCGGCGATCCTCGACCGCGACGGCAACGAAGTGCCTGAAGGTATCATGGATGCTGTGATCACCGGCTTGATCGCGCTTTACGATATTGGCCCGGCCGGCAGGAAGAAGAATTCCCGCACCGGCTCCATGTATGTGGTCAAGCCGAAGATGCATGGGCCCGAAGAGGTCGCCTTCGCCGTCGAAATCTTCTCGCGGGTCGAAGATGCGCTTGGCCTGCCGCGCAATACCATCAAGATGGGCATTATGGATGAGGAACGCCGCACGACCGTCAACCTCAAGGAATGCATCCGCTCTGCCCGCGAGCGCGTCGTCTTCATCAATACTGGCTTCCTCGATCGGACCGGTGACGAGATCCACACCTCGATGGAAGCCGGTCCGATGATTCGCAAGGGCGACATGCGTCAGGCGGCCTGGATTTCCGCTTATGAGAACTGGAACGTCGACATCGGCCTCGAATGCGGTCTTTCCGGCCACGCCCAGATCGGCAAGGGTATGTGGGCGATGCCCGATCTGATGGCGGCGATGCTCGAACAGAAGATCGCCCACCCGAAGGCTGGCGCCAACACCGCCTGGGTGCCGTCGCCGACGGCCGCAACCCTGCATGCCACCCATTATCACCGGGTCAATGTCGCCCGAGTTCAACAGGGACTGAAAGACCGCGCTCGCGCCAAGCTCTCCGACATTCTCTCCGTGCCGGTTGCGGTGCGGCCGAACTGGACGCCCGAGGAAATCCAGCGCGAACTCGACAACAACGCCCAGGGCATCCTTGGCTACGTCGTGCGCTGGGTCGATCAGGGTGTCGGCTGCTCGAAGGTGCCCGACATCAACAATGTCGGCCTGATGGAAGATCGCGCGACGCTGCGCATTTCGGCCCAACACATGGCGAACTGGTTGCATCACAAGGTCGTCACCGAAGCTCAGATCGTCGAGACGATGAAACGCATGGCCGCCGTCGTCGACGGGCAGAATGCGTCGGATATCGCCTATCAGCCGATGGCTGGTAACTTCGACGATTCGATCGCCTTCCAGGCTGCCCTCGATCTCGTCCTGAAGGGTAGGGAACAGCCGAACGGTTACACCGAGCCGGTGCTTCACCGCCGTCGCCTCGAGCTCAAGGCGAAACAGGCCGCCTGATGGCGTGAGGGAGGATGCGAAAAGGCCGCCGGGACGACAGTCCGGCGGCCTTTTTTATACCGAATTCGGCAATTAGCTTACTGGATGACGACGACCTTGGACGTGCCCTTGCCGGGACGGACGCGGCTGTAGAGATCGATGACATCCTGGTTCATCAGGCGAATGCAGCCCGAGGAAGCGGCGGTGCCAATCGAGGCCCATTCCGGCGTGCCGTGCAGGCGGAAGAGCGTGTCCTTGCCGTCTTCGTTGAAGAGATACATGGCGCGTGCGCCGAGAGGATTGGTGAGGCCCGGGCCCATGCCGTCTTCGACGTACTTGGCGAGATCAGGCCGGCGGACGGCCATTTCCTTTGGCGGGTGCCAGTTCGGCCATTCCTGCTTCCAGGCGACGTAGGCGGTGCCGGCCCATGCGAAGCCCTGCTTACCGACGCCGATGCCGTAGCGCATCGCCTTGCCGTTGGCCAGGATGTAATAGAGGAAGCGCTCGCGCGTGTTGACAATAATCGTACCGGGGCGCTCGGTGGTCTCGTAGCTGACGACCTGGCGGCGGAACTGCGGCTTGACCCTATCAATCGGGATCGCCGGCAGGGAGTATCCGGCATCCTTCGTCACGCCGTAGGCGTCATTGAAGATCTGTGCTGTCTGTACCGTTGGGCCTGCGCCCTTGTCGTCGACGGATGCGCTGTCTGATGTCGTGGAGCAACCGGCCAGAGCGAGCGTCGCCAGCAGGCCAAATACAGGGAATGCATTGCAGATGCGCATGGATGACTCTTGAAGTTTTGGGGCAAGGAGAACGGTCTTTCGACCATCGTTGATTATGGTTTATTTTCGATTAACTTGCGCTTTGCAAGGCTACTGCAGCGCGACAAATCCGTCTGCCGCGCAAATTAGAAGCGCATGGTTTTTTTGCAACAACACGCCAGCCCCTCTGATGGTTATCCATGACGATTTTGAGCGTTTACAATAACAATCCGTTAATCGATGGCCGGCAATCGGACAGGGCCATGATGGTACGGCGCGGAACGCAGATATTGCTGCATGAAATGCGCCACGCCGTGCTGCCCGAACTGCCGCTAGCCAGCGGCCGCCGCGCCGATCTGATCACTCTTTCGGACAAGGGCGAGGTCTGGATCATCGAAATCAAGACGTCGATCGAGGATTTCAGGGTGGATCGCAAATGGCCGGAATATAGGCTGCATTGCGACCGTCTATTCTTTGCGACTCACAAGGATGTGCAGCTGGAGATCTTTCCCGAGGAATGCGGATTGTTCCTGTCGGATGGTTATGGCGCCCATATGATTCGCGAGGCGCCGGAACACCGCATGGCGCCGGCCACGCGCAAATCCGTCACGCTCAACTTCTCGCGTGCCGCCGCCCAAAGGCTGATGATGGCCGAATGGGCGAGCGGAAAACCGTTCACTGTGGACGACGTCTGATTATAAGCGCGCGAGGTGTTCGTCTATTTCGGCGCGCGTTTGGCAAGGATACGCTGCAGCGTCCGCCGGTGCATGTTGAGCCGGCGCGCCGTTTCGGAAACATTGCGCTCGCACATTTCATAGACCCGCTGGATGTGTTCCCAGCGCACGCGGTCGGCCGACATCGGATTTTCGGGAAGCTCAGCCTTTTCGCCCGGCCGCTGTGTCAGCGCCGAAAACACGTCGTCGGCATCTGCAGGCTTTGCAAGATAATCGACGGCGCCGAGCTTCACGGCCGTTACCGCCGTTGCGATATTGCCGTAGCCGGTCAGCACGATGATCCTGGTGTCGTCGCGCCGCTGACGGATCGCCTCGATGACGTCGAGCCCATTGCCGTCGCCGAGCCGAAGGTCGACCACCGCATATTTCGGCGGCCTGCCTTTCGATTTCGCAACGCCCTCCGCCACTGATTCGGCCGTCTCCACCTGGAAGCCGCGCGTCTCCATCGCCCGTGCCAGGCGGCGCAGGAACGGCCCGTCGTCGTCGACGATCAGTAGGCTGGCGTCGGGACCGATATGATCCTCGTCCGACGCGGCGAAATTGTCATGATTCTGTTCTGTCATCGTCTCGGTCCCGGCGGTTGAGCGCCCGATCTGCGTCAACCGCTATATCCTGTTTATGCCGACAAAGTCATTTTGTCGAATTTGCGTCAATCAGCATGCGCGGCCATTCGATTCGGATACGCGCGCCCGCACTTTCCGGATCGCGGTTCTCGAAAACCAGCGATGCGCCGGAGCGCTCCAGCAGCGTCTTGGCGATGAAAAGTCCAAGCCCGAGGCCGCCCGCCGTATCCTCCTTCTGCCGCTTGGTCACATAGGGTTCGCCGATCCGCGTCAGAATGTCAGGCGCATAACCGTTGCCATCGTCCTCGATGACGATCAGCACTTTGTCGTGATCGTGCTCGACAGTAACGATCACTTTCTCCCGCGCATAATCGACGGCGTTTTCGATCAGGTTGCCGAGCCCGTACATGATGCCGGCATTGCGGTCGGTGACCGGCTCACCCTTGCGCGGGCTCTTTTCGATGAGCTCGAGAGCGATACCGAATTCCCGGTGCGGGGCGACGATCTCCTCGATCATCGACGAAAGCGGCAGGCGGCGCATATGCGCCTCGTCTTCGGAGGAAAGCGTCGTCAGCCGCCGCAGGATGTCACGGCAGCGTTCGCTCTGGCTGCGCAGCAGCATCACGTCCTCGCGGAAACGATCGTCGTTCTTGAGTTCCCGCTCCATTTCCTTGGCGACGACGCTGATCGTCGCAAGCGGCGTACCGAGCTCATGGGCGGCCGCAGCCGCCAGGCCGTCGAGCTGCGACAGATGCTTTTCCCGCTGCAGCACCAGTTCGGTCGCAGCCAGCGCATCGGCAAGCTGGCTCGCTTCCATCGAGACCCGATAGGCATAAAAGGCGGCAAATGCCATCGTCGAGGCAATCGAGCACCAGACACCGAACTGCATGACGTTGTGCACGTTGATCTCGACCCCGTCGAACCAGGGCAGCGGAAAGGGCGAAAAGGCAAGCACCGTGATGCAGACCATCGCAAAGCCGATCAGCGCGGTGCTGTAGCGGATCGGCTGCGAGGCAAAGGAGATGATGACGGGCACGCAGACGAGCGCCGCGAAAGGATTGGCAAGGCCACCGGTGATGAAGAGCAGAGCGCAGAGCTGCAAGAGATCGAAGCCGAGCAGCGCAAAGGCGGCTGGCGGTTCCAGCCGATGCGTCGGCGGATAGCGGATCGTCAAGTAGAAATTCACCCAGGCAAGGGCGGCGATCAACGAAGAGCTGGCAATCAACGGCAGAGGAAATTTCAGCCAGAAGGCAACGATAAAAACCGTCAGCGCCTGTCCGCCGACGGCAAGCCAGCGCAGCCGCACCAATGTCTGCAGACGCAGCCTGCGGCTGTTGTGCCGGTCCTCCAGCGTATAGCCTTCCGTGTTGTCGATCATGCTAGGCTTGTCGATCATGCCGGGGGCTCCTTGAATGGCCCTCATGTACCACGCGGTTTTGCCCGTGTCGTCGGCAACGCATCCTCCGGCCGCTCCGGCCAGGGATGCCGGGGATAGCGGCCGCGCATATCTGCACGCACATCCTTCCACGAGCCGGCCCAGAAGCCCGGCAGGTCGCGTGTCGTCTGGATCGGCCGGTGCGCCGGCGAGGTGAGCTCGAGCAGCAGCGGCAGGCGGCCACCGGCAATGGCTGGATGCTGCTTCAGTCCAAACAGCTCCTGTACGCGGATCGTCAGCACCGGCTCCTCACCCTCATACTGGATCGGATGCCTTTGGCCGGTCGGCGCTTCGAAATGCGTTGGCGCAAGCCGGCTGAGGTCGCGCTGCAATTCGTGCGGTACCAGCGCTATCAGCCCGTTCGAAAGGCCGGCTGCGGAAATCTCGGAAAGGCCGCGGGCCTCGGTCTGAAAGGGTGCGAACCACTCGTCCAGCCGGGAAAGCAGGGCGCTGTCGCTGACATCAGGCCAGGGCTCGCCGATCGTCCGATGCAGGAATCCGATCCGCTCGCGAAGCTGCACGGCCTCTTTCGAGAAGGCAAGCTGATCGAGCCCCAGCTCGCGCACTCCCTCCACCAGTGCCTGGGTGACTGCTGCCCCGGAAGGTCGTGGCAACGGCGTCTCTTCGAAGACGATCGCGCCGAGTCGGGTTGCCCGCCGCGCTCTGACTTGCCGGCTCTGTCGGTCGAAGAATATCTGGTCCCCGGTTTTGATTTCGCCCGGTAACTCGGCTTCGATGTCGCCGCGTGTCACCTCGGCAGCTGCCAGAATCCGCGCCTGGGCTGCCCGTCCGGTCAGGTCGGCAATCACCAGCATCTGGCTGCCGGCCAGCCTCTCGGTTTCCGGTAGCTCCGCTCCACGCCCGTTCGCCATTACGAATCGCCCGCGCCCGCCGCGCTGAAGAGCGATTCGATCTGGGAACGCATGCAGCAGCAGCTGGCCTGCAAGCGCCGGCGCCGTTGATGCAACGCTGTCGAGACCGCTTGCCAGCCGTCCTGCCAGCCGCCTTGAAGCCTCCGCTCTCTCGCCCCGCTCGGCCTTGAAGCGTCGCAGCCGCTCCTCGATATCGATACTCGTTCCGCCAAGCCCCTGCTCGGTGAGAAGCACGGCGATCATCGCCGCATCCCGTGCGTGTCCCGCTTCTCCGGCCGAGACGACCATGGCGGCAAGCCGCGGCGGCAAAGCCAGATCGCGCATGACCTTGCCCCGCGCTGTCAGCGCTCCATCCTTGTCGAGCGCTCCGAGCTGGCCAAGCAGAACCCGCGCCTCCCTCAGGGTCGTTTCCGGCGGCTGATCGACGAAGGCAAGCGATGCCGAATCTTGAACGCCCCAATGCGCGAGGTCGAGCACCAGCCCCGAGAGATCGCTGGAAAGGATCTGCGGCGGTGTGAAGGCCGGCAATGCCGCCGTCTGTCCCTGGTGCCACAGCCTGACCGCGATGCCCGGCTCCGTTCGTCCGGCACGACCCGCCCGCTGATCGGCGGAAGCCCGCGACACGCGCACCGTCTCCAGCCGCGTGATTCCGGTCGACGCCTCGAATACCGGCAGACGCTGCAAGCCGCTGTCGATCACGATCCTGACGCCGTCAATGGTGATCGATGTTTCGGCGATAGACGTTGCAAGCACGATCTTGCGTGTCCCCTGGGATGCCGGCCGGATCGCCGCATCCTGCTCCTTCTGGCTGAGATTGCCGTAGAGCGGCGCAATCAGCGTCTCGGCTCCGAATCGTCCCTGCAGGCGTTCTACGGTTCGCGTGATTTCCGCCTGGCCGGGCAGGAAGGCAAGGATCGAGCCGGCCTCATTGGCAAGCGCATCGAGTATTGCCCGCGTGACCGCATCCTCGATGCGCTCGCCGCCCGGCCGATCCTGGTAACGGATATCGATCGGAAAGCTGCGCCCGAGGCTTTCGATCACCGGTGGGTGGTCGAGCAGGGCGGCCACGCGTTCGACGTCGAGGGTCGCCGACATCACGAGGATACGCAGATCGTCGCGCAGCGCCGACTGGACGTCGAGCGCCAGTGCGAGTCCGAAGTCTGCGTCCAGCGAACGCTCGTGGAACTCGTCGAAGATGACAACCGAGACACCGGCCAGTTCCGGATCGTCGAGGATCATCCGGGCAAAAACTCCTTCGGTCACCACCTCGATCCGTGTCGCTGCCGATATCCTGTTGTCAAGGCGCATGCGGTAGCCGACCGTCCCGCCGACCTGTTCGCCGATCAGCGATGCCATCCGACCTGCCGCCGCCCGCGCCGCCAGCCGACGTGGCTCCAGCAGGATGATCTTGCCGTCGCCGCGCCAGGCCTGACCAAGCAGGTGGAGCGGCACCAGCGTCGTCTTGCCGGCGCCGGGCGGGGCGGAAAGAACGGCGCGCATTTGCTTTTCCAGCGCAGCAGCGACGGCCGGCAGGACATGTGAAACCGGAAGTTCCGGCAAGGATGCACTGATTGTCACTTTCGGCCCGTCACTGTCTCATAGGCAAGAATGGCGCCGGCGAGATCCTCCAAAGCCGCGCCGACCGACTTGAACAGCGTGATCTCCTCGTCATGGCTTCGTCCGCCATGGGCACCGCTGACGAGTTCCGCAAGCTCAGCCCTGATGTCGCCTTCCTTCAGCACGCCACTTTTCAGCGGCTGGACGATGTCGCCCGCCTCGCTGATGGCGCCGGCGCGGGTATCGACATAAATCGAAGCACGACGGATGGCCTCGTCGTCGCTTTCGCGCATGCTCGGCTTGAAGGCGCCGACGAGATCGAGATGGGCGCCGGGCTTCAGCCATTCGCCTGATATCAGCGGCTCGTTGGAAAGCGTGGCGCAGGAAATGATGTCAGCTGTCCGCGCTGCGGCTTCAGCATCCGCGACCGCCTCGGCATTCAGCCCGAGCGCCCGTGCTTCGGCTGCGATCTTTTTCGCCGCTTGGCCGTTGCGGCCCCAGACCCGGTACCTCTTGATCGGCCGGGTCGTGCCGTGGGCCAGCATCAGGTTAAGCGACAGCCGCCCGGTTCCGCAGACGAGCAACTCTTCCGCGTCGGGGCGGGCGAGATGACGGGCCGCCAGCGCCGATGCGGCCGCCGTCCGCCGCGCGGTCAACTCGCCGCCGTCGATTGCAGCAAGCATTTCGCCGGTAGCGCCGGAGGAAAGAAGATAGGTTCCGAAGATCGCCGGCAGGCCCCGCCGCACATTGCCTGGAAAGACCGAGACCGTTTTCACCCCGGCATAGCGTCCGGGAACCCAGGCCGGCATCAAGAGCAGTGTGGCGCTTTCCTCATCCGGCACGTCCATTTCATGGTGATGGCGCACCGGCATCACGCATTCGCTCTGGAACATCCGGGCGATCGCCTCGATCAATTCCGGCCAGGGCAGGGCCGCCCGCGTCTGTTCTTCATCAAGGACAAGCATTCTTCACTCCGCCGCATCGTTCTTCATCGCCAAACTAGCGAGTGAGGCGTGGCATAGGCAAGCGCCCTGGAATTCCCTGCCAAGCGCCCCATATAAGCCTTGTCTCCCTCGTCGAAGCCGTTCTTGGGGATTCGGCGAAAACGAATCTCAAAAGCCACCCATTCGGGCGGTGAATTTCGTCGTTTTTGGAGATGAGAGCTAAAAGCCCTTCATTTTCAACCTGTTACAAAAATGTCAAAAAACTTTTGTTTGGTGTGTTGACTGTTTGGGAGGGTTAGTTCTATAAGCCCACTCACTGAACGAGGGCGGCGGCGCTGCTGGCGACGAAGTCTTTCGTTCTAAAGAAACTCAAGCGGATTAGCGG
>NZ_JBFTZZ010000009.1:0-194080 GCF_056406515.1 Rhizobium sp. P1_B8 | reverse complement strand
GGTCGGCCGCCTTCGCGCCAGCCTCCTGCTCCTTCAGCACACCGATAATCTGCTCTTCCGTAAATCTCTGCTTCTTCATTCGTCCGTCCCTTAATAGGCCGGACTCTAATCCATTCTGGAGGAAATTCTCAGTGGCAGGTCAATCCCAAATTCGACAAGCGTTTCCAGCAGCGCGTCCCATACGCCTTGTTCGGCCCAACGGCGGAACCGAACATAGACCGAATTCCACTTTCCATACCGCTCGTGCATATCCCGCGACGGACAACCAACACGCAAGACATGGAGCATTCCGTTAAAAAAGCGACGGTTGTCATGGGAGGGCCGAGACTTGCGACCACGCTCGGTCGGCAACAGTGGTTCGATGATCCGCCACTCCTCATCACTCGAATCGCCTCGCGCCACTGCTGCCTCCTAAAAAGCAGTCTTGAATCACGCCTCAGCCGATTTGGGAATTCACTTTGTCAACAGAGCCCAGGCTTACGATGATCATCGGCCTCGTCGCGCTAAGCGCGTGAACCTAGCTTACGGTACGTTAGTGCTCGTCGGGTTCTTGTGTTCTAACTATTTAATTGAGAACGGGCCTCACATCCACTCGCGGCCCTCGCTGCGCAGGAAGTAGATGAGATCAAGCATGAGGCTCGGCCTGCCGAGCGCCGTCAGCGTCATATGGCACTGGCCGCGATGATGGGTTTGGTGGTTGAAGAAATGCGCGAGCGCTGCCGACAGAGGCTGGGTGATCTCGAGCGGCTGTACCACCGTTACATAGGTGAAGTTGGCGGCGAGGGTTCTATCGTCCAGCATGCCTGTCCAGGCAATGATCCGCTCGTCCTCTGCTTTGCGTGCGGCGGCAAGAGCATCCAGTTCTCCGAAGAGCACGGCATCGAGTGTCGTCGGCGCTTCGCCGGTGCCGGTGAAGCGCTTCATCCATATCCGGTCGGCGACGAGCAGGTGATTGAGCGTGCGATGAAGCGAGCCGAAGAAAGCGCCGCGGTCGCTGCGGAATTCCGCATCGCTGAGTTCGGCGGCAGCCGCATAGACTTGCGTGTTGGCCCAGCGATTATAGGCGGCGAACATCCTGTAATGTCTGAGCATTCAGTCCCTCCCGGATTGGTCGCGGCAGTCTAGCCCGTTTTCCCGGAAATCGCAGTGATGCGCCCATGAAATTTCCTGATTTGATCGCAGCCGCTTTCTGTCGTGGAATGGATCGAGCTGCGATCTCGAAAGGACTGTTATGACCAGAGCCCTCTATTCCCTCTGTGGCGCCGACGAGCGGCGCTTCTTTTCGCCCCATTGCTGGAAGGCGGTGATGGCGCTGGCGCATAAGGGGCTCGATTTCGAGGAGATTCCGACGACCTATGCCCGCATCCGCGCGATCGGCGGCGGCGTCTCGTCGATTGTGCCCGTTCTCGACGATAACGGCCGGCTGATCCCCGACAGTTTCGACATCGCCCTTTATCTGGAGGAAACCTATCCTGAGCGGCCGTCACTGTTCAACGGCGAGGGCGGTAAGGCGCTATCGCGAATGGTGGAAGGCTATTCGCAGATGATCATCCATCCGGCGATCATGCGCATGGCCCTTCTCGATATCCATGCGAACCTCGACGAGAAAGACAAGGCCTATTTCCGTCAAAGCCGGGAGGCTCGGCTCGGCAAGCCGTTGGAAGTGGTTGCCGCCGACAGTGAGGCGGAGAAGGCCGCCTTCGCCGCCAAGCTGGAGCCGCTACGGCATATGCTGAAGTTCCAGCCCTTCATCGGCGGGCAGACACCGCTCTTTGCCGACTATATCGTCTTCGGCGCGCTGCAATGGCTGCGTGTCTCTGCCGGTCTCGCCATGCTAGCTGCCGACGATCCCGTCACGCTTTGGTTCGAACGCTGCCTCGATCTTCACCAAAGCCGCGGCAGGACTGTGACAGCGGCGTGAAATTGCCGCCTACCTCTTGTTTTCGGGCGTTGGGGCGGGTAAAGACCGCCCACTTTTCCCGAGAAAACAGAGGATTTGACTATGGCGATTGAACGCACCTTCTCGATGATCAAGCCGGACGCAACGAAGCGCAACCTGACGGGCGCCATCACCAAGATGCTCGAAGATGCCGGCCTGCGTGTCGTCGCTTCCAAGCGCGTCTGGATGAGCCGTCGCGAAGCCGAAGGCTTCTACGCCGTTCACAAGGACCGTCCCTTCTTCGGCGAACTGGTCGAAGGCATGACCTCCGGCCCGACCATCGTTCAGGTGCTCGAAGGCGAAGGCGCGATCCTCAAGAACCGCGAAATCATGGGCGCGACCAACCCGGCAAACGCTGACGAAGGCACGATCCGCAAGGTTCACGCTCTGTCGATCGGCGAAAACTCGGTTCACGGTTCGGATGCTCCTGAAACGGCTGCCCAGGAAATCAAGTACTGGTTCTCCGATACCGAAATCGTCGGCTGAGGCCACGCTTCGGCATTCGCCGGCAATGCCTTGAATTGACTCTCGAAAGCCGGGGCCTTGCTCCGGCTTTTTCTATGCATTTCTTCTAGGCAGGGCATTTGTCGGTGTTCGAGAAATCGACGCTGCCGTCAGGCTTGAAGACCTCCGGGTTCTTTTCATAAAGCGCGCCGAGGACGAGCGGCTTGCTCGGCAGGACGGTCTGGTCGAGGTCGGACCGGAACTGCGTCTTCAATTCCTGCAGCACCTTGCCGTCCTTGTCGACCAGCCGGACACTCACGGAATAGGGGCGGTCCTTGCGCACGCAGTGCAGTTTTTCGCTCTGCAGCGCGATCTTGTCGTCGATCGGGTAGATTTTCTGGTTCAGCACCAGCGGATCGCCGCCTTCAGGATTTTCGAATTCGGCGATGATGACAGAACCGTCGGGGATAGGCCCCGTCTTCTTCAGCGTCAGCAGATAGGTGGCGCTGGCCACCCGATAGTTGAAGACGAAGAGATGGCCGGTGACCTCGACCAGGTTTTCAGCCTGGCGTTGACAGCCGGCAAGCAGAAGGCCGGCTGCTGCCACCGTTACGATCATATATTTTCTCATGGCGTCTCCTCCTTCTTGCGGCGATAGTGACGGTTCGCCTTGGCGCGGTTGCCGCAGACCGCCATGTCGCACCAGGCCCGGCTCCTGTTCTTGCTGCGGTCGATGAACAGCCAGCCGCAATTGCCGCAGATCTTCATGCGCTGGGGATCAGGCATGGCGACCAGCCGCAGCGCCGAATGGGCGGTCGCCGCGGCCACGCTGCCAGGGCTTGCTTCGCGCAACACCTTCGCCAACGCTTCCAGCAGGCTGGCGAGCAGTTGGTCGTCGCCGCCATTCAGTATACGCTTGCGGAAATAGAGGTCGATGGCTTCCCGTAGCGCGATGAAACCCGTCTCGTTTTCCCTAGCCACCGGCGTGATGTCGCCGAAGAGGGCGCGCTCGGCGCAGAATTCGGCAGCGGCGCGCGGAAAGCTCCGCATCTGGTCCCTGACCGAGAAGCGGTCGATCCGCCGCGTTGCATCGTGGCGCACAACGACGCTGTTGGCGACATCGAGCGCCAGCGCACCGCCGGCAAACCGGTGAGGGGTCCAGGAAAAGCTCATGATGAAATTATAACTAGCGAAATAGGTTTTACCAGTTATAATTTTGGTGACGCGGAGTGTCTGGAATGGCCTATCTTCTGCAGCAACTGGCGAATGCGGTTCCGCTCGCTGCTCTCTATGCCGCGCTCGCCTTCGGTTATGCCGTAGCCTTCGGTGTGACGAAGCGGGCTGACATCACCTATGGGGCGATCTTCGCCTTCGCGGGCCAGATCCTGCTGCTCTTCAGCGAACTCGCCTATGTCAGGTTTTGGCTGGTGCTGCCGGCGGCACTTGCCGTCGGTGCCTGCGCTTCCATCGTCTATTCGCTGGCGGCGGGCCTATGGATCGGCCGTTCGATCATGCTGCCGCTGGTCAATAAATCGCCGAATACGGTCATCGTCGCTGCCCTCGGCATCATGATCGTGCTGATGGAGACCGCCCGGCTTGCCGCCAATACCCGCGCCATCTGGCTGCCGCCATTTCTGAACGAAACGGTCGTCTTCTGGAGCGACGGCCTGTTCAAAGTGACGCTCACCCATATCCAGCTGATCAACACGGCGCTGATGTGCGCCATTGTCGCTGTGGGTACGCTGATCCTCAGGCGCACGGGCTGGGGCCGCATCTGGCGCGCCGTCACTGATGATCCGCTGGCCGCCGAGCTCTGCGGCACCAGCGCCGACCGCGTCTTCCTCGTCGCCTATGCGGCCGCCGCCCTCGTCGCCACTATCTGCGGCATCCTCGCCACCTTCTATTACGGCTCGATGGATTTCGGCGCCGGCCTGATGT
Source organism: Rhizobium sp. P1_B8 (assembly GCF_056406515.1). Lineage (NCBI taxonomy): Bacteria > Pseudomonadati > Pseudomonadota > Alphaproteobacteria > Hyphomicrobiales > Rhizobiaceae > Rhizobium > Rhizobium sp. P1_B8. Next base: position 189,759 of record NZ_JBFTZZ010000009.1, on the reverse strand, counting down.
TCGGGCTGAAGGTGCTGCTGATCGCAGCTGTCGGCGGCTATTCCGATCCATTGCGCTCGGCAGGCGGCGCCGCCGGGCTTGCCGTCGTCGAAACCATGTGGGGCGCCTACGGCCCCTTCGTCTGGCGGGATCTCGTCATCTTCTCGCTGCTCGTCCTGCTCTTGGTCATGAGCCGCAGGGAGCGCGTGGTTCTCTGAAGCAATTCCAGTAAAAGTGCGCAGCGGTTTTGCGTCTGGAATTGCGTGAAACAAAAAGGTGGAGCATTTCCGTCACTCGGATAAATCAGGAAATGCGCTAATTTACTTCCACTTGTCGCGCGCCGCGTCGTCGGCGTCTTTCGCCGCGACCCAGTCGCCGGTGGCGCCATCCCTAGCGTGCTCCTTCTTCCAGAAGGGGGCTGCAGTCTTCAGGAAATCCATGACGAAATTGGCGCCGTCGAACGCCGCCTGCCGATGCGGTGCGGTTGCGACGACGAGCACGATATTCTCGCCGGCGGCGATCCTCCCGTAACGGTGGATGGCGGTGAGGCCGAGAAGTCCGAAACGCGCGATGGCAAGATCGCCGATGCGCCGCATCTCTGCTTCGGCCATGCCGGGATAATGCTCGAGTTCGAGGGCTGCAAGCGTGCCGCCTTCATCGCGGCAGAGGCCGGAAAAGGTGACGACGGCGCCGATGCCGGATTTGCCTTTGGAAAGCAGATCGACCTCGGCCTGCAGGTCGAAGTCTTCGCGCTGGACGCGGATGGTGGGAGTGACGGTCACAGCGAAATCCTCCGCTGCTTTGATGTTGCTGCAAAGAATGCCGAAAGGCTGTGCCGCGGAAGCCCCCCTCTGCCCTGCCGGGCATCTCCCCCACAGGTGGGGAGATCACAAGTGGCGCGCTCTTCCTGCCCACGTACCGTTTCGCCGGGCTGAAATGTCGATTGTTGGAGGAAACCCGTGCGCCCAGCCAATCTCCCTCCTTGTGGGGGAGATGCCCGGCAGGGCAGAGGGGGGTGATGTGGCACCACCATCACTGCCTCATCCCCCCGTCATCGGCGGAAAGATCCCGATCTCGCGCGCCCCTGATATCGGCTCGTCATGTTCGACATGCTCCATGTCGAGCGCCACGCGGATCACGTCGGGATATTGAAGTGCGGTCTCATATTCTTCACCCAGCGTCTTCAAATGATTCAAGAGATCGGCGACGGTGACGACGGAGGAGGGGAGGTCAATCTCCTCCTCGCCCTTGCCGATGCGCTCGCGCACCCAGGCGAAATAGACAAGCCGCGTCATTCCTCGTCATCCACGATATGTTTCACGCCGGCGCGGAAATAGTCGTAGCCGGTATAGATGGTCAGCAGCGCCGCGATCCACAGCAGCGCAATGCCCGTCTGCGTCGTATAGGGGAAAATTTCGTCTCCGGCCGGGCCGGCGAGCAGGAAGGCGATGGCGACGAGCTGCAGCGTCGTCTTCCACTTGGCGATCCGCGTCACCGGTACGCTGACCTTCAGCGCCGCCAGATATTCGCGCAAGCCCGAAACCAGGATCTCGCGGCAGAGAATGGTGATCGCCGCCCAGATCGACCAGCCGGCGATGGTCTGGTCGGCCGCGACCAGCAGAAGGATCGAAGCGACCAACAGCTTATCTGCGATCGGATCGAGCATGCGGCCGATATTCGACGTCTGGTTCCAGATGCGCGCGAGATAGCCGTCGAGGAAATCGGTGAGCGAGGCGATGACGAAGATCCACAGCGCCACCCAACGCGCCGTGTTGCTGATCGACAGCCTGCCCTCGATGAAGAAGCAGAGAACGATCAGCGGCACGGCGAGGATACGGCCGTAGGTCAGAAGATTGGGAATGCTGTACGCACGCGATGCCATGGGATCGTTTCTCTGAATTGATGCGCCGCTACAGCGCCGCACGTCTTTTCAGGCGCGCAAAGGACGCTGTAACACTTTAGAATATCCGCATCGAGCTTTCCGAAAGTCGATTCCGATTTTCGGGCCGATGCGGTAGATGACGGCTTTGGCTGCGGACCGTCAACATTCTTTCTGTCTTTTCACCGCCTTTGCGTGGAATTTGCGACGGACGCCGGTTATTTCGCGGCGTCGTCGTGGAAATGGTTATAGACCTGCTTGGCGACGGCTTCCGAGATGCCTTCCACCGCCATCAGATCGGACAGGGCTGCGCGCGAAACCGCCTTTGCCGTGCCGAAATGCTGGAGCAGCGCGCGTTTGCGCGATGGCCCGATGCCGCCGATCTCGTCGAGCGGGTTCTTGATCATTTCCTTCTTGCGCCGTGCCCGATGCGAGCCGATCGCGAAACGGTGCGCCTCGTCGCGCATGCGCTGGATAAAATAGAGCACCGGATCGCGCGGCGGCAGCGTGAAGCTCTCGCGTCCCGGCGGGAAGAAGCGTTCGCGCCCGGCGTCCCGGTCGACGCCCTTGGCGATGCCGATCGCCGTCACGCTGTCGGTGATGCCGAGTTCGGCAAGGATGGCGCGCACCGCTGTCATCTGACCCTGGCCGCCGTCGATGAGGATCACATCGGGCCAGGTGGGGAAGGGCATGTCGGCTGCATCGGGAGTGGCCGTCTGCGCCGTCCGGTCAGGAATGCCTTCCTCCTTGATCAGCCGCGAGAAACGCCGCGTCATCACCTCCTTCATCATGCCGAAGTCGTCGCCGGGCGTGATGTCGGTCGATTTGATGTTGAACTTGCGGTACTGGTTCTTGACGAAACCTTCCGGCCCCGCGACCACCATGCCGCCGACGGCATTGGTGCCCATGATATGCGAGTTGTCGTAGATCTCGATGCGCTGCGGTGCATAGGTAAGCCCGAACGTTTCCTTGAAACCTTCGAGCAGCCGCGACTGCGACGCAGTCTCGGCAAGCTTTCGCCCATGCGCCTCGCGCGCATTGCCGACGACATGGTCGACCAGATCGCGCTTTTCGCCGCGCTGCGGCACGAGGATGGAAACCTTGTGGCCGGCCTTTTCGCTGAGCGCTGCCGCGAGCAGCTCCAGCTCCTCGACCGTCTGCGACAGCATGATCTGCTTCGGCACCGGCTTGTCGTCGTAGAACTGCGCCAGGAAGGAATTCAGCACTTCGGCGCCGGAAAGCTGCGGGTCGGCCTTTGGGAAATAGGCGCGGTTGCCCCAGTTCTGGCCGGTGCGGAAGAAGAACACCTGGATGCAGGAGATGCCGCCCTCATGGTGGATGGCGAATACGTCAGCCTCCTCGACGCCGGCCGGATTAATGCCCTGGTGGCTCTGCACATGCGAAAGTGCGGCCAGGCGATCGCGATAGATCGCCGCCCGCTCGAAGTCGAGGTCCTCGGCCGCTTGGTTCATGGCCTCGGCCATATGCGACTTCACCTTCTGGCTTTTGCCGGACAGGAAGTCCTTCGCCTCCTGCACCAGTTCGCCGTAACCCCCATCGCTGACCTCGTGGGTGCACGGCCCCGAACAGCGCTTGATCTGGTAGAGCAGGCAGGGTCGTGTGCGCGTTTCGAAGACGCTGTCGGTGCAGGTGCGGATCAGGAAGGCGCGCTGCAGCGAATTGATCGTGCGCCCGACCGCGCCTGCCGAAGCGAAAGGTCCGAAATAGTCGCCCTTTCGCGCCCTTGCGCCGCGATGCTTGAAGATCGCCGGCGCCCGGTGGTCGCCGGTGATGAGGATATAGGGAAAGGACTTGTCGTCGCGCAAAAGCACGTTAAAGCGCGGCCGCAAGCGCTTGATCAGATTCGCTTCCAGAAGCAGCGCTTCGGTTTCCGTGCGCGTCGTCACGAATTCCATATTGGCTGTCTGGCGCACCATCTGGGCGATGCGGTTGGAATGCACCCGGCCGACGGCGTAATTGTTGACGCGCTTCTTCAGGCTGCGCGCCTTGCCGACATAGAGCACGTCGCCCTCGGCATTGAACATGCGGTAGACGCCGGGACTGTTGGGAAGCCGCTTGACGAATTCGCCGATCAGTTCCGCGCCGATGAGCCCGGTTTCATTGAGGCTGCCCGCATTCCAGTCGACCGTCGCCGCAAGCGGGGCGGCGGCGGAAACGTCGCCTTCCACTTCGATATCGTCTTCGCTCTCATCCGTCTCGTCGTAGAGAACGCCGCCATCCGGCAGCTTTCGTCCGTTCATTCCGTAATCTCCGCCACATCGGGCGTCTGCCAGGCGAGGTGCTGGCCGCCGTCGAGGGCAATCATCTGGCCGGTGATCGAGGGCGTGTCGTAAAGGAAGCGAATCGTTTGTCCGAATTCCTCCAGCGCCGGCCCTCGCTGCAAGATAAGGGCTGAGACCTGCGCTTGGAAGTCCTCCATCGCCTGCCGCTCGCTCGGCATCGAGGGGCCGGGGCCGATGGCATTGACGCGGATGCGTGGCGCCAATGCCTGTGCAAGCGTCTGCGTCGCCGTCCACAGCGCGGATTTGGAGAGGGTATAGGAATAGAAGCTGGGCCTCAGCGCCCAAACCCGCTGGTCGATGATATTGACGATCTGCCCCGATGCCTCAGCGGGCATCTGCTGCGCGAAGGCGGCCGCAAGGATAGAGGGCGCACGTACATGCAGGTCGAAGTGCAATGCCCAGGTGGCGGCATTGAAACTACGCGCTGAATCATGCTGGAAGACCGACGCATTATTGACGAGCAGATCGAGCGGCCCGAGCGCTTCCGACGCCTTCGCGACCAAGGCGGCTGTTTCGCCGATATCGGTGAGGTCGGCCTGCAGGGCGGTCGCCCGATATCCCTTTCGCCGCAATTCCGCCACCAGCTCTTCGGCCTCACCGATGGAGCCGTTCGCGTGGATCGCAACGGAAAAGCCATTTGCAGCAAGGTCTTCGGCGATTGCCCGGCCTATTCTTTTAGCAGCCCCTGTTATAAGGGCCGAGCGAAGTCTTTTGTGGTTCAAAATCTTGCCTTCTGATCCCGCGAGTCTGTCTGCAGACTATATAGGGGCCGACGGAGATTATATAAATAGGCCGTTGCGGTTGCGTCCGGGAGCCGGATATTCTATGTATTATTTAAGAATACGATTTCTTAAAATAAGTATTTTCAGTTTAACACTTCAGTAGGGTTAATGAAGTGTATGTTGCGCCAAAGCAACATCGAATTTCAGCCATGCGGCAGCCACAATGATATCACAATTTGGCTCTTTCAAATCCGCATTTGAGTTCCAATTTCAGTCTCGATCCGGAAGGGACATCTGGCAATATCCCGCCAATGCTTCACTGATAGACAGATGACAAGCGGCGCGGGACTGAAAGGAGACTAAGTATGCGTGTACTCATTGCTGGCCTCATGGCCTCCGTTTTTGCAATTGCGGGCGTCTCGGCAGCTCAGGCGGCCGATGCCGTCGACCAGGTTCCGGAAGCACCGGTCGCCCAGGACGCTCCAGTCAAGCCGGCAGGCAACTGGGAAGGCTTTTATCTCGGCGGCGCTGGCACCTACAACATGGGTGACTTCGGTTCCGACCGTCACACCTATGGTTTCGGCGGCCAGGTCTTCACCGGCTACAACTGGCAGCAGGGCCAGATCGTTTACGGCGTTGAATCCGATCTCGGCTACAGCGGCGACGACGTCTCCTCAGGCGGCGTCAAGAACAAGTATGGCTGGAACGGCTCCGTCCGTGGCCGCGTCGGCTACGACATGAACCCCTTCCTGCTCTACGGCACGGCCGGTCTTGCCATCGGCGACGTCAAGGTTTCCGACGACACCTCGGACGAAAGCAAGACGAACTATGGCTATACGGTCGGCGCCGGCGTCGAAGCCTTCGTGACCAACAACATCACGACGCGCCTGGAATATCGCTACACCGACTACCAGAGCAAGGACTACGACCTCGACTCCGGCAGCTTCTCGCGCGGTTACGACGAGAACAGCGTCAAGCTCGGTATCGGCGTCAAGTTCTAAGCCGACTGAACATACTGACATAAAGAAGCCGGGCACGTCGCCCGGCTTTTTGCTGTCTGCTCATTGTTCTGAAGCGCTCAGCCCTGGGACTTGAGCTCGCTATGGGCAGGGAATTTCTTGTCGAACTGCCGCAGCCAGTCAGTCAGCGGCGCATGATCGGCTTCCCACTGGTCCTTGAAGCGCAACTCGAGATAATCAAGCGTGGCCGCCAGTGCAAAATGTCCGCCGTTGAGCTTTTTGCCGAGCTTCGGCGGATTGGCGCTGAGATGAGCGAGACCGCTCGTCGCCTTCTTCCATTGCCGGTCGATCCACGGCTGGTGAACCTTTTCCTCGTCGCGGAAGCGCCGCTCGTAGACGATCGCCAGCAGGCAATCGCAGATGCCGTCGCAGAGCGCCTCGAGGATTTCCGCATCCGTGCGCTTGCCCTTCTTGGAAGGGTAGAGCCCGCCCTTCGTCAGCCGGTCGAAATAATGCATGATCGCCACGCTGTCGTATATCGAGACCTCGTCATCGGTCAGAAGCGTCGGGATCTTGCCGAGCGGATTATTGTCCACCAGGATTGCCGGTGCGGTATTGGTGTCGACCCGAATGGCGTTCAACTCCAGGCTCAGAAAATGCGCGGCCATCCGCACCTTGTTGGAATAGGGCGAGGCGGGCGAACAAAGGAGCTTCATGGGGGACACCTGATGAGATTGTGGAGCTGCGGCGCGGACTATTCCGCAAGCAGCTTAAGCGGTCAATCGTCCTTGACGGCCTTGTTCTCTCCGCGCAGCCAGAAGGCACGGTGCGAGGCGAAACGGTCTTGCGCCAGATGGTCCTTCAATGCGGGCAGCAATTGGTGCAACTCGTCCTTCAGCGTGAAAGGTGGGTTGACGATGACGAGGCCTGAGCCCGTCAGTCCCGTAATGCCGCGGTCGCTGCGAACCGTGAGTTCGGCGCAGAGCATTTTCGGGATGTCGAGGGCCTGCAGCGTCTCGTGGAATTCCTTGATCGGCGCGCCCTTCTTCAGCGGATACCACAGGCAATAGGTGCCGCCGGGAAAGCGCCGATAGGCCTTTTCCAGCCCCTCGGCCAGGCGCTGATATTCGTCCTCTTCCTCGAAGGGCGGATCGACGAGCACGATGCCGCGCTTCTCTTTCGGCGGCAGATGCGCGCCGAGCGCCAGCCAGCCGTCGAGCTCGGTGATGCGGGCATGGTGATCGCCCTCGAACAGCCGGTGCAGCCTGACGTAGTCCTCGGGATGCAGTTCCATCGCCGACAGCCGGTCCTGCGGCCGGAACAGCATGCGCGCAAGTTTCGGCGATCCGGGATAGAAACGGATGCCGCCCTCAGGATTGAGTTCGCGGATTGCCGAGAGGTAGGGCTCCAGCAGTTCGGAAACCTGAGGGCCGAGGTCTGCCTCCATCAGCTTGCCGATGCCATCGACCCATTCGCCGGTTTTCTGCGCTTCTTCGGAGGAAAGGTCGTAGAGCCCGATGCCGGCATGCGTGTCGAGCACGCGGAATCCGCCATCCTTCTTTTGCATGTAGCGGATCAGCCGCGTCAGCACGGCATGTTTCAGCACATCGGCAAAGTTGCCCGCGTGATAGATGTGGCGGTAGTTCATTTTTGCTGATGTCCGTATGAATTCGCGTCATGGGGAATTTTTGTGGCTTTTGGCCGTGCAAGCCTTGGAATATACAAATGCCATGAACATTGCGACCCCCATCCACGCCAAATCATCCAAGCCGGACAAAAGGGTGGGCCACACCGCCTGTCCGCATGACTGTCCCTCCACCTGCGCGCTGGAGGTCGATATATCGGAGGATGGCCGCATCGGCCGTGTGCGCGGCGCCAATGACCATTCTTACACGTCCGGCGTCATCTGCGCCAAGGTCGCCCGCTACGCCGAGCGGCTCTACCATCCCGACCGCCTAATGCATCCTCTACGCCGCGCCGGCGCCAAAGGGGCAGGGCAGTGGCAGCAGATTTCCTGGGACGATGCGCTGGATGAGATCGCCGAAGCCTTTGTGAAGGCCGAGGCAAGGGACGGCAGCGAGGCGATCTGGCCCTATTTCTACGCCGGCACCATGGGCTGGGTGCAGCGCGATTCCATCGATCGCCTGCGTCATGCCAAGCGTTACTCCGGCTTCTTCTCCTCGATCTGTACCAACCCCGCCTGGACCGGCTTCACCATGGCGACTGGCACGCTGCGCGGTCCCGATCCGCGCGAGATGGGCCGCACCGATTGCGTCGTCATCTGGGGCACCAACGCGGTCTCGACGCAGGTCAACGTGATGACCCACGCCATCAAGTCGCGCAAGGAGCGCGGCGCGAAGATCGTCGTCATCGACATCTACGATAATCCGACGATGAAGCAGGCCGACATGGCGCTGATCGTCAAACCGGGCACCGATGCCGCACTCGCCTGCGCCGTCATGCACATCGCTTTCCGCGACGGTTACGCCGACTGTGAATACATGGCGAGATATGCCGATGATCCCGCCGGTCTCGAGGCGCATCTGAAAACCAAGACGCCGCAATGGGCCGCTGCCATCACCGGCCTTTCTGTCGAGGAGATCGAAGCCTTTGCCAGCCTCGTCGGCACGACGAAGAAAACCTTCTTCCGCCTGGGTTATGGTTTCACTCGCCAGCGCAACGGCGCGGTCGCCATGCATGCGGCTGCCTCGATCGCCACCGTTCTCGGCTCCTGGCAATATGAGGGCGGCGGTGCCTTCCATTCGAACAGCGACATCTTCCGCATGAACAGCGCCGAACTGACCGGCCGGTCGATGAAGGATGCCGATATCCGCATGCTCGATCAGTCGCAGATCGGCCGCGTCCTGACCGGCGATCCGGTGGCGCTACGCCATCGCGGCCCGGTGACGGCAATGCTGATCCAGAACACCAATCCCGCAAACATCGCGCCCGAGCAGCGCCTCGTCAGACGCGGCTTTGCCCGCGACGATCTTTTCGTTGCCGTCCACGAGCAGTTCATGACCGAGACGGCCGAGGTCGCCGATATCGTCATCCCGGCAACGATGTTCGTCGAGCACGATGACATCTACCGGGCCGGCGGCCAGAACCATATCCTGCTGGGGCCGAAGCTGGTCGAGCCGCCGCCAACCGTGCGCACCAATCTCTTCGTCATCGAGGAACTGGCCAAACGCCTCGGTGTCGCCGATCGCCCCGGCTTCGGCTTCACTGCCCGCGAAATGGTCGACCGCATTCTCGAATCGAGTGGCTTGCCGGATTACGACCATTTCCTCGAATACAAATGGTTCGATCGCCAGCCCGTTTTCGAGGAGGCGCATTATCTGAACGGCTTTGCCCATCCGGATGGCAAGTTCCATTTCCGCCCGGACTGGATCAATCAGCCGGCTCCCAACAAGCCGCCGGTTTCTATCGGCGCGCTCGGGCCACATGCCGAACTTCCGCCCTTCCCGGATCAGGTCGATGTCATCGAAGTCGCCGATCCTGAGCATCCCTTCCGGCTCGCCACGTCGCCGGCGCGCAACTTCCTGAATTCGAGCTTCTCCGAGACCAAGACCTCTCGCCAGAAGGAGGGCCGCCCTGAAGTGATGGTCAATCCAGCCGACGCCGAAGCCAACGGTATCGCCCATGGCGATCTCGTCCGCATCGGCAATAGCCGCGGCGATCTGCGCATTCACGCCCGCGTCACCACCGAGGTGAAATCCGGCGTGCTGATCGCCGAGGGGCTTTGGCCAAACAAGGCGCATGTCGACGGCGAGGGTATCAATGTCTTGACTGGCGCCGACCCTGTCGCGCCCTATGGTGGGGCGGCCGTGCACGACAACAAGGTCTGGCTTCGCAGGGACCCAGCATGATGCAGCCGAAATCCCGGGTGAAGATCGTCAGCGAAGAAACACTGTCGAATGGGTGGACGCGGCTGAGCAGCTATCTGCTCGACTATATCGACCGCAAGGGCGCAACCCAAGGGCTGAAGCGGGAGATCTATCACCGCACGCCCGCTGCCTGCATCCTGCTTTATGATCCCAAGCGCGACCTCGTCGTTCTCGTCCGCCAGTTCCGCCTTGCCGTCCATCTCAACGGCGATCCCGCCTGGATGATCGAGGTGCCGGCCGGCCTTCTCGACGATGACCATCCCGAAGCGGCGATCCGTCGCGAGGCGATGGAGGAGACCGGCTATCGCCTGCGCGATGCGCGCTTCCTGTTCAAGTCCTATACCTCGCCGGGTGCCATCACCGAAGTCGTCCACTTCTTCGCAGCCCTCATCGACACTGCCGACCGCGTGGCGGAAGGCGGCGGTCTGGACGAGGAACACGAGGATATCGAGGTCCTCGAAACCCCGCTCGACGAGGCTGCGGCGATGATCGAAACCGGCGAGATCTTCGACGCCAAAACGATCGTGCTTCTACAGTGGGCACTGTTGAACAGGGGCAAACTTCGATAGCGGGCAGGGCGATGGAGGCCTGGTTCGTCAAGTTGCCTCGGGCGGATCGAGATGATCCGCGACCGTCTTAGTTTTCCCCGCGAACTCGCATCATCTGCCGAAAGGCGCGCCGCTTGAGTGCAGGCATCGCGTTGATGATGCGCATCACGCCGCGCATGACAGCGAGCTGAAGTCTGCCGACAATCGGCCGATGGGCCAGATCGCCGGCATCCATCTGCTTTTTCGATTCTCGGACTGCTTCGGTACTGTAGCGAAGCATCTCGACTTCGTAGGCATGTATGGCTTCGACGAGCGGCTTTCGTCCCTGGTCCGCTTCGACCAGCATGCGTCCAAGCAGAGCGGCGTCGCGAAGCGCTGTATTGGCGCCCGCGCCTCGTCCGGGTGTCATCGTATGGACGGCGTCACCGAGCAAAGTGACATTCGAACTCGTCCAAGGCGTCAGCGGGACCGAGGTCCTCACCTTGATATCGCGGATCGTCGACGGCTCCGTCATGCGGATCAGAGTACGCAAATGCGGATGCCAGTCCCGAGCGAGCTCCAGCCCCAGCTCTCTCAATTGTTCGCCGCTCAGGCCGGCCGGATCCCGCGGGCAATTCTGCCGAGCGCCCCATATGCCCCAGCCGATGCTGTCCTCGTCGAGTGCCTCGACGAAATCCGGCCAACGAGCAGCGACACTAGGGTCGCTTCGGCTGTCGACGAACTCGAGCGAGTGAATGATTGCGCCGAAGCCCATCGGTGCCATAATCAGCGACATGCCTTTGAACATTTTGTCCGACAGCAGAGCTTTCGTCTCGACCGTCATAGGAATTTTGCCCCCGAGCGATACGATTCCGGTGTCTTCCAAACGCGCTTCCGGCAAGCGTTGCCTGCGTACCGCGGAGTTCGTGCCGTCAGCGCCCACCAGCACATCTCCCGTCGCGAGGCTTCCATCCTGAAAGCTGGCGGTGACCGACCCGTCGGCGTTATTTGAGTAACCTTGAAGCGCTTTCCCGAAGAAGACGTCATCTTCAAGTCCCCTGAGCAGAACCCGCCTCAGCGTCTTTCGAATAACATTCCTTTCATCGTCGAGAGCGTTCGGGCCTGCATCATCGATATCGAAGCTCAGCACTTCGCCCAGCTGTTCAGTGAGCATGTTGAAATAGCGCGGCGACCTGGCGCAGGTGGCGACATAGAGATCGTAGAGTTCACCGGGGATACAGGCTTTCAGCGCTCGGCTTCCAGCCGGGCTGATGCCAACGCGATAACCACCGCTGTTGGTGTTCGGCGCAAGGTCGCGCTCATACACCGCTATGCAAACCCCAGCCTGCTTAAGCAGATGTGCGAGTGCTAGACCGCCAGTCCCGGCGCCGATAATCAAAACCTTCATGGTGCTAATCCTGGTCGAGTTTGGGGTCGATGGAGAACTTGGCGGCGATCTGCCTCAGCCACTCCTGTGTCCAGGTAATGCGCTGGGCGCTGAGGTCCCCGACAACGCTGTTGACCCAGGACAATTCGGTTGCGTGAAGCACTCGGAGATATTCCATCTCGAGAAGGAAGAGCCTTGGAACGGCCTGCGCTTCCTGCAGGACTTCGTCTATCCGGCGAAGTTCTGACTCGATGGCTTTTGCTCTGAGCTCAAGCTGGCTCGCCACATCATCAGGCGTAAGCAGAGGAAGAAATGACATGGCTGCGGGGAATTCCGGATATTCCCGCGTTAAGGTCGACAATATCGCCCGCATCCATTCCAGCGCGATCTCGCGGCCCTTCTCGGTTATCTCGTACACGGTCCGCTCGGGACGCTTGTCATCCCGAACTGTTTTCTGCGGGGTGATCAAACCCTCGCGTTCGAGCCGCTGGATTGTTTGATAAAGGCTCGCCCTCTGCGTGACATTGATCACCTCGTCCTTGCCGCGCTCCTTGATGAGTCGCTGCATTCGGTACGGATGCAGCGGTTCTTCCATGAGCATTGCAAGGACGGCGAGCGCGATTGGAGAGCGTTTGATCGTTTTCATAGTCATAGTATTACTAGTTATTTTATAACTAGTCAACGCGGTAACCAGGGGCGTTGGCTCCTGGACAGGCGCCGGCTGGATCTATGGCCGTGAATCCGAGGGGCGAGCGCATCCAACCAATTCCAAAGCGCAAGTTTCAGCTTTAAGGTGACAACGTTGGAAATTTCATACGACTGTCACGAAGCGGTTCTATCCGCTGCGGTTTGTCAATCATCGGATGCGGTCAGGAGAAAGCCCATGTGGCTCAGCAATTTCACCCTCGTTCTCCCAAACGAGGTGGTGAGTGAAGGTTCCGTGCGTGTTGAGGATGGCGCCATCGCCGAGATCAGGCCGGAGCCGGTCGCCGGTGCTGCCATCGATGGCGGCGGGCGGCTGCTGATCCCCGGATTCGTCGATCTGCACGGCGACATGATCGAGCGCGAGATTGCACCGCGGCCGAACGCGACGATGCCGATCGATTTCGGCATCCACGAACTCGACAAGAAGCTTGCCGCCGCCGGTGTCACGACGGCGTTCGCCGCCGTCTCCTTTGCGACCGAGAGCGTCTACGGCCACGTCCGCTCGCTGGAGACCACCTCCGCAGTGATCGAGGGCATCAACCGCCTGCGCGATGATCTGCTGATCGACCACCGCGTCCATGCCCGCTACGAAATCACCAACGTCGGCGCAGCCCCAGCACTCGAGCGCCTCCTGAATGCCGATCAGATCGACATGGTTTCCCTAACCGACCACACGCCGGGCCAGGGCCAGTATAACAACCTGCAGAGCTACATCCTCAGCATTTCCGAGCGCCGCGCCGTCTCCGAGGAAATGGCGGCGGAGATCGTCGCCAAGCGCATCGCCATGCGCAACAATCCGGACATCGAGGCCAAGCTGAGGGAAATCGTCGCGCTGTCGCTGAAGCACAAGCTGTCGCTTGCCTCGCATGACGATGACAGCGTCGAAAAAGTCGCCGAGATGCATGATCTCGGCGTCACCATTAGCGAGTTTCCGGTCACCGCACCTGCGGCGGAGGAGGCGCGCCGCCGCGGTCTCTGGACGCTGATGGGTGCGCCGAACGCGCTGCGCGGCCAGTCTATGTCGGGCAATCTCAGCGCGCTCGATGCCGCCAAGGCTGGACTGCTCAGCGTCATCGCCGCCGATTATCATCCGGCTGCCTTCGTGCCCGGCATCTTCAAGCTTGCCGACATGGTGGAAGGCGGCCTGCCGGCAGCCGTTGCCATGGCGACTGGCAATGCGGCCCGTTCCGCCGGCCTGTCGGATCGCGGCGAGATCGCCGTCGGCTGGCGCGCCGATCTCGTCGTGGTCGAGCCGGGCGATATCAATCGCATCCGCGCCACCTTCCGCGCCGGCCGCTTCGTCTACAGCGACGGCACGCTGCATCCGTTAAGGGCTTTGGCGGCTTAAGCGCGGTCGCCGATGAGCGAAATCAGTTGAGCCTTGGGTGCGGCGGTCGCGGCCTCCGCGCCGACGGCTTTGCCGCCTTCCATCGCCACTCGACCTTCGGCAAACAGCCGCAAGGCCTGCGGATAGATCTGGTGTTCGATGGTGAGCACACGCGCGGCAAGGCTTTCGGCCGTATCGCCCAAGAGAACCGGCACAGCCGCCTGGCCGATCACCGGCCCCTCATCCATGCCTTCGGTGACGAAATGCACCGTGCAGCCGGCGATCCGCATGCCGGCGTCGATCGCCCGCTGATGCGTATGCAGGCCCGGAAATAGCGGCAGCAGGGAAGGGTGGATGTTGAGCATCCGGCCTTGGTAACGCTGGATGAATGTCGCCGTCAGCAGCCGCATGTAGCCTGCCAGGCAGAGAATATCGGGTTTAAGCTCGTCGAGCGCCGAAAAGATCGCCGCCTCATGCGCATCCTTGCTGGCGTAGTCCTTGCGGGGAAAAGCGAAGGTGGAAATGCCTTCGGCATCAGCCTTGGCAAGCCCGCCGGCATCCGCCTTGTCGGAGATCACCCCGACGATCTCGGCCGGGTAGTCGGCTGCCTTCGCCGCCGCAACCAGCGCCATCATGTTGGAGCCGCTGCCTGATATGAAGACGACGGCGCGTTTGCGCGGCGAGCTCATATGGCAAGCGTACCCTTGTAGACCGTGCCGGCAGCGCCTTCGTCGCGGGCGATCATGCGGCCGAGCGTGACAACTGTCTCGCCCTCGGTTTCGAGTGCCGCGGAAACCGCCGCGACATTCTCACCGGCGACGACGGCGATCATGCCGACGCCGCAGTTGAAGGTGCGCAGCATTTCTCTGGATTCGACGCCGCCCGTCTTGGCGAGCCACGAAAACACCGGCGGAACCTTGACCGCGTCAAGATCGATCTCGGCCGCCAAGTGCTTCGGCAGGACGCGCGGAATATTTTCCGGGAAGCCGCCGCCGGTGATGTGCGCCAGCGCCTTGATGGCGCCGGTCTCGCGGATCGCCTTCAGAAGCGGCTTCACATAGATGCGGGTCGGCTCGAGCAGGGCTTCGCCGAGCAGCCGGCCTTCGGCAAACGGTGCGGCTGCGCTCCAGTCGAGGCCGGACAGTTCGACGATCTTGCGCACCAGCGAAAAGCCGTTGGAATGGACGCCGGAGGAGGCAAGGCCGAGGATGACATCGCCCTCGGCAATATCGCCTGATGGCAGGAGCTTGCCGCGTTCGGCAGCACCGACGGCAAAGCCGGCGAGGTCGTAGTCGCCGGAGGAATACATACCGGGCATCTCGGCCGTTTCGCCGCCGATCAGCGCGCAGCCGGCCTCGCGGCAGCCGGCGGCAATGCCGCCGACGATGGCCGCGCCCTGGTCGGGGTCGAGCTTGCCGGTCGCGAAATAATCGAGGAAGAACAGCGGCTCGGCGCCCTGCACCACGAGATCGTTGACGCACATGGCAACGAGGTCGATGCCGACGGTGTCGTGATAGTCGGCATCGATCGCGATCTTCAGCTTGGTGCCGACGCCGTCATTGGCGGCGACGAGAACCGGATCGGTAAAGCCTGCAGCCTTGAGATCGAAAAGTCCGCCGAAGCCGCCGATCTCGCCGTCGGCGCCGGGACGGCGCGTCGAGCGCACCGCCGGCTTGATCTTCTCGACGAGGAGGTTTCCGGCATCGATATCGACGCCCGCATCGCTATATGTCAGGCCGTTTTTCCCAGACTGGCTCATGCTGGTCTCCGATGGCTATTTCAGGCGGCAAACGTGCCGCGTCATCTGCCGGTCGCAATTGCATGACAGGGGCGTTTATGCAAGCGTTGCATGGCAAAAGCCCCCAATTTCCCGCGTCTTCCTCCAGCCTTTCGGGGATTTGGCACGACAGGGTTGACCATCTTTGCGCCTGCATCCTATGTGCTGAATGGCCGCTCCGGTTCGGATACGGCGTTTGGCGGCGGCGAGTGATCAGCGGGGAAGCGATGCCACAGCATGTCAGCGGCAACAGTCTCAAGCGTCAGATTTTCTTCTGGCTGGTAGTGCTCGTCTTCTTCATCGTCTTTCTCTATGTCTTCAGCTCGATCCTGCTGCCCTTCATCGCCGGCATGGCAATTGCCTATTTCCTTGATCCGGTGGCTGACCGGCTTGAACGCCTGGGTCTGAGCCGCATGATGGCGACCATCGGCATTCTCGTCGCCTTCGTCATCGTCTTCACGCTGGCGCTGATGATCCTCATTCCGGTGCTCATCAGCCAGTTCAACGATTTCGCTCAGCGTCTGCCGAGTTATATCAGCCAATTACAGCAGTTCATCACGCAGGCGCAGAATTCGCTGCTGCCGGACTGGGTCGAGAACCAGATGGGCACGATCAAGGACAATCTCTCCGGCATCCTGTCGGAGGGTATGGGCTTCCTCACCGGGCTCTTCGCGCAGATCTGGAATTCCGGCAAGGCGATCGTCGACGTCATATCGCTGCTCGTGGTCACCCCCGTCGTCGCCTTCTATATCCTGCTCGATTGGGACCGTATGGTTGCCAAGGTCGACCAGTGGATCCCGCGCGATTATGTCGGCGATGTCCGCCAGATCGCCAAGGAGATCGACCAGGCGATCGCCGGTTTCATCCGCGGCCAGGGCTCGCTCTGCCTCATCCTCGGCATCTATTATGCCGTCGGCCTTTCTCTCGTCGGGCTGAATTTCGGCCTGCTGATCGGCCTCTTCGCCGGCATGATCAGTTTCATTCCCTATGTCGGCTCGATGGTTGGCCTCGTGCTCGCCATCGGCGTGGCGCTTGTGCAATTCTGGCCCGATTATCCCTGGATCGGCCTGGTGCTCGTCGTCTTCTTCAGTGGCCAGTTCCTAGAAGGCAACATTCTGCAGCCGAAGCTCGTCGGCTCCAGCGTCGGCCTGCATCCGGTCTGGCTGATGTTTGCGCTTTTTGCCTTCGGCGCGCTCTTCGGTTTCGTAGGGCTTCTGGTCGCGGTGCCGGCCGCCGCCGCCGTCGGCGTCCTTGTTCGTTTCGCGCTTTCACGCTACCTTCAGAGTGATCTTTATTTTGGCGGGTCGCTCAGTGGCCGCGCCCGGAAGACGAAATCAGTTCCCAATGAATGACGTGAAGAACGCTGATCCGAAGCGCAAAGCCGGAGAGCAGCTGCCGCTGGTCTTTTCGCACGATGCCGCAAGCGGGCGCGACGACCTCCTGATCTCGGAGCGTCTTGCCGCCGCCGTTTCGATCGTCGATGCCTGGCCGGCATGGCCATCACCGGTTGTCGTGCTCGCCGGCCCCGTCGGCTCGGGAAAATCACATCTCGCCCGCATCTGGCGGGAATTGAGCGGCGCCGTCGACATCCATCCCGAGCTTGGCTCGGACGCCGCGGTTGCCGCCGCCGCCGGCCCGGTGCTGTTCGAGGACGCCGACCGCCTCGGCTTCGACGACAACGCGCTTTTCCATGTCATCAACAGCGTGCGCGAAAACGGCACCAGCCTGTTGATCACCAGCCGCCTCTGGCCGATGTCGTGGCCAGTTTTGCTGCCCGATCTGCGCTCGCGCCTGAAAGCGGCAACCGTCGTCGAGATCGGCGAACCCGATGAGGCGCTGCTGTCGCAGGTGATCGTCAAGCTCTTCGCCGACCGGCAGCTTTATATAGATGACAAACTCGTGCTCTATATCGTGAACCGGATGGAGCGGTCGCTGAACGCGGCCCAGACGATCGTCGAAAGGCTTGACCGGCTGGCCCTGTCGCGAGGCACGAAAATCACCCGGTCTCTTGCTGCCGAAGTATTGAATGAATTGGGAAATTCGGAACCGGCCGATTGACTGTCACAGTTCCGTCGTCAAACTGATATAATTGCCTTTGGCGATTGAAAACGGGGTAAGCGGACCATGGATAGCGCAGTCGCAGAACATCAGGAACTCACTCCGGAAATCAACGACAACACCCCCCCGCTGGAAGAGCTACTCAAGAGCCCCGAGCGCTTCATCAACCGAGAATTCTCCTGGCTGCAATTCAACCGCCGCGTCCTGGAAGAAACTTTGAATACCGAGCATCCGCTGCTCGAGCGTGTCCGCTTCCTGTCGATCTCGGCCGCCAACCTCGATGAATTCTTCATGGTGCGTGTCGCCGGCCTCGAGGGCCAGGTACGCCAGAACATCGCCATCCGCAGCCCCGACGGCAAGACGCCGGCCGAGCAGCTCGATTCGATCCTGCAGGAGATCGACCATCTGCAGATGGAGCAGCAGGCCTCGCTGGCCGTCCTGCAACAATATCTCGCCAAGGAAGACATCCTGATCGTGCGCCCCGGCGCCTTGAGCGATGCCGACCGCCAGTGGCTGGCCGCCGAATTCGAACAGGCGATCTTCCCGGTCCTGACGCCGTTGTCGATCGATCCTGCCCACCCGTTCCCCTTCATTCCGAATCTCGGCTTCTCGATCGGTCTGCAGCTCGTTAGCAAGAATGGCCGCGAGCCGATGACGGCGCTGCTGCGCCTGCCGGTGGCGCTCGACCGCTTCGTCCGTCTGCCGGATGATGGAAACACGATCCGCTACATCACGCTGGAAGATGTCGCCAACATCTTCATCCACCGGCTTTATCCGGGTTACGAGGTGCAGGGCTCCGGTACGTTCCGCGTCATCCGCGACAGCGATATCGAAGTCGAGGAAGAGGCCGAGGATCTCGTCCGCTTCTTCGAAACGGCGCTGAAACGCCGCCGCCGCGGTAAGGTCATCCGCATCGAGACCGACTCGGAAATGCCGGCCTCGCTGCGTCAGTTCGTCGTTCAGGCGCTCAATATCCCTGATAATCGCGTCGCCGTTCTGCCGGGCCTTCTGGCGTTGAACACCCTGTCCGAGATCACCAAGGCGCCGCGCGAAGATCTCAGGTTTGCCCCCTACAATGCGCGATTTCCCGAGCGCGTCCGCGAACATGCCGGCGACTGCTTCGCCGCCATCCGCGAAAAGGACATGGTCGTCCATCACCCCTACGAATCTTTCGACGTCGTGGTCCAGTTTCTTCTCCAGGCTGCGCGCGATCCTGACGTCCTGGCGATAAAGCAGACGCTTTACCGCACCTCCAACGACAGCCCGATCGTCCGCGCGCTGATCGACGCCGCCGAAGCCGGCAAGTCGGTGACGGCGCTGGTCGAGCTCAAGGCCCGCTTCGACGAAGAGGCGAACATCCGCTGGGCCCGCGATCTCGAGCGCGCCGGCGTGCAGGTCGTCTTTGGCTTCATCGAGCTCAAGACCCACGCCAAGATGTCGATGGTCGTTCGGCGCGAGGAAGGCAAGCTGCGAACCTATTGCCACCTCGGAACGGGCAACTACCACCCGATCACCGCGAAGATCTATACAGACCTGTCCTATTTCACCTGCAATCCCGTCATCGCCCACGACATGGCGAACATCTTCAACTTCATTACCGGCTACGGCGAACCGGAGCAGGGCATGCAGCTCGCGATCTCGCCCTATACGATGCGCCCGCGCATCCTGCGCCACATCGAGGAAGAGATTCAGCATGCCAGGAACGGCGCGCCGGCCGCGATCTGGATGAAGATGAATTCGCTTGTCGACCCCGACATCATCGACGCGCTCTATCGCGCCAGCCATGCCGGCGTCGAGATCGACCTCGTCGTGCGCGGCATCTGCTGCCTGCGTCCGCAGGTGCCCGGCCTTTCGGAAAAGATCCGCGTCAAGTCGATCGTCGGCCGCTTCCTCGAGCACAGCCGCATCTTCTGCTTCGGCAATGGCCACGGCCTGCCGTCCGACAAGGCGCTGGTTTACATCGGCTCGGCCGACATGATGCCGAGAAACCTCGATCGCCGTGTCGAAACCATGGTTCCGCTGACGAATCCGACCGTTCACGAGCAGGTCTTGTCACAGATTATGCTCGGCAACGTGATTGACAATCAACAAAGCTACGAGATATTGCCCGACGGTACGTCGCGACGCATGGAAGTGCGCAGGGGCGAAGAACCGTTCAATGCGCAGCAGTATTTCATGACCAATCCGAGCCTGTCGGGCCGTGGTGAAGCTCTGAAGTCCAGTGCGCCGAAGCTGATCGCCGGCCTGCTCGAAGGCCGTAACAACAAGTAAAACTGGACCTAAATGGTTGAATCTGAAGCCCAGGGGCGCCTTCCGGGGATCGCCCCGGTCTCCGTCGTCGATATTGGATCGAATTCGATTCGTCTTGTCGTCTACGAAGGCATGTCCCGTTCGCCAACCGTCCTGTTCAACGAAAAGGTCCTCTGCGGCCTCGGCAAGGGCGTCGCCCTTACCGGCAAGATGGATGAAGACAGCGTCGCGCGGGCTCTGGCGGCGCTGCACCGTTTCAAGGCTCTGTCCGACCAGGCGCGCGCTGCCACCATGTATGTGCTGGCGACGGCGGCCGCGCGCGAGGCGAGCAACGGTCCCGATTTCATCCATCAGGCAGAAACCATCCTTAAGCGCAAGGTCCGCGTACTCTCGGGTGAGGAGGAGGCGAAATTCGCCTCGCTCGGCATCATCAGCGGTTTCTACAATCCTGACGGCATTGCGGGCGACCTCGGTGGCGGCTCGCTGGAACTGATCGATATCAAGGGCAAGGAGTTCGGCAAGGGCATCACGTTGCCGCTCGGCGGCCTGCGCCTGTCGGAATATGCTGGCGGATCGCTCTCCAAGGCCCAGACCTTTGCCCGCAAGCAGTTGAAGACGGCAAAGCTGCTGTCGAAAGGCGAGGGGCGCACCTTCTACGCCGTCGGCGGCACCTGGCGAAACATCGCCAAGCTGCACATGGAAATCACCCACTATCCGCTGCACATGATGCAGGGCTATGAGGTGTCGTTCGAAGGAATGATGCAGTTCCTCGACCAGGTGGTGACCGCGCGCGACTCCAGGGAGCCAGCACTGCAGGCCGTTTCCAAGCACCGCCGTTCGCTGCTGCCTTTCGGCGCCGTCGCCATGAAGGAAGTGCTGAGTGCAATGAAGCCGTCGCTGATTTCCTTCTCGGCGCAGGGTGTGCGCGAGGGATATCTCTATTCGCTGCTGTCGGAGGCCGAGCGCCGCGCCGATCCGCTGCTTGCCGCCGCCGGAGAACTGGCAATTCTGCGTGCCCGTTCGCCGGAGCATGCCCGCGAGTTGGCGGAATGGACCGGCCGCATGATGCCCCTTTTCGGCATCCAGGAAACTGAAGAGGAAAGCCGCTACCGCCAGGCCGCCTGTCTGCTTGCCGATATCAGCTGGCGCGCCCATCCTGACTATCGCGGCCTGCAGGCGCTGAACGTCATCGCCCACTCTTCCTTCGTCGGCATCAGTCATCCCGGCCGCGCCTTTATCGCGCTTTCCAACTATTACCGTTTCGAAGGCCTGCATGACGACGGCGCCACCGGTCCGCTGGCGCAGATTGCCACGCCCCAGCTCATCGAGCGCGCCAAGCTGCTCGGCGGCATGCTGCGCGTCGTCTACCTCTTCTCTGCCTCGATGCCCGGCATCGTCAAGAACCTGACCTTCCGCAAATCGTCGAGCCCGGACCTCGACCTCGAATTCGTCGTGCCTCCCGAATATCGCGATTTCGCCGGCGAGCGCCTTGACGGCCGCCTGCAGCAGCTGTCGAGGCTGACAAACAAGCGGTTGGCGTTTCGGTTTGAATAGGTCTGTGCCACGGCACGTCGTCAGGAACGCAACCTAAGCAGCCAAGAACAAAAAGGGCGGCGCCTTCGCGCCACCCTCTGCATTTCACACCAGAACGCCGAATTACTTCGCGTTCAGGAACTCGCCGACTTCGAGCAGGCTGAACTCGTTATTGTCAGCCTTGTCGACGGCGCGGCCGGCCGAGAAGGGCAGGTTGTTGTCGTTGCCGATGATGATGTGCGTGGCGTCGACGCGGTCGACGTTTTCGATCGTCACGAATGGCATGTCGTAGACGCCGTCCTTGCTGCCGGCCTTCTTCTTGTTGTCGGGGTCCTGGATGTTCAGGAGGTCGATATAGCCGATCTTGCGGACCGCCTTGCCGACATTGGCATCGTTGTACTCGATCTTGTAGACGCGCTTCAGCACGGCCGGAGCTTCGAAACAATCCGGCTTCGGCTGCTTCGGATCGGCGCAGGCCTTGTCCGTCGTGCCGGCGCCGTTATCGCGCTCGATGACGAGAGCGGTGGTGTCGTCGAGCATGTTGAAGTCGCCGATCGATACCCCCTTGTCTTCGAACGGATAAAGCCAGCTGCGGCCGGTCCACTTCTTGGAGGCGACATCGAATTCGATGACGCGGATGGCGGTGTGGCCATCGATGGTTTCCACAGTGCCGTCATCCTTGTAGATGGCCCCTTCGAGCAGGCCGTAGAGCTTGGCGCCGTCCTTCGACATAGCGAGGCCTTCGAAGCCGCCGGAGCGCTTCAGGTTGAAGACCGGCATCTTGGCGGCCGGGTTTGATGGAACCGAGAGAAGCGGATTGTCGGGCGAAAGCACCGGCTTGCCGTCGAGCGTCGTCGGAATGACGTCGGTGAGGCGGCCAGCGGTGTCGAACTTCAGGATGTAGGGACCGAATTCGTCGCCGAGCCAGAAGCCGTCGGCAACCGGCTGGATCGATTCGATGTCGAAGTCGGCACCGGTGAGATAGCGCGTGTCAGTACCTTCAAGCACGATCGGGAACGGAGCAATCTTGTTGGGGTCGGAGAGGAAGAGGTTCTTGACGACCTCAGCCTTGTTGCCGGCCCAGTCAAACTTCATCTGGTGCAGGAAAAGCATGGAGTCCGACGAGTTGGACTTCGCGCCGAAGCCGTTGTCGGAGAGCGTCCAGAACGTGCCGTCGGTCATCGTCTTGACGCCGGAGAATCCCTGGATCGGCTGGCCGTCGAAGGGAAGCTTCAGATCGGTGACACGGGCGCCGTCCTTACCGGGAACGGTGCCGAGCGCTTCGGTGCGCTTGCGGTCAGGCGTCGTAAACTTGCCGGCATGCTTGAGGAATTCGGGGGCATCGGCCGGTGCCAGAACCATGGTGTTGGCAGGCAGGATCGCCTGGCCGGCGAGCTTGGCCGGGAACTGCTGCTGGTCGGCCGAAGCGGAGCCGGCGACCAGGATGAAAAGCGATACGGAAGCAAAAAGGACGTTCTTCATAATATCCCCGTGGAACGGATTGCAAAGGCCTTCCGCTTAGCAGGGCTTTAATGTCAGCGAATTGACGGTTGGGTGAAGCTTTGGTGACGTACTTACAGCGCAGCGCGTCTCCTCTGACGCGCAAAGGACGCTGCAACACTTTCAATTCTCGCATCGTGCTTTCCGAAAATCGATTCCGATTTTCGGGCCGATGCGGCAGAGCCCTTGCTCAGCCGTGCAGAATGACCGCCGGCGTGTTCAACACGGTGACTGCGCGCGAGGAAAGCGCCATCACGCCGAGCGCCTGGCCGCGCCCCTTCACGGCGTGAGTGCCGAGATCCTCGCAGCTGACGTCGTCGGGAAAGTTCATGCGCCGGGCAAGCTCAGTGGAGATCAGCACCGGCCGGTTCAGGCTGCGGCAGAGCGTCTCCAGCCGGGCAGTGGTGTTCACCGTGTCGCCGAAATAGCTGATCTTGTGATGGTCGACGCCGATTTCGGCGGTGATGATTTCGCCTCCATGAAGGGCGGCGCGGAGCTTCGGCACCTGCCCATAGCTTTTCCGCCAGCCGGCGGCATTGGCTTCGATATCGCCGAGGATATCGAAGATGCAGCGCACGCAGCGCGCATTTTTGACGCCGCGGGCAAGCGGCCAAGTGATGATCGCCGCATCGCCGACATAGTCGTTGATCATGCCCTTGTGGCGCCTGACCGGTTCGGCGAAAGTCGCAAACAGCGAGCTCAGCAGCTGCTGCGCCCGGAGGTCGCCGTGCTTTTCGGCAAAGGCCGTCGAATCGACGAGATCGATGAACAGGAAGACACGCTCTTCCCTAACCGGGTTGCGGTAGCGGCTAATGAGCATGCTGAGGAAAACCTCGCGGCCGAGCAGCTCTCGCACGCGCAAGACGAAGATCAGCAGCGCGCAGACCGCCAACGCATAGAGGAAGACCTCGAACGGCATGATGACGAGATCGAGGAGCGATGCCGGCTTCAGCATGGCGAACGACCAGAGCAGCAGGCCGGCGCAGGCAAAGCCGATGCTCATCAGGATCTCGTAGATCACCAGCTCGGTAATGATGAAGGCGAAAGTCGGCAGCTTCTGGATGCGCCGGTAGAGCGTGCGCAGCAGCACTTTGCGCTCGAAGGCCAGGATCGGCATTCCAATGAAGAGCGCGAAGATCGCCCCGATAACGGGCGTCTGATTGGAGTAGAACATCAGATCATAGATGACGCCGCTGGCCGCAAGGACGATCGCGATCAGGATCCAATTCTGCGTCGGAGATATTTCCCGCATGCCGCCTCTTCGTCATGATGTTTCCGCCGGCCATTGTTTCAGGCCGGAAAAAAGCGTCAAGCGAATTCGAATCTACAGCGCCGCGCGTCTTTTAGAGGCGGCGGCGCTTGTTCCGAAGCCAATTCGCCGACTTTGTTGGGCCACGTGATTGCCTCTGCAACACCTTGTCAATCTCAGGCCTCCGCCTTATTGCTATCAATAGTTGTGGGCGCCTTCCTGCACAGGAGTATCATGTACAGATTGATAGTTTTCTCAGTGATCACGATCGCGGCTGGCTCCGCAAATGCGAGCGGGGTTCCGTTTTTCACCAGTCCTGATGTGCCCGATTATTCCGCAAAGATGATCGTGCGTGATACCTATAATGACAAAGGGGGCCGCCAACGGGTCGTCCAACATCACAACGGCTGGACGCATGTTGAAGAGGACAGACGCGAAGAAACGAACATTTATTACGGACACTTCTTCAAGAACGTTGTTCTGAGGGCAACCAGGAAGAATGGTGAGATCTCGTCAATCGAGGTCAGGCAGGTCGAACCGTCTCAGGACCATAACGGCATCACGGAGGTCAAGGAAACCGATGATGTCGAGGCCATCGGCGGTGAGCAGTGTCGTTGGCGGGAGATTGTTCGGAAAATGAATGAGGACGGGTCCGGGCCTGTTTGGTTAACTTGCCTGACCGGCGACGGAATAGAGGTCGCGACGAAAGTACTTTTCTCCACTCGAGAGGTGATGTCCGAGACGCGGTTGGTTGAACTGCAGCGCGGGCCTGTGCCGGGGGCGGCGGTACGACCACCTATGCAGCTTTTTGAAGCCGGTACCTGGCTCAAACCATTGCCAAGCTATGACGATTACACTCCAAATGCTGGAGACTTTGAGGCGAAGCTGGTCAGCCACAGATCCGAAGAGAGGCTGTTGCGTCATTATCCCTGGTGGCTCCGACAGCGTGACGGCGAGGATGGATCAATCCTGATCACCGTCTGGAACGAACTCGAAGACCAAGGGCTCCAATATTCCGCATCCAAGGGTGAGCGCAGGTTCGAAGCTATCCGCTCCTCCTCGAATCCCGGGCCGTTCTCCAAGAGATTCGACAGGGTGTCTGGGATGGTCGACATGAGAAAACAGGATCGGCTGCTCGGCGAAGACTGCGCATGGTATAACCGGACACCAGATTCCGCTGATGCAGGTCTGATGCAGTGTCTGACTTCGGACGGTATACCGCTGATCGATGAACACTGGTCCGGCTGGGGTGACGGCGAGATATTCAAAATAGTGGCGTTAACGCGCCGGCCTGTGAGCATGGATGAAATGCAACCACCTCGTGATTACCTCGAGCCTGCTGCCTGGGGATTTATCAAGCCCCAATACTAGAGAGATAAGGTAGTAGCCTAAAACAAGGCAATGGCTTAGCCGCGAACGGCTAAGCTTTGATATACAGCCGTCTCAGAGGCTGACGGTTTCGACCTTCCGGTCGACGAAACGCAAGGCGATTGCGCCCTGGATCAGCTGCAGTGCCGGCTCTCCGAAAAGATCGCGCCGCCAGCCGTGCAGGGCAGCAACTTCGGCCTTCTCGCCCTCGGCGGCGATCCTGTCGAGATCCTCGCTGTTGGCGATCACCTTCGGCGCCACGCCGTGTTTTTCCGAAATCAGCTTCAGCAGCACCTTCAACAATTCGACGGCAGCAGCGGCCCCTTCGGGCGCCTGCGCCTGGCGTGGCACATGCGGCATATCGGCCTTCGGAAGAGCAAGCGCCGTGTTGACGGCCTCGATGACCGCTGCGCCGGAAGTCGAGCGCTCCCAACCCTTCGGAATGGTGCGCAGACGGCCGAGCGCCTCGGTATCCTTCGGCTGCTGCTGGGCGATCTCGTAGATCGCATCATCCTTCAGCACCCGCGAACGCGGCACGTTGCGGGCCCTCGCCTCGCGTTCGCGCCAGGCGGCGACATATTTCAGGATCGCCAGCTCCTGCGGCTTGCGCAGACGCATCTTCAGCCGCTGCCAAGCATCGTCGGGATGCATGTCGTAGGTTTCGCGCGACTCGAGAATGTCCATTTCCTCGGAGAGCCAGGAGGTGCGGCCCTCGCGATCGAGTTCCGCCTTCAGCGACAGGTAGACGTCGCGCAGGTGGGTGACGTCAGCCAGCGCATAATCCAGCTGTTTGTCCGAGAGCGGCCGGCGGCTCCAGTCGGTGAAGCGTGACGACTTGTCGATATGGACGTTCTTGATGCGGCTGACCAACTGGTCATAGGAGACGCTGTCGCCGAAGCCGCAGACCATGGCGGCGACCTGCGTGTCGAAGATCGGATGCGGAATGAGATTGCCGCGATTGAAGATGATTTCGATGTCCTGGCGCGCCGCGTGAAAGACCTTCAGCACCTTCGGATCGGCCATCAGCTCGAAGAAGGGGGCGAGATCGATGCCCTTGGCCAGCGGATCGACGAGAACTTCCGTCGTCGGGCTTGCCATCTGGATCAGGCAGAGCTCCGGCCAGAAGGTCGTTTCGCGCAGGAATTCGGTGTCGATGGTGATGAAGTCGGACTTGGCCAGCTCTTTGCAGGCGGCCGCCAAATCGGCGGTGGTTTCGATCATATCATTTCATTCGCAAGGAAAAGGTCGGTAAACCTTCCTTCTCCTTTCGGTTCGATATGTCAATACAACAGCATACGCTTCGAGCATTGCTGGCGAAGAATCACGTCTAAACTGAGGCATGGCGCCAACGCCGGCGCGAAGCAAAGCTGCAATCGCGGCGAAAGCGCGGGCTGTCTCAGCTTACCCTGAGATAGCTCGTCATCCCCGTCTTCTGATGCTCGATGATATGGCAATGCAGCAGCCAGTCGCCGGGATTGTCGGCGACGAAGGCAAGCTGCACCTTCTCGTCCGGCTGAATGAGATAGGTATCGGACACCAGCGGCATCACCTCGCGCGTCGAGGAGGAGACCACCGTGAAGCTCATCCCGTGCAGATGAATCGGATGGGCATGCGGCGTAGTATTCTCCAGATTGAAGACATAGCTCTTGCCGAGCTTCAATTCCGCAAGCGGCGCCGTCGGATCGGGCGTATCGCCTGGCCACGGCACCTTGTTGATTGCCCAGAAACTGTAGCCCAGCGTGCCGCAGATGCTTTCGACCGCGGCATTCTCGGCGGTGGCGCTCAGTATCAACGGGATCTGCTCGGCAGCGGTTAGATCGGCCTTCGGGACGGGATTCTCGACAAGCGGCCCGAGATCGCCGATATCGCGCTTCAGCGATGATCCGACCGCGCGCAGGCTGGCGATCGTCTTCGGCGTCGTGCCGCGGATATCCTCGAGCGTTGCGACCGCACCTTCACCATCCGGCATGCGCACGGCAAGATCGAGCCGTTGACCCGGTCCGATCTGCAGGAGGTCGAGGGAAAAACGCGTCGGCACCGGATTGCCGTCGATCGCAATCACGGTCGCATCGGCGCCTTCCATCTTCAGCGAGAAGATCCGCGTCACGTCGGTCACGGCAATGCGCAGCCGCACCAGCCCGCCGGCCGGCGCGTCATATCGCGGTTCCTGGTGCCAGTTGGCGGTGCGCACCGTGCCGTAGGTGCCGGTCTTGGCAGCATCGCGTGGCCGGAAGGGAGCGATGAATTGCCCGTCGCCGCCGAGCCGCCAGTCACGCAGGTTCAGCACCACCTCGGTATCGAACTTCGGATCGGCTGGGTCCTCGACGACGATGATGCCGGTCATGCCGTGCCCCATCTGTGTCAGCGTGTTGCAATGCGGATGATACCAGAAGGTGCCGGCATCGGGCGGCGTGAAGGCATAATCGAAGCTGTCGCCGGTATAGATGTAGGGCTGCGTCATGAACGGCACGCCGTCCATGCGGTTATCGATGCGAAGCCCGTGCCAGTGGATCGTCGTCGGTTCGTCGAGCCCGTTTTTCAGCCGCGCCGCATAGGGTCGCCCCTTTGTAATCCTCAGAACCGGCGGCATGCCGTCATGACCCCAGCTCATGATATCCCTGGTCGGTCCCGCCTCGGTCAGCATGGCTTCGGTCTTCACTGCCGTCAGCAGCTGCGGCTCGGGAGCTGCCTCGGCAAGCCCGAATTTACCGGCAATGCCGATGCCGACGCCATAAGCACCCGCGACAGCGGATGCCTTGAGAAGGTTGCGGCGGCTAAGGAGAGGCATGCGGAGGCTCCACGATGAGAATGCCGATCCTTGTAAAGTTGACCGACATCTTCATCAATACAGGAAACGCGGCCAAACTGCCGCAGCATACCGGTCGCAGCCTCGCCATAAACGCGTGCCAAACGCCCGGCCGCGTGCGCCAAGCCTTGACAAATCGGAGCGTCCATGCGCTTTTCCGCCCGATTTTCTTGTCGGCGCTTGAGGGTCGTGGAACCCTTGTGCCGTCTTAAGCCACATGCCAGGATTTGAGATCATGCATCGCTACCGCAGCCACACATGCGCCGCCCTCCGCAAGACGGATGTCGGCTCGACCGTCCGTATTTCCGGCTGGGTTCACCGCGTTCGCGACCATGGCGGCGTTCTCTTCATCGACCTTCGCGACCATTACGGCATCACCCAGGTCGTTGCCGATCCCGACAGCCCGGCCTTCAAGATGGCGGAAACCGTGCGTGGCGAGTGGGTCATCCGCATCGACGGCCTCGTCAAGGCCCGCACCGAAGACACCGTCAACAAGGCCATGGCAACAGGCGAGATCGAGCTCTACGCGCAGGAGATCGAAGTTCTCTCCGCCGCCAAGGAACTGCCGCTGCCGGTCTTCGGCGAGCCGGATTATCCGGAAGACGTCCGCTTGAAGTATCGCTTCCTCGATCTTCGCCGCGAAACGCTGCACAAGAACATCGTCAGGCGCACCCAGGTGATCTCGGCCATGCGCCGCGAAATGGGCAATGTCGGCTTCACCGAATATACGACGCCGATCCTGACGGCCTCCTCGCCGGAAGGCGCACGCGACTTCCTCGTGCCGTCGCGCATTCATCCCGGCACCTTCTATGCGCTGCCGCAGGCGCCGCAGCAGTACAAGCAGCTGCTGATGGTTGCAGGCTTCGACCGCTACTTCCAGATCGCGCCCTGCTTCCGCGACGAAGACCCGCGTGCCGATCGCCTGCCGGGCGAATTCTACCAGCTCGACCTCGAAATGAGCTTCGTCACCCAGGAAGACGTCTGGGACACGATGGGTCCGCTGATGACCGGCATTTTCGAAGAGTTCGCCGAAGGCAAGCCGGTCACCAAGGAATGGCCGCGCATCCCCTACGACGAGGCGATCCGTAAATATGGTTCGGACAAGCCGGACCTGCGCAACCCCATCGTCATGGAAGCGGTCACCGAACATTTCGCCGGCTCCGGCTTCAAGGTTTTCGCAGGCATGATCGCCTCCAACCCGAAGGTCGAGATCTGGGCTATTCCGGCCAAGACCGGCGGTTCCAGAGCGTTCTGCGATCGCATGAATGCCTGGGCGCAGTCGACCGGTCAGCCTGGCCTCGGCTACATCTTCTGGCGCAAGGAAGGTGACAAGCTCGAGGGCGCCGGCCCGCTTGCAAAGAACATCGGCGAGGAGCGCACCGACGCGATCCGTACCCAGCTCGGCCTCGATGACGGTGACGCCTGCTTCTTCGTTGCCGGCGATCCGGCGAAGTTCTACAAGTTTGCCGGTGAAGCCCGCACCAAAGCCGGCGAAGAGCTGAACCTCGTCGATCGCGACCGTTTCGAACTCTGCTGGATCGTCGACTTCCCGTTCTTCGAATGGAGCGAGGAAGAAAAGAAGGTCGATTTCGCGCACAACCCGTTCTCCATGCCGCAGGGCGGCCTCGATGCGCTGCAGAACCAGGATCCGCTGACGATCAAGGCGTTCCAGTATGACGCCGTCTGCAACGGCTTCGAAATCGCCTCGGGCTCGATCCGTAACCAGTCGCCGGAAACCATGGTCGCCGCCTTCGAGAAGGTCGGCCTCAGCCAGCAGGATGTCGAAGACCGTTTCGGCGGCCTCTACCGCGCCTTCCAGTACGGCGCGCCGCCGCATGGCGGTGCTGCTTTCGGCATCGACCGTATCGTCATGCTGCTCGTCGGCGCGAAGAACCTGCGCGAAATCTCGCTCTTCCCGATGAACCAGCAGGCCCAGGACCTGCTGATGGGCGCGCCGAGCCCGGCAACGCCGACGCAACTGCGTGAGCTCTCTATCCGGCCGATCCCGCCGGTCAAGAAGGACTGAGATCGTCTGATCCCGAATGCAAAAGCCCGGCAAATCGCCGGGCTTTTCGTTTGGTTCGGTCGCTCACAATGCCGCGTAGATCGCCTCGCGAAGATCGACTGTGAACTTGCCCCACATGCCCTCCAGCGTCGTGTTGGTCAGCGCAACGACGGTCAGCCCGTTGACGGGGTCGATGAACCAGCTATGGCCGTAGACGCCGCCCCATTTCAGCGTGCCCTTGGGGAAGGGGACGCCTGCCTCGGCCGGATTGGTGATAACAGACCAGCCGAAGCCAAAGCCGGAGCCTGGTTCATGCTGCTGGCGGCGCCCGCCGGCTTGGTCAGTCATCATCATCCCTACGGTTTCGGTCGAGAGTAGCGGCGCGCCACCCCTACGGATGGTATCGAGTATGGCCAGGACGTCACCCGCCGTTCCCGCCATGCCGGCGCCGCCGGAATGATAGGAGGCGGGGTCGAAGATGCGGTTCGGCGCGAAGCGGATGGGACCCATCAGCGACATCACCAGCGCATTCTCGCCCATCAGCGCCGGCTCCGGCGAGGCATTCATATAGGCCGCGGCAAGCCGACGGCGGTCGCGCACGGAAAACGCGGTATCGGCAAGGCCAAGCGGTTTCGTCACCAGATCAGCGACGGCATCGCCCAACGGCACTCCCGTTTCCGCCTCGATGATGCCGCCCAGAACATCCATGGCGACGGAATATTGCCAGTCACTGCCCGGCGCAAAGCGCAGCGGCACGCTGGCGATCCGCCGCAGGTTCTCGGCCAGCGGCAGTCCCGGTTCGGCAAGGCCGTCGGAAACGCCGGCGCTGGCATAGGGACCGCCGTCCTCTTCGGAGAAGCTATAGCCGAGACCGGACGTATGGGTCAGCAGGTGGCGAATGCGAATGGTTGCTTCGGTGCCGTCAGGCAGCCTCGGACGGAAATCCGGCAGCCATCTCGTCACGGCGTCGTCGAGCCCGATTCTTGCCTGCTCGACGAGCCGCATCGCGGCGATGGTGACGATCGGCTTGGTGATGGAGGCAAGCCTGAAGATGGTGTCCTCGCGCATCGGCAGACCGCTTTCGCGGTCGGCAAGGCCGTCGGCGTGGTGATGGACGATCTCTCCGTCGCGGGCAACGAGTACCACCGTCCCCACAAGCCGTTTGTCGTCGAGCGCGCTTGTGATTGCCGCATCAACCGCTGCGGCAAGGGATGAATTCCTGTCGGCGTCTGCCATTTCGAGGGGAAGACTCATCAGATTAAACCTTCTATAATCACAATGACCGTTCCTGAATATAGAAAGCCGTTTTGAATTTCTAGAGTGATCATTGTGAAAAATAGCACTGACATGAAAAATCCTGCCACCCGCCGCCGCGGCCGTCCGCCGGCCTTCGACCGCGAGACTGTGCTGTCGGCGGCGCGCGAGACCTTCTGGGCGCATGGATATGAGGGCGCCTCGATCGCCGATCTCACTGCCGCTATGGGCATCACGCCGCAAAGCCTCTATGCCGCCTTCAACTCGAAGGCCGATCTCTATCGCGCCGCGCTCGAGCAATACCGAACGCTGGGCTCCGACACGTTTTCCGCGCTCGGCGATCCGATCGACACCGTCTCCGCCTTCGAGTGCATATTGCGGGGCTCGGCCGAGATTTTCTCGGCTCCCGAGCATCCTAAAGGCTGCATGATTTCGACGGCTGTGCTGAATTGCGCCAGCGAGAACGACGTGATCGCCGACCATGTTGCGGCGATGCGTCGTCGGTCGCTGGACGCTTTCACGGCAAGGATCGAGCGTGGCATCCGCGAGGGTGATATCAAGGCCGGGACGAACCCTCGCGCACTCGCACGGTTCCTCGGTGCCATCATCCAGGGCATGTCGGTGCAGGCGAGGGACGGCGCATCTCTTGAAGAATTGCTTGATATCGCAAGCTTCGCCATTTCTGAAGTCGCCCGCCACCACGCCTGAAAACGAAAAGGCCCGGCAGTCCGTGAACTGCCCCCGAAAGTTGGACGTCAACCTTTGGGGGCAGTTCACGGACTGCCGGGCCTTTCATCGCAAGATCGAAGCGATCAGTCGTTGGCGGTAACCTTGACGCCGAGCACTTGCGGCAGTGTGTTCGGAGCACCCATGGCGGCGCCCACGATCGTCGGGAACGGCACCGGCTTTTCGGGAGCGGCCTTGACGGTCAGGCTCTTCGGATCGTCGAGGAAGGTGTTGACGGCAGCCGAAACGGCGTTCTGCAGTTCCGGGATATTGAGCTGCGCCAGCATGATCGGCGTCATCGCTTTCAGCGAATCCGCCATCTGCTTGCCCGACATGTTCTGCTGTGAACCGGCATAATCCAGCGCACGCTTGGTGATCGAGGCATCTTCGAAGCGCACCTGTGCTGCCTCGAAGGACAGCTGCTGCATCAGGCCGAGCATGGCAAGGCCGAGCGCCTGCTGCGATTCTTCCTTGTTCGCACTGGCTTCGGATTGCTTCATCGCATCCTGCAGCGACTTCACGAAGGCCATCGTATAGCCCGAGATCTTGAAGCCAAGGTTCAGCTTGCCGATGTTGGTGAAGTCGAAGGCAAATTCCGAAATGTCGATCGTGCCGGGGGCAAGTTCCCAGGCGCCCTTCATGGTGATGTCGCCCTGGATGTGCTGCAGGGCAAGCTTCTCGATCGCGTCTTTGCTCTGCGGATCCTCGGCTTTGCTGAGATCGGCCTTCATGCTTTTGAAGGCGCCGTCGAAATCGAAGCCGG
The DNA here is from genome assembly GCF_056406515.1 of Rhizobium sp. P1_B8. Taxonomy (NCBI): domain Bacteria; kingdom Pseudomonadati; phylum Pseudomonadota; class Alphaproteobacteria; order Hyphomicrobiales; family Rhizobiaceae; genus Rhizobium; species Rhizobium sp. P1_B8. The sequence continues at coordinate 156,795 of NZ_JBFTZZ010000009.1, read as the reverse complement.
ATTCGTCTTCGCGCAGTGTCAGGTTGACGTCGCTTTCGAGCACCGAGAACATTTCCGCGCCGTCCTTGACCACCTTCAGCGGGCCGGTATGGGCGGTTTCGTAGAGCATCATGGTATCGAGCGTGTCGCCGCCCGCCGTTGCGGGGATCGAGATGCCGCCGAGCGTCAGCTCCTGCGCCGTTACCGTGACGCCGTCTTTCGTGGTGTTGATATCGGGGAAGGCGGCCTCTTCGATGTAATAGCCGCCATCCTCGTCTTCTTCGACGCCGGAAAGGGTGACTTCGCCGACGGCCAGGCTTTCGCCGCCGGCCGATTTGACGGTGACATTCTTCAGCGTCGCGGTCGTGCCGTCGATATCGACGGCGTCAGCCGAAATCGTTCCGCCCTGGACGGCATAGGCGGCGTTGAGCTTCTTCAGCAGATCGGCGCCGTCGAGAGCGAAAGCCGAACCGGCGAGCGAGAAAAAGGCGGCGCCCGACAGCATCAGCCGCGTTGTCCGGGAAAAGTTCATGGGGTGTTTCCTCTGGTGGCGTGGTGGCGGTTGGAAATCTGCAGTTACGCTACTACGGATTGGGCCAGCTTTATATTTGCGGATCTCTAAATTTCTGTTGAGAGGAACGGCAAACGAAGTCCAAATTGCGGCGGAACGTTTGTCTCATCCTTTGATGTCAGTCCCAAGACTTCATCCACAGCCGTAATGGCCCGGATTCCTTGCCCGCCGGCCGCTTCTGAGCTAGTCAGGACCTATGGGACAAGAGATTTTGCCGCCTTCCGGCGGAGACGACGATCATATCCAACCGGTCGACCTCAAGGCGGCGCTCGAGCAGCGTTACCTTGCCTATGCGCTGTCGACCATCATGCACCGTGCCCTGCCTGACGTGCGCGACGGGCTGAAGCCCGTTCACCGCCGCATCGTCTATGCGATGAACGAAATGGGGCTGAGGCCGAACTCGGCCTTCAGAAAATGCGCCAAGATCGTCGGCGAGGTGATGGGTAACTACCATCCGCACGGCGACCAGTCGATCTACGACGCGCTTGCCCGTCTCGCCCAGGATTTCTCGCAGCGCTACACGCTGGTCAACGGCCAGGGCAATTTCGGCAATATCGACGGCGACAGCCCCGCCGCCATGCGTTACACCGAATCGAAGATGACGGCGGTCTCCGAGCTGCTGCTTGAAGGCATCGATCAGGATGCCGTCGATTTCCGCGACACTTACGACGAATCGAATTCCGAGCCGGTCGTCCTTCCCGGCGCCTTTCCGAACCTGCTCGCCAACGGCTCCTCCGGCATCGCCGTCGGCATGGCGACCTCGATCCCGTCGCACAATGCCCACGAGCTTTGCGATGCCGCCCTGCATCTGATCAAGCATCCGGATGCGACCGTCGAAAAACTCGTCGAATTCATTCCCGGCCCGGATTTCCCCACCGGCGGCATCATCATCGACAGCCGCGACAGCATCATCGAGAGCTACCGCACCGGCCGCGGCGGTTTCCGCGTGCGGGCGAAATGGCAGACGGAAGATCTCGGTCGCGGCGGCTACCAGATCGTCATCACCGAAATTCCCTTCCAGGTGCAGAAATCGCGGCTGATCGAGAAGATCGCCGAGCTGCTGATCGCCCGCAAGCTGCCGCTGCTGGAAGATATCCGCGACGAATCGGCCGAGGACATTCGTGTCGTGCTGGTGCCGAAGACACGCAGCGTCGATCCGACGATCCTGATGGAATCGATGTTCAAGCTGACGGAGCTCGAAAGCCGCTTCCCGCTCAACATGAACGTGCTCTCCATGGGCCGCATCCCGCGGGTCATGGCGCTGAACGAGGTGCTGAGGGAGTGGCTGGACCACCGCCGCGAAGTTCTGCAGCGCCGCTCGCGCTTCCGTCTCGCCGCGATCGACAGACGCCTCGAAATCCTCAGCGGCCTGCTGGTCGCCTACCTCAACATCGATGAGGTCATCCGCATCATCCGCGAGGAGGACGAGCCGAAGCCGGTCATGATGGCGCGCTGGGATCTCACCGACAATCAGGTCGAGGCGATCCTCAATATGCGGTTGCGCGCCTTGCGCAAGCTGGAAGAGTTCGAGATCCGCAAGGAATTCGACGAACTCACCAAGGAAAAGGGCGAGATCGAGGCGTTGCTTTCCTCCGACGACAAGCAATGGCAGACGGTCGCCTGGGAAATCGGTGAGGTGAAGAAGAAATTCGCCAAGGCAACGGAGGTCGGCCGCCGCCGCACCCAGTTTGCCGACGCGCCCGAGACTGACGAGGAAGCAATCCAGCAGGCGATGATCGAGAAGGAACCGATCACCGTCGTCATTTCCGAAAAGGGCTGGATCCGCGCATTGAAGGGCCATATCGCCGATACGGCAACGCTGACCTTCAAGGAAGGTGACGGCTTGAAGATCGCCTTCCCGGCGCAGACGACGGACAAGATCCTGATCGTCACGACAGGCGGCAAGGCGTTCACGCTCGGCGGCGACAAGCTGCCGGGCGGCCGCGGTCATGGCGAGCCGCTACGCATCATCGTCGATATGGATAACGACCAGGCGGTGCTGACCGCTTTTGTCCATGATCCCTCGCGCAAGCAGCTGATCGTCTCGACCGCCGGCAACGGCTTCGTCGTGCCTGAAGCCGAACTGGTCGCCAATACGCGCAAGGGCAAGCAGATCATGAACGTCGGGCTGCCCGAGGAAACGCAGCTGCTCGTGCCCGTCAGCGGCGACCATGTCGCCGTCGTCGGCGAAAACCGCAAGCTGCTGGTATTCCCGCTGGCGCAGGTGCCGGAAATGTCGCGCGGCAAGGGCGTGCGTCTGCAGCGTTACAAGGATGGCGGCATTTCCGACGTCCGTTGCTTCGCGATATCAGACGGCCTCGTCTGGGAAGACAGCGCCGGCCGCACCTTCACGAAGAACAAGGATGAACTTGCCGAATGGCTGGCCGACCGCGCCACCGCCGGCCGCACCGTGCCAAAGGGCTTCCCGCGCAGCGGTAAATTCGCCGGCTGAGGCACGAGAGCACCGCGCGTCTTTTCAGACGCGCAAAGAACGCTGTAAAACTTAGATGCAGTAAATTCCGCGCCCGAGTCTTGGCGGGCGCGACAATTCCTCTATTTCAATCCTGTTAGCAAAAATATGAGCAGGCCGGCTCCGGAGGCGGACGGAATGGCCGCAGGCCGCGCACGGGAGGAGTGCGCGCGCCATTACCGGAGGAAAATAGATGCCCGCCAGCACCATCAAACTGCATGTCAGCCACACCTATAGGGTGCCGCCCGCCGTTGTCTACGACGCCTGGCTCAACCCCGAAATCGCCCGCCGCTTCCTGTTTGCGACCGATGACGGTCACGTCATCCGCGCCGATATCGATCCGCATGTCGGCGGCCGTTTCTTCGTCGTCGACCGCCGCCCGACCGGCGACGCCTTCCACCAGGGCGTCTTTTTGGAACTGAAGCGCCCGCAGCGCATGGTCTTCAGCTTTTCCGTCGAGGAACACGACCACAATTGCGACCGTGTCGAAATCAACATCGAGCCTCTTGGCGGCGGCAGTCGTCTGACGCTGACCCACGAAATGTGCGCCGAATGGGCCGAACACGAGGAAAAGACCCGGCAAGGCTGGGCGCATGTGGTCGAAGGGCTTGGCAGGGAACTGGAGCAGCAGCAGTTCAAGGCGACGGGTTGAGCGGTATGCTGAAATCTCGAAGGAAGCGGGTCGCACCTTCCTCGTCGATCTCGCCTGCGGCTACCTCTAGTACAAATACAATGACCTGCGCTTTATCGGCATTGATGACATAGCGGTTGATGTAGAGAAACGTAAACGCCGCGAGATAGCCGGTACGCTTGTTTCCATCCGCGAATGGGTGGTTTCTAACAATGGCATAGAGATAGGCTGCGGCGAGTACGAAGATGTCGGTCTCGCCGTATGCAGCCTTGTTAAGCGGGCGCGCTAAGGTTTCCAATGCATTGGCATCCCGCAGGCCAGGCAGACCGCCATGCTCATCGTGCATATTCAATCGCTTGGCGGCTCAGCCACTGAAGCCGTATCATTTCCCGAGTTCACGGAGTGCCACCCGATATTTTTCCATACCGATGCGGGCCGCCCGCATTTGCTCGGCAAGATCCGCCGATTCCGGTACAAGCTGAATATTACCCTCGATCTCTCGCAGTTCGAGGCTGTCGCCGCTGCTCAGGCCCAACCGCTGCAGCACCTCTTTAGGGATGATAATACCCTCGGAATTGCCGATCTTGCGGATTGTGACGTTCATCGTTTTATCCTCTGTGATAGCGGCGTTATAACATGAGGCCGAGCAGGCGAGACCGTCCTAGCCTGCCATTTGAACGATGCTTTTCCTCCGCACCATCCAGACGGAATGGGCTGCGATCGCCGCCACCAGGATGCCGCCGCCGACCAGTGTCATGGTCGTCGGCGTTTCCGCAAAGATCAGCCAGACCCAGATCGGTGCGAGAACGGTTTCGAGCAGGTAGAACATGCCGACCTCAGGCGCAGAGAGGTAACGCGGCCCGGTCGCCAGGCACCAGAAGGCAAGCGGCATCATCACCGCGCCGTTGAAGAGGATCCAGGCGGGATGCTCGATCGAAAAACCGCCGGCTGGCATGACCGAGATCAGGCCGACCGCCGCCGGCAGCACCGTCGAAAGCAGGGAGACGAAGCCCATCTCCCGGCGCGAGGCGCGGCTGATGGTGATGGCGGCGGCAATGATGAAGGCGGTCAGCAGCGCCATGATATCGCCGAAGAGATGGCCGCCCGAAAGCCCGTCCCGCACGATCAGACCGACGCCGACGATCATCGCTGCCATGGCGATCAGCGTAGCTAGCGCCGGCCGCTCCTTGAGGAAAATCCAGGAAAGCAGCGCGGCGAACATCGGATTGAAGGCGACGATGAAAACGACATTGGCCGTCGACGTGTTGAAAACGGCAAGAAGGAAGACCACCGTCGTCAGCCCGTAGAGCAGGCCGGTGACGAGGCCCGGCCACCCCGGCACGAGCACTGGCCATCGCCCCTTGGCGATCCTGAGCACTGTGGCTACCAGAAGCGTCACGCCAAGGGTCGCGATGCTTCTCGCGGCAAGGATCGACCACAGCTCGCCGTCGGCGAGCCGCATGAGCGGGATATCCACGGAAAGCGCCAGCCCGCCGATCGCCGTCAGCAGCAGGCCCTTCCGATGGTCGGAAAGAGCGGTGGGGAACATTCAGTCGTGGGTGCTCTCGGGCATGGACGAGGGATCGAAGCGTTCCCAGCCGCGCGGGGTCAGATGCTCCTGCGGCTGGAAGCGCGTCTTGTAGTCCATTTTCCGCGACCCTTGAACCCAGTAGCCGAGGTAGACATGCGGCAGTCCCAGCGCTTTTGTGCGCCTGACATGGTCGAGAATCATGAAAGTGCCGAGCGAACGCCGTTCAAGCGCCGGATTGAAATAGGAATAGACCATCGACAGCCCGTCGCTCATCGTGTCGGTAAGGGCGGCAGCCAGCAACTCGCCCTTTGGTCGCTGCTCCAGTCCGGAGCCTTCCTCGCGCCGGCGATATTCGATGATTCTCGTATTCACATGCGTGTCTTCCACCATGATTGCATAGTCGAGCACGGTCATGTCGGACATGCCGCCCTGCTGGTGGCGAAAATCGAGATAGCGTCGGAAGAGCGAATATTGTTCGCTGGAAGGTTGGGCTGCGAATTCGGTGGCGATGACGTCGGAATTGGCGCCAAGCACCCGCTTCATCGATTTCGTCGGCTCGAACTCCTGGGCGAGAATTCGCACGGAAACGCAGGCGCGACAGGATTCGCAGGCCGGGCGATAAGCGATGTTCTGCGAGCGGCGGAAACCGCCCTGCGTCAGGATGTCGTTCATCTCGGCGGCGCGCGGGCCGACCAGATGGGTGAACACCTTTCGCTCCATCTCATGCGGCAGGTACGGACACGCAGCCGGAGCCGTCAGATAAAACTGCGGTGATGGCGTCGTCTGCGTATTCATTTGTCGCGGAAATTTCCTTGTCGAGACCGTGCCGTTTCCTGACAGCATGACCTAAGAATAAAAAACGTCAACAGCGGGGCGTTTTTCGCCCTTCATATCAGTCTTCTAATTTTAAATATGGAGCGCTGGCGCCCGTCCGCAAAGAGAAGGCGGAGACTTTATTTCGTCTCCGCCCCGGGATCGCATTTAGGGTTTCAGCCAAGGTATCAGGCTGTGCGCACCGTCGCCGTGCCGACCAGCAGGTCGTGGACGAGACGGCTGCGCTCGATAAACAGGCCGGCAAGCAGGATGAGCGGCGTCAGCACCGAGTTGAGGATCCAGAACAGCGCCAGATGCACGATCGCCGTCATGAAATCCATCGGCCGTCCATCGATGCGCACGATCGCGATACCCATCGCGCGCATGCCGAGCGAGGCCTGGCTCGGCCCGCCCACAGTCAGGCCGAAGTAAATGCCGGCGACGATGACGAAGAGGGCAGGGTAGAGAAAGAAGCCGAGCCCCAGCGTGACGATCGACAGGAAGAACAGCACGATCGCCGCGGGAATGCAGAGCAGCGCCACGATGACATAGTCGAGAATGAAGGCGAAGACCCGGCGGCTCAACACGCCGCTATAGGCGCGCCAGTCCTCCGGGGCGGCATAAAGCGGATTGGGGTTGTAGCTCATCTCAATCTCCTCAGGAAAAGCGATGCCGCTGATATGGTATCGGCAGGGCAAAATGCAATAATCTGCCCCAGATGCGAATGGTTTTAGGCCGGATCGGCCCAAAACCATCCGCATCTAAATTAAAGAAATGGAGCATGATGTCGTCCGAAAACCGCGGACCCTTTTCGGCATCATGCACTACAACGCCGCGCGTCTTTTGAGATGCGCGAAGGACGCTGTAGCACTTTGAATCGCTGCATAATTTTATCCTTAAATCGATTCCGATTTAAGGAATTATGCAGTCACCGCTTTGCGAGAATTTTCGCCACTTCGACCGCGAAATAGGTGAGGACACCGTCGCATCCCGCCCGCTTGAACGACAGCAGCGTTTCGAGCATCGCCCGCTCGCCATCGATCCAGCCGTTCATCGCCGCCGCCTTGATCTGCGTATATTCGCCGGAAACCTGGTAAGCGAAGGTCGGCAGGCCGAAGGCCTCCTTCATCCGCCAGCAGATATCGAGATAGGGCAGGCCGGGCTTGACCATCAGCATGTCGGCGCCTTCTTCGACGTCGAGGGCCGCGTCGCGGATTGCCTCGGTGCCGTTGGCGGGGTCGATATAATAGGTCTTCTTGTCGCCTTTCAGCAGCCCGCCCGTCGAGATCGCCTCGCGATAGGGACCGTAGAAGGCGGAGGCGAATTTCGTCGCATAGCTCATGATGCCGACGCTCTGGTGGCCGGCCGCATCGAGCGCCATGCGGATCGCGCCGATGCGCCCGTCCATCATCTCCGACGGCGCGATGATGTCTGCGCCGGCATCCGCCTGCATGACGGCGGCGCGTGCGACCTGGTCAACGGTCTCGTCGTTGACGATCTCGCCGCCCCTGAGAATGCCGTCATGGCCGTGGCTGGTGAAGGGATCGAGCGCGACGTCGGTAATGACGCCGATATTGGGCACCGCCTTCTTGATCGCCGCCGTCGTCTGATTGATCAGATTGTTGGCCTCGAGGCTGTTCGAGCCGGTCTCGTCACGCAGTTCCATCTCGATATTCGGAAAGGTGGCAAGCGCCGGAATGCCGAGGCCGGCCGCTTCGCGCGCGGCTTCCACGGCCTTGTCGATGCTCATGCGGTTGACGCCCGGCATGGCCGGGATCGGATCGATGATGCCGGAACCCGGCACGATGAAGATCGGCCAGATCAGGTCATCGACCGTCAGCCGGTTCTCCTGCACCAGCCGGCGTGTCCAATCCGCCTTGCGGTTGCGCCGCATGCGGCGATGACCGGTGATGTCGTCGACGAGATGCGTCCTGTCCTGCATGATATCTGTCCTTGGCCCCGCATAACCCGAAAATCGAAATGGATTTTCGGGTTATGCGCCAACTCGATGTTATAGAGCGTCCCTGGCGCGTCGTGTCAGACGCGCGGGCGCCCTTGTGAAGATGCAACCCCAAACCGATGTCTGCGCTATGGAAACCGAATCCCCGACGATACCGAAACGCACACTGGCGGATATCCTCTTCATTCTCTTCCTGAGGCTGGTTGCCGTATCCTGCTTCTGGTTTGGCCTGCAATATTGGGCGATGCTCGTCGGCTATTCGCTGGTCGGCGCCGGCCGCTTCGATCTTTTGAGCCTGCCGTGGAAGGTGGCGAGCACCAGCCTCGCCGTGCTCTTCCCCGTCGCCTCCCTCGGCCTCTGGCTCACCGTCTCCTGGGGACCGGTCATCTGGGTGCTGGCCGCCGGCGGGCAGATCCTCATGTATGGCCTGCTGCCGGATATTTTCGGACCCAACCAGCTGATCATCCTGCTGCATCTCATGGTCGCCGTCGTCTACTGGATTTTCCGCCTGCTGCTGTGGCTGGAAAAGCGCCGGCACCGCCGCCAGGTAAGTGTTGATTTACCCTGAGACAACGTGGGGTTAGCGGTAAGGCTCCGTTAAGCCTGCGGTTTAAGTCGAATTTTATATGTATTCGATAGGGTCTCACTCAAGGCGGGAAGAAAACACACCGCCAAACAAACAGTGAGGCAGTCAATATGAACACGAAAATTAAGCCGCAGGCGGTATCGAACTTCCGTGACCAGCAGGATCATGACATCCGTGATCTTTACATGGAATCCCTTCACCTCGTTGAACGTCTGCACCGTCGTCTTCTCGACGTCATCAAGGACGAATTCGACCGTCAGGGTCGCAGCGATGTCAACGCCATCCAGGCGCTGCTCCTTTTCAACATCGGCAACTCCGAGCTGACCGCCGGCGAGCTGCGCTCGCGTGGCTACTATCTCGGCTCCAACGTCTCCTACAACGTCAAGAAACTGGTCGATCTCGGTTTCATCAACCACCAGCGCTCGCGCATCGACCGCCGCTCGGTCCGCATCAGCCTGACCGAAACCGGCCAGGACATCGCCGAAACGGTGGCCAAGCTCTACGAACGCCACATCGCCTCGATCGACAAGGTCGGCGGCATCGGCACCGACGAGTTCACGCAGATGAACAAGCTGCTCCAGCGTCTGGACCGTTTCTGGAACGATCAGATCCTGTACCGTCTCTAAGACCCCTGACCTCCTTCCAGGGTTGCAGAAAATCGGACGTGTCCCTGCACGTCCGATTTGCCGTTTGATCCGCGTGGCATCTTTGCAACGCATGGCAGGCAAGCGCAAAGCCCGGTATTCAAGCCGTTTTTTAGCCGTTATTAACCGGCACGCTTTACCCCGTCATATGGTTCGTTGTGTCGTGTTTCCGGTAGCCGGCAGTCCTTCTACCCACCCGGCAACACGAATTGGCCATATTGGTGTGGCAGCGGAAGGCTTAACAACCGGCGCTTTCAATGGACCGATCAGGAATGCTGGCTGTCGCATCGCAATCTTGTGATGGGGCAAGCGGAATTTTTTGATGCGCCGGGACAACGAATGGACTGGGATCTGCGTTAAAGCGCAGTGATATCGCAAAGAGCCCGCGGCATCTCTTTATCGCCGCAGTCAGTGGTTGGGACTATGTCGAAGAAAAACGGAATTGAAGCTCTCTCGCGCCGCGCATTCCTTGCGTCCGCGGCAACGGTTGGCGCCAGCGCGATTGCTGCGCCGGCATTCGCGCAATCGGCGCTCGATACGCTGATCAATGCGCCGCGCCGCGGCAACTGGGACGACCAGTTTGACGCCAAGGCGGCTTCGCGCACGGCGACCGCCATGGTTTCCAACACGCCGATCCTCGGCCCGCAGTCGGTTGCGAGCGCGCAGCAGGCGATCATGCAGTATCAGCAGATCGCCGCAGCCGGCGGCTGGCCTGAGGTCAACCCCGGTGACCAGCGCCTGCAGCTCGGCGTTAGCTCTCCTTCCGTCCAGGCGCTGCGCCAGCGCCTTGCGATCACCGGCGACCTGCCGCGCGAAGCCGGCATGTCCAACGCCTTCGATTCCTATGTCGATGGCGCCGTCAAGCGCTTCCAGGCCCGCCACGGTCTGCCGTCCGATGGTGTTCTCGGCGAATTCACGCTGAAGGCGATGAACATTCCTGCCGATGTCCGCCTGCAGCAGCTGAACACCAATCTGATCCGCCTGCAGACCTTCCCCGAAGACATGGGCCGCCGTCACCTGATGGTCAACATCCCGGCCGCTTATGTCGAGGCTGTCGAAGACGGCAGTGTCGCGACGCGCCACACCGCGGTTGTCGGCCGCTTGAGCCGCCCGACGCATCTCGTCAATTCGAAGATTTACGAGGTCATCCTCAATCCTTACTGGACGGCGCCGCGCTCGATCGTCGAAAAAGACATCATGCCGCTGATGCGCAAGGATCCGACCTATCTCGAAAAGAACGCCATCCGCCTGATCGACGGCAAGGGCAATGAAGTCGCCCCCGAAACCGTCGATTGGAACGGCGAGGCGCCAAATCTGATGTTCCGTCAGGACCCCGGCAAGATCAACGCCATGGCCTCGACGAAGATCAACTTCTACAACAAGAACGGCGAGTATATGCACGACACGCCGCAGCAGGGCCTGTTCAACAAGCTGATGCGCTTTGAATCGTCGGGCTGCGTCCGCGTTCAGAACGTCCGCGACCTGACGAACTGGCTGTTGCGCGAGACCCCCGGCTGGAGCCGCCAGCAGATGGAGCAGGTGATTGCAACCGGCGTCAACACGCCGATCAAGCTCGCTGCGGAAGTTCCTGTCTATTTCGTTTACATCTCTGCCTGGGGCATGCCCGACGGCATCGTCCAGTTCCGCGACGACATCTATCAGATGGACGGCAATGCCGAGCTGGCGCTCGACACCACGGCGGGCATGGAACAGCCGGTCCAGTAAGCGGCGACCTTTGCATCGTGATTTGAGAACCGCGCTTTCGGGCGCGGTTTTTTTATGTCCGAGGAGACGCTCCTCGATGTCGTCGCCAAGGATCGGCCGGTGCGACCACAAAAGAGCGAGAGCGCGCGCTTTGCTCAGCAAATGTCGTTCTTCGTATTGCCCTCGCCACGGCGGAAGGCTAATACCTCAGCGCATTCCAGTTGAGGAGCCCGCCCATGACCAATGCTTCCACCGAATCCTTCTTCAATCGCTCGCTTGCGGACGTCGATCCCGACATTTTCGGCGCGATCGGAAAGGAACTCGGTCGCCAACGGCACGAGATCGAACTGATCGCTTCTGAGAACATCGTCTCCCGCGCCGTGCTGGAAGCCCAGGGCTCCATCATGACCAACAAATATGCCGAGGGTTATCCCGGCAAGCGTTATTACGGCGGCTGCCAGTTCGTCGATATCGCCGAGGAACTGGCGATCGAGCGCGCCAAGAAGCTGTTCGGCGTCAATTTCGCCAATGTTCAGCCGAATTCCGGCTCGCAGATGAACCAGGCGGTGTTCCTGGCGCTGCTGCAGCCGGGTGACACCTTCATGGGTCTCGACCTGAATTCGGGCGGCCACCTCACGCATGGTTCGCCGGTCAACATGTCCGGCAAGTGGTTCAATGTCGTCTCCTACGGCGTGCGCGAAGGCGACAACCTGCTCGACATGGATGAAGTGGCCCGCAAGGCCGAGGAAACCAAGCCGAAGCTCATCATCGCCGGCGGCACTGCCTATTCCCGCATCTGGGACTGGAAGCGTTTCCGCGAGATCGCCGACTCGGTTGGCGCCTACCTCATGGTCGACATGGCGCATATTGCCGGCCTCGTTGCCGGTGGCGTTCATCCGTCGCCATTCCCGCACTGCCATGTCGCGACGACGACGACCCACAAGTCGCTGCGCGGCCCGCGCGGTGGTGTCATCCTCACCAATGACGAGGATCTGGCCAAGAAGTTCAATTCGGCCGTCTTCCCCGGTCTGCAGGGTGGCCCGCTGATGCACATTATCGCCGCCAAGGCTGTGGCCTTCGGCGAGGCGCTGCAGCCTGAATTCAAGGATTATGCCGCCCAGGTCGTCAAGAACGCCAAGGCGCTGGCCGAAACGCTGATATCGGGTGGCCTTGACGTCGTCTCCGGCGGCACCGACAACCACCTGATGCTGGTCGACCTTCGCAAGAAGAACGCCACCGGCAAGCGCGCCGAGGCAGCGCTTGGCCGCGCTTACGTCACCTGCAACAAGAACGGCATTCCCTTCGATCCGGAAAAGCCCTTCGTTACTTCGGGCGTGCGCCTCGGCGCACCGGCCGGCACGACCCGCGGCTTCAAGGAAGCTGAATTCCGCGAGATCGGCAATCTCATCGTCGAGGTCCTCGACGGGCTGAAGGTCGCCAATTCCGATGAAGGCAACGCTGCCGTCGAAGCCGCTGTGCGCGGCAAGGTGGTCAACCTCACCGACCGCTTCCCCATGTACGGCTACATGGGATAAGGAGTAGGGATGCGCTGCCCCTATTGCGGTTCGGAAGATACCCAGGTCAAGGATTCGCGCCCGGCGGAGGACAACACGTCCATCCGCCGGCGGCGTATCTGTCCGGATTGCGGCGGCCGCTTCACCACGTTCGAACGTGTGCAACTGCGCGAGTTGATGGTCATCAAGAAGACCGGACGCAAAGTGCCCTTCGACCGCGACAAGCTGGTGCGCTCCTTCGAGGTGGCGCTGCGCAAACGCCCGGTCGAGCGCGATCGCATCGAGCGCGCCGTCTCCGGTATCGTCCGCCGGCTTGAAAGCTCCGGCGAGACCGAGATCTCCTCCGAGCAGATCGGCCTGCAGGTGCTGGAAGCCATGAAGAGCCTCGATGATGTCGGCTTCGTGCGCTATGCCTCGGTCTATCGGGATTTCTCGCTTGCCGAGGATTTCGAGAAGGTTATTTCCGAAATCAACGCCAAGATCGCCCGCGACCCGCTGGACAGGTGAGCCATGAGCATCACGCCGCATGACGAACGTTTCATGGCGGCGGCGATCCGTCTGTCGCGCTGGCATCTCGGCCGCACCGCCACCAATCCTTCCGTCGGCTGTCTGATCGTCAAGGACGGCGTCATCGTCGGCCGTGCCGTGACCGCCCTCGGCGGCCGCCCGCATGCCGAGACGCAGGCGCTCTCTGAAGCCGGCGCGCTCGCCCGCGGCGCTACCGCCTATGTGACGCTCGAACCCTGCTCGCATCACGGCAAGACGCCGCCCTGCGCCGAGGCGCTGATCGCCTATGGTGTTGCCCGCGTCGTCATCAGCGTCACCGATCCCGATCCGCGGGTCTCCGGCCGCGGCATCGCCAGGCTGCGCGAAGCTAGCATAGAGGTGGACGCCGGCGTGCTGGAGGCGGAGGGCAGGCAGTCGCTTGCCGCCTATCTCACCCGCCAGACGAAGAACCGGCCCTATGTGACTCTCAAACTTGCCGTTTCCGCCGATGGCATGATCGGCCGCCAGGGGGCAGGGCAGGTGGCGATAACAGGCCCGGAGGCCCGCGCCCAGGTGCAGGCGCTGCGCGCCGAAACCGATGCCATCCTGGTCGGCATCGGTACCGCGATTGCGGATGATCCGCTGCTGACTGCGCGCTCGCCAGGTCTTGAATCACAATCGCCGATCCGCATCGTCCTCGATCCTTCCTTGGCATTGCCGCTGACCAGCAGACTCGTCGGGACGGCGCGGGAGGTGCCAGTCATCGTGGTTACGAGTGAGGAAGGATCATTGTCGCAGGCAGAGGGTGATATCGCATCCACAGAGATGGAATCTTGCCGCGCAGCCCTCGAGGCCGCCGGCGTCGAGGTCGTCCATTGCAATCCCTACCATCCGGAAGTCCTGCTGCCGGCACTCGCGACGCGCGGTATTTCCTCGCTTCTGGTCGAGGGCGGTGCAAAGACGGCGCGGCTTTTCCTCGAGGCTGGCCTCGTCGATCGCATCCAGCTTTATCAGGCGCCTGTTATGATTGGCGAGGGTGGTATTGAATCCCCGCTTGATGCAACCGACATACCATCGGGTTTTGCCCATACGGGCACGCTGATGTTCGGCGGCGATCGCCTGGACGAATACGAAAGAGGGCTTTGATGTTCACCGGAATAGTCACCGATGTCGGCACGGTCGAATCCGTTTCCCCGCTGAAGGAAGGTATCCGGCTGCGGGTCGCGACCGCCTATGATCCCTCAACCATCGATATGGGCGCCTCGATCTCTCACGCCGGCATCTGCCTGACTGTCACTGGACTTCCGACCGAGGGAAGCAACGGCCGCTGGTTCGAGGTCGAGGCCTGGGAAGAGGCGCTGCGACTGACGACGATCGGCAACTGGCAGGAGGGCAGCCGCATCAATCTTGAACGGTCGCTGAAGATCGGGGATGAACTCGGCGGTCACATCGTTTCCGGCCATGTCGACGGCAAGGCGGAAATCCTCTCGGTAACAGCAGAGGGCGACGCCACGCGCTACCGCCTGCGCGCGCCCGAACATCTGGCGAAATTCGTCGCCCCCAAGGGGTCGATTGCACTCGACGGTACTTCGTTGACGGTCAATGCCGTCGACGGCACGGATTTCGACGTGCTGCTCATCCGGCACACGCTTGAGGTCACCACCTGGGGCGAGCGCAGGGCCGGTGATTTCGTCAATTTCGAAGTCGACACTATGGCGCGTTATGCCGCCCGGTTGGCTGAGTTCCCCAGCACATAACCGTCGAAAATCGGAATCGACGTCCGACGCTCTAACGCGAAAATTGAATGATATCGCCGTTGTACTGGGTGCGCGCCGTCTCGCGGAAGCCGAGCTTGGCCGCAACCCGCAGCGAGGCCTGGTTCTCGGGGCTGATGATGCAGCTCATCGGTTTACCCGGGAAATGCGTTTCCGCCCAGCCGATCAGGACGGTCAGCGCCTCGGTGGCATAACCGCGGCCGTGCGCCGAGGGCATCAGCGCCCAGCCGACCTCCATCGTCCCCTCGATCGAGGGTTCCATCTCGCGCCGGGCTTCCAGGAAGCCCGCTTCGCCGATGAACCGGCCGCTCCCCTTTTCGACGATCGCCAGAAAACCGAAGCCCATATGATGCCACATGCCGGCAACGCGTAGCATGCGGCTCCAGCTCTGCTCGCGTGTCGATGGCACGCCGGTGATGAAGCGCACGACATCCTCGTCCGCCCATAGTGCCGCATGCGCGTCGAAATCGTCGAGGCGGTGAGGGCGAAGCGTCAGCCGCGCCGTTTCGAGGGTTGGAATGTCGGTCACATCGGGTCCTTGTGAAATAACGTGTCCTCAGGCGCCGGGCTCGCCGTCCCAATAGTCGAGATCGCCTTCCGGCCGTCCGATATGACGGAAGCGCTTGGTTTCTGTATTGTCCCTGTTGGTCTTGGCTGCCCAGTTCGTTTTGGCAAGGAACTTTCCGGAATCGGGATATTCGACGATCTCGGTCCTCGCCATTGTCGAAATGCCGAGATAGACGAGTGTCGCCGTGCCGGTATTGATGATCTGGTGCGCCGTTTCAGGCCCGCCGGCCGGCGCGCCGAGCACGTCGCCCGCCTTGATAACATGGCGCGCGTCGCCGAAGCGATATTCGCCAGAGCCCGCGATCACATAGAAGAGCTCGTCTTCGACATGGTGGTTGTGGAAGGGGCAGCCTGATTTGCCGGGAGGTACCTCGTTGTAGCTGACGCCGAGGCTGGCCAAGCCAAGAAGCGCACCGAAAGAGGTGTCGGTGCTTTCATAGAGCTCGCCCTGTTTCCAGTGGTCGAGCTTGAGATCGGCGGGATTGATCACCGCCTTCGGTTCCGTTGCCATGACGTCCTCCTGTTTCAGCAAGAGAAGCCGTCATCCCAGGAAAATTCAATGCTTATCTCTGATATCCCCAGCATGGGCGGAGAGGAGACCGCCGCCCATGCTTCGAGCGCCGTGCGTCGAATAGGACGCGTGAAGGACGCTCTATCACTTCGACCCACGCATACCCCCCGAAGATCGTTCCGATTTTCGAGGTTATGCGCTGGAGCCGTCAACGAACGTAGAAGGTTATGCTTCCATCGGCCGCCTGCTCGGCGTTGACCACATTGCGAATGTTGACACCTTCATTGTTGAGACGGTGGGCAAGCGACCTGTTGGCATCGATCGACGCCTGGATGCCACGGATAGCCTCGCCGGAGCGCAGCGGTGCCGAGTGTGGGCCGCTCGTCTCGTCGTCGAAGTTGCGCCAGTTGTAAACCTCCTGGACATTGAAATCATTGCCCTGGAAACCCCTGAGCGTCTGTTCGATGCCTTGAGGGGTGTTCATTCCGAGGCTTTCGGCCCGGCTGACGCCGGCAAAGGCGAGGGAGGAGAGGGCGGCAGCGAGGGTGATGGTGAGAACGCGGTGCATGATTTGTATCCTTTCATCTGCTTAGACGGTCGGCTGTCGTTGCAGGGGATCGTCTGCGTCACGACATGGAATTGGCGCTCTCCCTTCCGCGATTCAATGGGTTAAGCCACTGAAAATACGTTAAGAATTGTTCATGAAAACTGCCTTCGAATTGCCGCTTTCGAGGCATCGCGGAAAGTCGGTTTTGGAAGCTTGCCCAGCTGTGGATCCGTGGTGGTGCTATCCCCTTGCAGATATTTCCTCTTTCGTATTGCGGCATCGGGCGAAATTGCTTGCCATTCGGACGAAGGCATGTTTTGACCGCGGGCTGCCGAGTGGGAAAATGTCCCGCCAACCGAAGGTGAACCATGTCGAGAGAGACCGCTCCCCATATTTTGATCGTTGAGGCCCGCTTCTACGACGACATGGCCGACGCCCTGCTCGAAGGCGCGACCTTCGCATTGACAGAGGCCGGCGCCACCTTCGAGGTCGTCACCGTCCCCGGCGCACTGGAAATTCCGGCGGCGATTGCCATGTCGCTCGATGGAGACGACAATGGCGGAACGCATTATGACGGCTATGTCGCCCTCGGCATGGTCATTCGCGGCGAGACGTATCACTTCGATATCGTGTCGAATGAATCCTCGCGCGCCTTGATGGATCTCGCGGTCAGCGAGTCCCTTGCCATCGGCAACGGCATCCTGACCGTCGAAAACGACGAACAGGCATGGGCGCGCGCGCGCCGCTCGGACAAGGACAAGGGCGGATTTGCCGCTCGTGCAGCTCTGACCATGATCGAGCTGAAGCAGAAACTGGGTGCATAACGAATGAACGACGACAAGACGGAACGGCCGGTCAAGACTGCAAACCAGCGGGGCGCTGCCCGTCTTGCTGCCGTTCAGGCACTTTATCAGATGGATGTCGGCGGCACCGGCGTTCTGGAGATCGTAGCCGAATACGAGGCGCACCGTCTTGGCCAGGAACTCGACGGCGCGACCTATCTGAAGGCCGATGCCGCCTGGTTCCGTTCCATCGTCTCCGGCGTCGTGCGCGATCAGGTCCGCCTCGATCCGCTGATTGCCGCAGCCCTGCAGGATGATTGGGCCTTGTCGCGCCTCGACAGCACCGTGCGCGCCATCCTGCGCGCCGGCGTCTTCGAGATCACCGACCGCAAGGACGTTCCGGTGGCGGTCATCGTTACCGAATATGTCGAGATCGCCCAGGCTTTCTTCGATGACGACGAGCCGAAGCTCGTAAACGCCGTGCTCGACCGCATCGCAAAGCAGGTTCGCGGCGAGGCGAAGAAATAAGTCTTTCGCCGCCAAATAGTCCTCCCGCTTCTTTCTTCGCACCGCAATGGTTTTCGCCCGTTGCGGTCTTGACGCCACGTGATCGACCACGCAATCTCCGCAACGCTTAGCTGTGGCATTTCTGTGGAGAGGAAGGCGATTCGGCGGCGTATCTGCCGGAGAAGGAGTGATCTCCGGCCTATGGGAGGAAAGAGCGAAATGACGATTCTTTTATGCGTAATCGCATGCGGTCTGCTCTCGGTGGTTTATGCCGCCTGGGCAACCCGGTCGGTGCTTGCCGCCGATCAGGGCAATAGCCGCATGCAGGAGATCGCGGGCTATATCCGCGAAGGCGCTCAAGCCTATCTGACGCGCCAGTACAAAACCATTGCCATTGTCGGCGTTGTTGTTTTCGTTTTAGCCTGGCTGCTTCTTTCCGCCGAGGCCGCGATCGGCTTCCTGATCGGCGCCGTGCTTTCCGGTGCTGCCGGTTTCATCGGCATGCACGTTTCCGTCCGCGCCAATGTGCGCACCGCCCAGGCGGCTTCCGTCAGCCTTTCCGCCGGCCTCGACATCGCCTTCAAGTCGGGTGCGATCACCGGCATGCTGGTGGCTGGCCTGGCGCTGCTCGGCGTCTCCATCTACTATACGGTCTTGACCGTCGGGCTCGGCCATGAGAGCGGCTCGCGCGAAGTCATCGATGCGCTGGTGGCGCTCGGCTTCGGCGCTTCGCTGATCTCGATCTTCGCCCGTCTCGGCGGCGGCATCTTCACCAAGGGCGCCGATGTCGGCGGCGATCTGGTCGGCAAGGTGGAAGCCGGCATTCCCGAAGACGATCCGCGCAACCCGGCAACGATTGCCGATAACGTCGGCGACAATGTCGGCGACTGCGCCGGCATGGCCGCCGACCTTTTCGAGACCTATGCGGTCTCAGTCGTCGCTACCATGGTTCTCGCTGCGATCTTCTTTGCCGGCGCGCCGATCCTCCAGTCTGCGATGGTCTATCCGCTGGCGATCTGCGGCGCCTGCATCATCACCTCGATCATCGGCACCTTCTTCGTCAAGCTCGGCTCGAACGGCTCGATCATGGGCGCTCTCTACAAGGGCCTCATCGTCACCGGCCTACTGTCGATCGTCGGACTTGGTGCTGCCACTTCGCTCACCATAGGCTGGGGATCGATCGGTTCCGTCGGAGGCGCCGACATATCAGGCGCGCACCTCTTCTTCTGCGGCATCGTCGGCCTCGTCGTCACTGCGCTGATCGTGGTGATCACCGAATATTATACCGGCACGGGCAAGCGTCCGGTCGTCTCGATCGCCCAGGCCTCGGTCACCGGTCATGGCACCAACGTCATCCAGGGCCTAGCCGTCTCACTGGAATCGACGGCGCTGCCGGCGATCGTCATCGTCGGCGGCATTCTCGCCACCTACCAGCTCGGCGGCCTGTTCGGCACCGGTATTGCGGTCACGGCGATGCTCGGCATCGCCGGCATGATCGTCGCGCTCGACGCCTTCGGACCGGTGACGGACAATGCCGGCGGTATCGCCGAAATGGCGCATCTGCCGCCGGAGGTGCGCAAATCCACTGATGCGCTCGATGCCGTCGGCAATACGACCAAGGCCGTCACCAAGGGTTATGCCATCGGCTCCGCCGGTCTCGGCGCCCTGGTTCTCTTCGCTGCCTACTCCTACGACCTCAAATATTTTGCAGCGAATGGCGACAAGTTCCCTTATTTCGCCGGCATCGGCGAAATTTCCTTCGATCTTTCCAACCCTTACGTGGTGGCGGGATTGATCTTCGGAGGTCTCATTCCCTACCTCTTCGGTGGCATCGCCATGACCGCCGTCGGCCGTGCTGCCGGCGCAATCGTCGAGGAAGTGCGCCGTCAGTTCAAGGAAAAGCCCGGCATCATGCAAGGCACGGAAAAGCCGGATTACGGCAGGGCGGTCGACCTTTTGACCAAGGCCGCCATCCGCGAGATGATCGTGCCGTCGCTGCTGCCGGTGCTGGCGCCTATCGTCGTCTATTTCGGCGTTCTTCTCATCTCCGGTTCCAAGGCCTCCGCCTTTGCCGCCCTCGGCGCATCGCTGCTCGGCGTCATCATCAACGGCCTCTTCGTCGCTATCTCGATGACATCGGGCGGCGGCGCCTGGGACAATGCCAAGAAGAGCTTCGAAGACGGGTTCGTCGATAAGGACGGCGTGCGCCACATGAAGGGCTCGGATGCACACAAGGCCTCCGTCACCGGTGATACCGTCGGCGATCCTTACAAGGATACCGCCGGCCCTGCCGTCAACCCGGCGATCAAGATCACCAACATCGTCGCGCTGCTCTTGCTTGCCGTTCTCGCCGGATAAACAACGCCGCCTTGGCGTGGTGCACTTCACGCCGAAGCAGAGGCCATTACAGCGCCGCGCGTCTTTCTAGACGCGCAAAGGACGCTGTAACACTTTGAATGGCTGCATGATGTTATCCTTAAATCGACTCCGATTTAAGGAATCATGCAGTAAAAAACCCGCCGGAGCGATCCGGCGGGTTTTTCGTATGAGGCGTGTCCGATCAGCGCAGGCTGCTTGGGTTCTGCGGCGTGCCGCCGGCGCCACCGCCGAACAGGCTGCGGGCAGCACTCGCGGCGCTGCCGCCGGAAAGCATCTGTTGCAGGAAGGTGAGCTCCTTGCCGCCGGTCGGTGTGACGCGTCCGATCGTGTCGAACACCTTGCCGTCCTGCAGCGCATAGTTGGCGCGGCGGCTGACGACGCCGTCCTTGTCGAAATAGATCGCCAGAACGCTCTGATCGACGACCTTCAGCTTCTGGAAGGCGACGGCACGCGTGCGCCGCTGCGAGATGTAATAGAAGACTTCGCCGTCGAAGGTCGCCGTCGTCGACGGGGTGCCCAGCGAAAGCAGCACCTGCTCGCGGCTGGAGCCTTCCGGAACGAGGTTCAGCGACTGCTGGTCGGCGACGTAGCCGCCATTGAGCACGGTGCTGGTCTGGCAACCGGAGAGAGCGGTGGTGGAGGCGATTATGAAGGCAATGGCCGCGCTGCTGAAGAATTTCACGTCAGACTTGAAATACCGTTTATTCAACGACATCTACTCCCTTGAGTGTCGATAGCAGCCATTTGGGGCCTTGCACGCTTTCCTCCTGCAAAACCATTGTGGCCATTCCGGGTCGAATTTCCCGAATTCGCTTCGCTGACGCATCGAAGGCGTCGTCCCGAAACAGGCCATGATCGGCATTGCAATTCGCGCCTGCTTCGGTAAACCAGCTTTCGAAATCATGCAACAAGGCCAGACGCCGGCCGGCATGAAGAATGAGGCATTTCCGGAAAAAACAATGATCTTCGGGCTCTTCCGCAAGAAAAACAACAATCAGGCGATCGTCGACAGGCAATATGCGGCCCTGACGGCCGCCGCGCGCATGCCGGAGATCTATGAGCGGCTCAATGTGCCGGATACGGTCATGGGCCGTTTCGAGATGCTGTCGATTGCGATGATTCTGTTTTTTCGCCGCACACGTGCTTCCGCCACCAGCGGCCAGGAGATCGCCCAGGAGATCGTCGACGCTTTCTTCCAGGATATCGACTATTCGATCCGCGAACTCGGCATCGGCGACAACAGCGTGCCAAAGCGCATGAAGAAGCTCGCCGGCATGTTTTACGGCCGGCTCGAGGCCTATTCGAAGGCGATGGACACAGGCGATGCCGAAGCCCTCGCTGTCGCTCTTCAGCGCAATATCTACCCCGAAACCTCGGCGCCTGCCGATATGACCGGCCTCGCCGGATGGATGATGGCCGCAGAATCGCATCTGTCCGCCGTCCCCGAAGAGGTGATCACCACCGGATCGGTAACGCTCCCGGCGGTCGCCTGAAGGAGGAAACGATGAAGAACGCTCGGGACGATGTTCCCTTCTCCTATCAAGTAAAGGTCGGCCACATCTCGGCCAACCCCGTCGAAGTCCATGTCGAGGCCGACACCAGCGAACTGAAGGCGCTTGCCGAGACCTGGAACGTCGTCTCCGTCGACGATCTCAGCGCCGATCTGCAGATTGCCCGCTGGAAGCGCGACGGTGTGCGCATCAAGGGCCGCGTGCAGGCGAAGATCGTCCAGTCCTGCGTCGTGACGCTGGAGCCGGTGGAATCCGCCATCGACGAGAGCTTCGAGCAGATCTTCGTGCCGGAGGGTTCCAAGCTTGCCCGCCAGGCCGGCAACGACGCCGGCGAGATGCTGCTCGATCCCGACGGTCCTGATCTGCCTGAGACCTTTGTCGGCGATACGATCGATGCCGGCGAGGTGGTTGCCGAATTCGCCGCTCTCGCGATCGATCCCTATCCGCGCAAGGAGGGCATTGAGTTCGACGGCCATATCGAGGATAGCGGCGAGAGGGACAAAAAGCCCTCGGCTTTCGCAGCCCTCAAGGACTGGAAAAAGGACTGAAGCTCCTCTGGCATTTGACACAATTCAGTTGTAAGCGACGCCAAAACCGGTATTTTGGCCGAAATTTCGCCCTCGGCGGAAAGAAGGATCAGGGACGCGTGATCAGAATATCTCTCGACCTCATGGGTGGCGACTTTGGTCCCCAAGTTGTCATCCCTGGCGCCGCCAAGGCGCTGGATCGGCATCCGGATATTTCCTTCGTTCTCTATGGTCTCAAGGAACAGTGCGATCCGGTTCTCGCCAAGTTTCCGAAACTCAAGGAAAAATCGCTCTTTCACGACTGCGAGCTTGCCGTCGCCATGGATGAAAAGCCGAGCCAGGCGCTGCGCCGTGGCCGCTATATCTCCACCATGTGGCGCTCGATCGAGGCGGTGAAGACGGGTGACGCCGATGTCGCGGTCTCGGCCGGCAATACTGGCGCACTGATGGCGATGGCGAAATTCTGTCTGCGCACCATGGCCAATATTGAGCGTCCGGCGATCGCTGCGATCTGGCCGACGCTGAAGGGTGAGAGCATCGTGCTCGATGTTGGCGCGACGATCGGCGCCGACGCGCAGCAGCTGATGGATTTTGCCCTGATGGGCGGCGCCATGGCGCGCGCGCTTTTCGAGGTCGAACGGCCGACGGTCGGCCTTCTGAACGTCGGCGTCGAGGAGATGAAGGGCCAGGAAGAGGTCAAGGAAGCCGGCCGGCTGTTACGCGAGGCGAACATCGATTCGCTCGAATATTCCGGCTTCGTCGAGGGCAACGACCTTGGCAAGGGCACAGTCGACGTCGTCGTCACCGAAGGATTTTCCGGCAATATCGCGCTCAAGACCGCTGAAGGCACCGCCAAGCAGATCGGCGAATATCTGCGTGCCGCCATGTCGCGCACGCTGCTGGCCCGCATCGGCTACCTGTTCGCCAAAAGTGCATTCGACATGCTTCGCGAGAAGCTCGATCCGAGCAAGGTCAATGGCGGCGTGTTTCTCGGGTTGAACGGCATCGTTATCAAAAGCCATGGCGGGGCGAATGCCGAAGGCATCGCCGCCGCCATTGAAGTCGGTTACGACATGGCCAAGAACGGCCTCAATCAGAAAATAGAAAACGATCTTAAGAAATATCACGCCAAGCGGCTGCCCCCGATGGGCCCGGAAGCGGCATGAGCGATGGGGTTCAATCAAAGATGATCCGTTCAGTGGTTCGCGGGTTCGGAGCAGCGCTTCCGAAGCGCGTGATAACCAATCGTGACATGGAGGCCATCGTCGACACATCGGACGAATGGATCGTCCAGCGCACCGGCATCCGCCAGCGTTATGTCGCCGGCGATGACGAAACGACGGCGTCGCTCGGCGAGGCCGCCGCACGCGCAGCCCTTGCCAATGGCGGCCTGACGCCTGCCGATATCGATCTTATCATCTGCGCCACCTCGACGCCGGACAACACGTTTCCCGCAACGTCGGTCAACATCCAGAACCGCCTCGGCATGAGCCATGGCTTCGCCTTCGACGTCCAGGCCGTCTGCACCGGTTTCGTCTATGCGGTTACCACAGCGGATGCCTACATCCGCGGCGGGCTTGCCAAGCGCGTTCTGGTCATCGGCGCCGAAACATTTTCGCGCATTCTCGACTGGAACGACCGCACCACCTGCGTGCTTTTCGGCGACGGTGCCGGCGCGATCATACTCGAAGCGACCGAAGGCGAGGGCACCGTTGCCGATCGCGGCGTGCTGACCGCACATCTGCGTTCCGACGGCTCGCACAAGGAAAAGCTCTATGTCGATGGCGGACCGTCGACGACGGGCACTGTCGGCAAGCTGCGCATGGAAGGCCGCGAGGTCTTCAAATACGCTGTCGGCATGATCACCGACGTTATCCAGGCGGCATTCGATTCGACCGGCACCACCGCCGATGACCTCGACTGGCTGGTGCCGCATCAGGCCAATCGCCGCATTATCGACGGTTCGGCGAAGAAGCTGAACATCGATGCCGCGAAGGTGGTCATCACCGTCGATCTGCACGGCAATACGTCGGCCGCCTCGATCCCGTTGGCACTTGCGACCGCTGCCGGCGACGGCCGCATCAAGAAGGGCGACCTGGTGATGCTCGAAGCGATGGGCGGCGGCTTTACCTGGGGTGCGGTTCTGCTGCGCTGGTAGGCACGAATCCTAAAAAACTGGCGGCGAACAAGAGCTTGACCGTAAGGCGCAAGACAAATACTCTTCGTGCGATTTCACAAAATATTTTGTATGGGCGGGGAAACCATGACCGGAAAGACAGTGACGCGAGCAGACCTGGCGGAATCCGTTTTCCGAAAGGTCGGGCTGTCCCGGACCGAATCTGCCGAACTGGTCGAAACCGTCATCGACGAGATCTGCAACGCCATCGTGCGTGGTGAAACCGTCAAGCTTTCTTCCTTTGCCACCTTTCAGGTGCGCGACAAGAACGAGCGAATCGGCCGCAATCCGAAGACCGGCGAGGAGGTTCCGATTTCCCCCCGCCGGGTCATGACCTTCAAGGCGTCGAACGTGCTGAAGACGCGCATCCTCAAGGCGCATGTCGCTCGCAAGATCAAGCTGAAGCCTCTGAATCCGGCTCCCTGATATCGGCATCTCGTTTCGGAACGGCGTTTTTTTCTCTCTCGCACTGTCCATCCTTGTGCGCAACGTCGAGACATGACTTGAATTGTCGGCGCCAAACCGTTGAAATATGATGAGTCGCCGTTGGATCGAGCCGCGAGGTCGCGTAGCAGTATGACGTTGGACAAGAGCCCCGATGCCTTTCGCACTATCAGCGAAGTCGCAGACGATCTTGATCTGCCGCAGCATGTGCTGCGCTTCTGGGAGACGCGTTTCCCCCAGATAAAGCCGATGAAGCGCGGCGGCGGCCGTCGCTACTACCGGCCGGAAGATGTGGATCTCCTCAAGGGCATCCGGCATCTGCTCTATGATCATGGCTATACGATCAAGGGTGTGCAGAAGCTTCTGAAGACCAACGGCAACAAGTTCGTCATATCAGTCGGTCATGGCGACCTCGCCAGCGTCGAGGCGCTTGCGTCGGGCGTGCAGGATACGGCTGGCGGGGAACCGCGCGTCGGCATGGCCGACGAAGACCAGATTGTCGGCCGCGCCAAGCCGCCGATCACCCGCCGGTTCTTCAATTTCGTCGCTGGAGACGGCGAGCAGGAAGTCTCGATCGGCAAGTCGAGCGTCGGCAAGGAAGACAGGGCGCTGCTGCAGGAGGCGCTCTACGACCTCCTGGAATGCAAGCGTCTGCTCGATCAGGTGCGCTGAACAGGAGCTCAGGCTTCGGTAAGCCGCTTCATCGCCTGTTCGAGTTCGCTGAGCTGGAAGGGTTTTTGCAGCACGGGCAACGTGCTTGGGCTGCTGCCATCAGGTGCAGTGCCATATCCCGTCGCGTAGAGATAGGGTTTGCCGCGTTCGTCGAGCAGCTTTGCGACCGGCAGCGAACTCTGCCCGGCAAGCGAGACGTCGAGGATTGCAGCGTCGAACTCCGTATCCCTGGCGGTTGCCAGCGCCCGCTCCAGATCGGGCGCGCTGGCGCAGACCCGGTAACCCAGATCGGCAAGCATGTCCTCGAGCAGCATGGCAATCAGCGCGTCGTCTTCGACGATGAATATGTCTTTCATGATCCCGTCCACCCATTTCCCCTCGCCGGGYATGGAGATTTATGTGGACCGCTTGCACCGCTCGTCAAGACGTCGTGCCCGGCACTGCAAGAAACAGCATATTGCCCGGTGAAATTTGATGTGCAAAAGCTGGGATGCCGTCTCCGCAACGGCGACTGCATAATTCCTTAAATCGGAATCGATCTATGGATAAAATTATGCAGTAATCCAAAGTGTTACAGCGTCCTATGCGCGTCTGAAAAGACATGGCGGCGCTGTAAGAAGGGGTGTCGAATGGATTTGCTGAGTGCCACGGATTGGCTGCGTCACAGGCCGGGTTTTACCTATCCGCTGGCCGTTGCCTTCGTTGGCCTGACCTTTCTTCTGAGGCTTGCCGCCAGCGACACTCTCTCCGGCTTTCCCTTCCTCAGCTTCCTTCCGGCGATATTGCTGGCGAGTTTCATAGGCGGGGCCGGGCCGGGTCTGGTTGCGGCCTTGCTTGCCGCTTTCATCGTCCAGCAGTTTTTCGTCGAGCCGCACAACATCTTCTGGCCGGTCAGCGCCGGGCAATGGGTCGGTCTTTCCACTTATCTCGTCAATGCCGCGATCATCGTCGGCCTGATGGAGATGATCATTATCGCACATGAGCGGCAGAGCCGCCTTCGCAGTGAGCTCAACAGCTTCAACACGCGCCTCGAAGAGACAGTCGTCCAGCGCACTGCCGAGCTCAGGCACGAGATGGAAGAGAATGCCGCCGCTCAGGCGCAGGTCCGCCAGTTGCAGAAGATGGAGACGATTGGTCAGCTGACCGGCGGCGTCGCTCATGACTTCAACAACATGTTGGCGATCATCATCGGCAACCTCGACCTCGCCCAGCGGCGCCTGAGCGGCAGCGAGGATCCCCGCCTGCTTTACTCCATCCAGAATGCCAAAGACGGCGCGCAGAGGGCGGCGGTACTGACCGCGCGTCTTCTCGCTTTCTCGCGCCAGCAGCCGCTCGCCCCTGAGGTGATCGACCTTAACAAGCTGGTCGGCGGCATGTCTGAGCTATTGCGGCGCACGCTCGGTGAGCAGATCCGGATCGAGACCGTGCTTGCCGGCGGTCTGTGGCCGAGCTTTGCCGATTTGAGCCAGCTCGAGAATGCCATCCTGAACCTTGCCGTCAACGCTCGCGACGCTATGCCGGGCGGCGGAAATCTGACGATCGAGACCGCCAATACCGAACTCGACGAGCGATATTCGCGCATGCATTCGGAGGTCGAGGCGGGCCAATATGTAATGGTCAGCATAACTGACACTGGCACCGGCATGTCGCCGGAGGTGATCGAGCGCGCCTTCGACCCTTTCTATACGACCAAGGGACCCGGCAAAGGC
The DNA here is from genome assembly GCF_056406515.1 of Rhizobium sp. P1_B8. NCBI lineage: Bacteria > Pseudomonadati > Pseudomonadota > Alphaproteobacteria > Hyphomicrobiales > Rhizobiaceae > Rhizobium > Rhizobium sp. P1_B8. The sequence continues at coordinate 129,799 of NZ_JBFTZZ010000009.1, read as the reverse complement.
ACCGGCCTCGGCCTCAGCCAGGTTTACGGCTACATCAAGCAGAGCGGCGGCCACATCAAGATCTATTCAGAGATCGACAGGGGCACGACGGTGAAGATCTATCTTCCCCGTCATGTCGGCGCGACGGACGCCCGGTCGGGCGCCGCCGGCACCCAGCCGATTCCTCACGGCAGCGTCAATGATACGATCCTGGTGGTGGAAGACGACGAGCACGTCCGCACCATGACGGCCGAAAGCCTGCATGAACTCGGTTACACCGTATTGCAGGCGGCAAGCGGCATAGAGGCGCTTCTGTTGCTCGAAGAAAATCCGGCAGTCGATTTGATCTTCACCGATATCGTCATGCCGCAGATGAGCGGACGCCAGCTTGCCGATGTCGTCCAGGAAAAATGGCCGACGATCCGGATCCTTTACACCACGGGTTACACCCGCAATGCCATCGTCCACAATGGTGTGCTCGATCATGGCGTTTCCCTGCTCGCCAAGCCCTTCAGCCTGGAGCAGCTGGCTCATAAGATCCGCGAACTTTTGAATGTACCGGCGAGGGTGGGAGACGAGCGGACGTGAAGCCGGAATACGGCCGCACGTCCACAATTCCCGATCGTGTTATTCCAGCACCTGGATGATACGGTGGGTCTTCGGCTCGACGATAACGCGCCGCTCATTGACGACTGTATAGCCGTAACCGTCCATGTCAGGCACGGTGTGCACTTCGACGGTATCGGGCAGCGTCGTGCCAACCACGATATCGCCGTCATAGACGACGGACGGCGTGTTTTGCTCCATCACATAGGTGCGCACTTCGCCGGGCAATACGACGGAGCCGGTCGGTGCGGGATCTGTGACGATGACGGTGCTCTGCGCGAAGGCGGCGGAGCTGATGGTCAGTATGGCGGCCGCAGCCAGCATGGTCTTGCGCATGGGATGTTCTCCTTTTCCTACCCCAGACATCAAGGCAACGCCGGCCATGCGGCATAGTTCCCCACGGGCTTTTCGCCCAGCGGAAGACAGGCGCAATCAAAGCAATTAAGTTGCTGCTAAATTGATTTCCACATCATTGGGTTGAGTTGTCCGAATAACGTTCAGTGAGAGTTCGTCCGGTGACATCAGCGGCCGGTTCTTTACTCTTCGTTAACCATGTAGGCGATTTATGTCGGATGAACGGCCAGGTGGTCGTTGATTCGAAGGTCCGTCGCGTTTCGGTTTGCGAATGGATATCTGAAAAGGCGATTGCGGCTCGAGACATGCGCTTGCGGAAGACGATATCGCTGGTGGCGGTGGCTGGCATGATGGCCGGCTGCACATCGACGGGCGGTGTGCGCCAGCCTTCCGGGCCGGAAACCGTGGCGCCGGAAAAAGCGCTGGTCCTGCCGCCGCCGGGCGGTCCGTCGATCGTCAGTGTTGTCGAGCGCAAGCGTGGAAACGGCGTCGAGCAGACGATCTCGCTGTTTACGTCATCCTCCGTGCCTGGTCAGAATTTCCTGAAGGTCCAGTTCTTCGGCGCCTCCGGGGCCAACCCCGGCACCGGCAATGCGGGCTTCAGCATGATCAACGAGAGCGGCATTGCCCGCGAGGTGGCCCGTTCGGCCCCTAGCGTGCCGATGGCGACGTCGGCGACCTTCCTGCAGAACGCCTATGGCCCCTTCGGTTACGCCTCCGGCCGCAGCCGGGCCGGCGACACCTGCGTCTATGCCTGGCAGCAGATCCGCTCGAGCACTGCTGCCAATACCCAGGCGCGCAATTTCGGCATGATCCAGCTGCGCCTGCGCCTTTGCGATGCGAGGGCGAGCGAGCGCCAGCTGCTCGGCATCGTCTATGGTTACACCATATCAGGCACCTTCGATGGCGTGGTCTGGAACCCTTACGGCAATCCGCCGTCCGCCGACGGTGCGCTCGGACGCACCGGCGAGCCGATCTATCCCGACAAGGGCGGTTATCGCGCCAGCCCGATGCCGATCGGCTACGAGCCGGCGCCGGCCATAGTCAGCCGGCCGCGGGCAGCTGCCGTTCGCAGCGCCTCGACCTCGCAACCGGCTCAAGGCGTCGCATCGGTGCCTGCACCCATCGGCCCGCGCGTGCCGCTGCCGGGCGAGCCGCCGCAGACGAGCGCAAGGCCGGATGCGGCCGCCGCGCCAATCGAACAATCGGTAAGGGCGATCGGCGTCACCGTGCCTTCGCCGGACTGCATAGGCGACGCGGCCATGACGGCTGCCTGCCGGAGATAGAGCATGCATGCCCGCGGGCGCCAGTTGGTGCCCCGGTTGAGCAATTTCGAAGGAACGTCAATGCGCAAAGCCCGCAGTGTCATCATATGGGCCGTGGTTTCGCTCTGCATGATCGTGCTGATCACGTTGCCGGTCAACCTGCAGACCCAGCTCATCACCAGCATCACGGTCGTGACTGTGATGGCGCTGATCAAGGTGCTGAAGGGCGAGGGGACGTGGCGCCTGGTGGCGCTCGCCTTCGGCACATCGATCGTGTTGCGCTATGTTTACTGGCGCACCACCAATACGCTGCCGCCTCTGAACCAGCCTGAGAATTTCATTCCCGGCCTGCTGCTCTATCTTGCCGAAATGTATAGCGTTGCGATGCTGGCTCTCAGCCTCTTCATCGTCGCGACGCCGCTGCCGTCGCGCCCCTCGCGTGCCGCCAAGAATGAGCGTTTCCCTCATGTCGACGTCTTCGTGCCATCCTACAACGAGGATGCCGGCCTGCTGGGAAATACGCTGGCCGCCGCCAAGGCCATGGATTATCCGGCCGAGAAGTTGCATGTCTGGCTGCTCGACGACGGCGGCACCTTGCAGAAGCGCAACTCCGGCAAGCTGCTCGAAGCCCAGGCTGCTGCTGCCCGCCATATCGAGCTGAAGCAGCTCTGCGACGATCTCGACGTCAGCTACCTCACGCGCGACCGCAACGAGCATGCCAAGGCCGGCAATCTCAACAACGCCATGAAACTTTCGACCGGCGAACTCATTGCCGTCTTCGATGCCGACCACGCGCCGGCCCGCGATTTCCTGCTCGAGACCGTCGGTTACTTCGAGGACGATCCGAAGCTTTTCCTTGTCCAGACCCCGCACTTCTTCATCAATCCCGACCCGCTGGAGCGCAACCTGCGCACCTTCGACAAAATGCCGAGCGAGAACGAGATGTTCTACGGCATCATCCAGCGCGGCCTCGATAAGTGGAACGCCGCCTTCTTCTGCGGCTCGGCCGCGGTTCTGAGCCGCAGGGCGCTCGAATCCCAGAACGGCTTCAGCGGCATCAGCATCACGGAGGATTGCGAGACGGCGCTGGCGCTCCATGGCAGCGGCTGGAACAGCATCTATGTCGACAAGCCGCTGATCGCCGGCCTGCAGCCGGCCACCTTTGCAAGCTTCATCGGCCAGCGCAGCCGCTGGGCGCAGGGCATGATGCAGATCCTGCGTTTCCGCTTCCCGCTGCTGAAGCGCGGCCTGACGATCCCGCAGCGCTTCTGCTACATGTCCTCCACGCTTTTCTGGCTCTTCCCGTTCCCGCGCACGATCTTCCTGTTTGCGCCGCTCTTCTACCTGTTCTTCGATCTGGAGATCTTCACCGCCTCCGGCGGCGAGTTCCTTGCCTATACGCTCGCCTATATGCTCGTGAATCTGATGATGCAGAACTACCTCTACGGGTCGTTTCGCTGGCCCTGGATTTCCGAGCTCTACGAATATGTCCAGACCGTGCATCTGCTGCCGGCTGTCGTCTCCGTCATGCTCAATCCGAGGAAGCCGACCTTCAAGGTCACCGCCAAAGACGAATCGATCGCCGTCAGCCGTCTGTCGGAGATCAGCCGCCCGTTCTTCGTCATCTTTGCGGTGCAGATCGTCGCGCTCATCATCACCATCTACAAGATCTACGCCGAGCCCTATAAGGCCGACGTCACGCTCGTCGTCGGCGGATGGAATCTCATCAATCTGATCATGGCCGGCTGCGCACTTGGTGTCGTGTCGGAGCGCGGCGAGCGCGCCTCGTCCCGTCGCGTCCGCGTCAACCGGCGCTGCGAATTCGGCGCCAACGGCAAGTGGTATACGGCCTCGATCGAGGATGTTTCCGTCCATGGCGCAAGACTGCACATCTTCAACAAGCATCTCGACGAGATGCTGGTCGGCGCCGTCGGCGAAATTCGCTTCCGGCCCTATAGCGGCGCGGATCTGGAAACCCTGCCGCTCATCGTCCGCAACATCGAGCCGTCGGGCGACATCAGCAATGTCGGTTGCCAGTATGTGCCGAAAAGCGCGCTCGACCATCGCCTGATCGCCGATCTGATGTTTGCCAATTCCGATCAGTGGACCCAGTTCCAGGCCTCGCGCCGCCGCAATCCGGGCCTAATCCGCGGCACCATCTGGTTTCTCGGCATGTCGTTCTACCAGACGAGCCGCGGCCTCGTTTACTTCTTCCGCAGCATGCGGCCGGAGCGAGAAGCCCAGCAGCAGGCGGCAAAGGTCAACGCCGGATGAGAAGGATCGTCGCCGCCTCGCTTCTCCTGCTGAATGTTTCCGCCTTCGCCCAGGCGCAGACGGCACCCTTCGACATGTCCGGCGAACGGCCGCCCGGTGCGCCCGTTACCCCGAGGTTGACGCCGCCCACGCCGTCCGCAGCCACCGCGTCTCCGGTTTCCGTCTTACCCGCACCTGCAACCCCGGCTGCTCCTGCTCCTGCTCCCGTTCCTCCGCCGATCGCCGTCCAGTCACCGCAGTCGCAGCCACCCGCGCTCCAGCCAGCAGCGGCGGCAAACAGCGCTGCGCCGCCGCGTGCCGGCGATGTCCGTCGCTTTGTCGTGCCCTTTTCGAAACTCGGCCTCGGCGGTGAATACGATCGCCGGTCATGGTCTATTTATCTGACACCGGAGCAGGCGGCGGCCAAGGCAAGCTTCACTTTCGCCTACCAGAATTCGATCGTCGTCGCGCCTGAGGCCTCGGCGCTGACCGTCTATCTCAACAATCGCCCGATCGGCCAGCAGCGCGTCGGCTCACCGGATGGCCCTTCGACCGTCACCTTCGAGGTTCCAACTGGTCTGCTGCAGCCGGGCGCCAATCTCGTCACCTTCGAAGCCGGCCAGCGCCACCGAACCGATTGCAGCATTCAATCCACTTATGAACTGTGGTCGAATATCGATCCGGCCGGGACCTATCTGAGCTTTGCCGGCATGGACGTTTCCCAGCTGGCGAGCGCCGACGCAATCCGCGCCATCGGCGTTGACGGCGCCGGCAAGACGGAGTTCGACATCGTTGTCCCCGCGTTGGAGCAGCCGGGAACCACCAAGCCGCTGCTGCGGCTGGCGCAGGGCCTGTCGGTGCTGAGCAGCATGCCGAACCAGATCTTTGCCTTCAGCACCGCTTCGCTTCCGGCCGCCGGCCCTGGCAAGCTCAGTGTGCTCGTCGGCACCGCGGCGGAACTGCGGCCGCTCTTTCCTGGCCTGCCGCCCGGCGCCGAAAGTGCGGCACTCGCCGCTTTCGTCACCGACCCGCGCAGCGGCTCGCCGCTACTTCTGATCAGCGGCCCCTCCTGGCAGGCGGTCTCCTCGGCGATCGATACCATCGTCTCGCCGACAGACCGGTCCTCGGATGTTCGCCGCGACGTGCTGACCACCGAGCGCTGGAGCGCGCCGAACGCGCCGCTGGTCTTTTCCGATACGAATATCGCCCTGTCTCAGCTCGGTGTGAAGACCACCGAATTCTCCGGCCGGCGGTTGCGTACGAGCTTCAATATTGCCGTGCCGGCGGATTTTTATGCCAATGCCTATGGCGAGGCGAAGGTGCTGCTCGACGCCGCCTATACTGACAACGTGCTGCCCGGCAGCCACATCGATATCTACGTCAACGACAACATCGCCTCCACCGTGCCGATCACCACGACCACTGGCGGTATTCTCCGCCATCTGCCGATCCGCGTGACGATGCGGCACTTCAAGCCGGGTCTCAATTCGGTGGCGATCGAGGCGATCCTGATGACCAAGGACGATGCCGCCTGCGCGCCGGGCGCGACCGCCGGCGCCACCCCGCGCTTTGCCCTGTTCGATACATCAGAGCTGGAGATTCCGGATTTCGCCCGCGTCGGCCAGCGTCCGAATCTGGCGGCAATGGCCGGCACCGCCTATCCCTATGGTCGGGCCACGGAGCCGACGCCGCTCTTCATCGACCGCGTCGATGCTGACACGCTTTCGGCTGCCGCCACGTTGCTCGGCCAGATGGCGATTACGGCCGGCCATCCGATCGCCGTCGAAACCGTCGCCTCGCCGAACATGATCGGCGATCGCGACGCCATCTTCATCGGTTCCATCTCGCAGATGCCGGCAACTGCGCTGACGCAGACCAATATCTCTACGGCGAGCCAGGCCTCGTGGCGCCCCGTCGTCGAAACGCAGGCGGGCGTCGTCGACACCGGTACGGCCTTCGAAGAGTGGAACTCCAAGGTCAGCGGCGGTGTCCTGCGCAGCCGGATCACGGCTTTCCGCGAGTGGCTGTCGCGCAATTTCGATATCTCCCGCAGTTCGCTGCAATTCGTTCCCGGCGCCGAGGAGATCTTTACCCCGCCCAACGCCGCCACGCTCATGGTTGCCCAGGGCTCCAGCCCCGCGGGAGCCGGCTCATGGACGGTGGTGACGGCGCCGTCGGCGAAGGATTTGCGCGCGGGGCTCGAGGTCCTGACTGAGCAGTTGAACTGGCCGCAGATATCAGGCCACATCACCACCTATTCGAGCAAAACAGGCAAGATCGACACGGTGCCCGTCACCCGTTTCGATTTCGTGCCGTCCACCCCCTGGTCGATCGCCAATTACCGCCTGATCGCCGCCAACTGGCTGTCGACGAATATCCTCTCCTATGCCTTCCTGCTGGTCGTCTTTGTGCTGCTGATCGGGATCACCACCTCGGGCATGCTCAAAAGGCTGGGTCGGTCGAAATGAGACGGTTACGCGCGCTCCTGTTTGCGGCATCGGTCGCGCTCGCTCCCGCGGGAACGCCCGCCGTTGCGCAGCAGGCGATGATCAATGCCGGCGCATGGTCGGCCTACAAGGCGAAGTTTCTCGATGCGACCGGCCGCATCGTCGATAACGGCAACGGCAATATCAGCCATAGCGAAGGGCAGGGCTACGGCATGCTGCTCGCTTATCTCGCTGCAAGCCCCGCCGATTTCGAGCAGATCTGGTATTTTACCCGCACCGAACTGCTGCTGCGCGACGATGGCCTGGCCGTCTGGAAATGGGATCCAAACATCAAGCCGCACGTCTCCGATACCAACAATGCCTCTGATGGCGACATGCTGATCGCCTATGCGCTGGCGCTGGCCGGCACGGCGTGGAAACGCGAGGACTATATCCTCGCCGCCTCCCGCATGGCGCAGGCGCTGCTTGCCGAAACCGTCGTGCGCTCGGCCGGCCGGACGCTCCTGTTGCCGGGAAGCGAGGGGTTTACCGGCACCGACCGTGACGACGGTCCCGTCGTCAACCCGTCCTACTGGATTTACGAGGCTATCCCGGTGATGGCGGCGCTCGCTCCGTCGGATGCCTGGAAACAACTGTCGGAAGATGGCGTGGCGCTGCTGAAGACAATGCAGTTCGGCCCGCGCAAGCTTCCCGCCGAATGGGTCAGTCTCAGCGGCCAACCGCAGCCTGCGCAGGGTTTCGACGCCGAATTCGCCTATAACGCCATCCGCATCCCGCTCTATCTCGTTCGCGGCGGCGTCACCGACAAGGCCCTGCTGACCCGTCTGCAGCAGGGGATGTCGAAAGACGGTGTTCCCGCGACGATCGATCTGACCACCGGCCGGCCGAAGACCGTGCTGCCGGACCCCGGTTATCGAATTGTTAACGATGTTGTGGCCTGTGTACTCGACGGGACCAAGCTGCCGGGCTCGGCCCTGCAATTTGCGCCCGCACTCTATTATCCGTCCACGCTTCAGCTGCTGGGACTGGCCTATATCGGGGAGAAGCATCCGGAGTGTCTGTGAAGTCTTCTCTCGTGGCGGTATCAGCGGCAGTCGTGGTGGCGACCCTCGTCACCGGGCTGAAAGATCGTGCCGCTCTGCAGGAAAGGTTCGGCCTTGGATCTGCCGCCAAGCCGGCGCCGGAACTGATGATGATGGGCCGCATCAAGCCGACTGATGCTTCCGCCGGCAATCCCGAATTCAATGCGCAGCTGGTGGCCGACAAGATCGAGGCGATCACATCCCCGTCACCGCCAGCACTGGATACACCCGTGCCAAATGCCGCAGCACAGCAGCCTGCAGGCTCGCCGCCCGTAGCATCGCAACCGGCAGCACCTCGGACGGCCGTCCAGCCGGCGCCGGTCACGCCCCCCATCGTTTCCGAGCCACAGGCTCCACCACAGGCCGCCGCGCCGCCGCAGCCTACCGTTGATGAAAGCGCGCTTCGTTATTTCGCCAGCCGCGGCGACAAGGTGCGCCTGCAAGCCGAAATCTCCCGCCTTCAGGCGCTCTACCCGACCTGGGTTCCGCCGGCCGATCCGCTCGCCGTGCCGCAGAATGGCGACAAACGGCTCGAGGCCATGTGGCAACTCTATTCCGATGGCCGCTATGCGGAGCTGCGCAAGGCGGTCGCCGACCGCCAGGCAGCCGATGCCGGATGGCAGCCGCCGGCCGATCTGCTCGACCGGCTCGACGTCGCCGAGGCCCGTGCCCGCCTCGTCAATGCGTCGGACCTCAAGCAATATGCGACGGTGGTCGATATTGCCGCCGCAACACCGAGCCTGCTCACCTGCAGCGAGGTCGATGTTCTCTGGCGCGTCGCCGAAGCCTTCATCCAGACGGAGAGGGCGAAGCGCGGCCAGGATGCCTACACCTATATCCTGAAGAATTGCACCAATCCCGCCGAGCGGCAGGCGACGGTCGAAAAGGCCTCGACGCTGCTCGGCTACCAGCCGATGCGGGCACTGCTCACGCTCGAGCGGCCTGCCGCCGACGGCAGCAAGGAATTCGATGCGATCCGCGATAACCTCGCCCGACGATTCATGGCCGAGGGCAATGACGATCCGAATCTCGCCATCGCGCCCGATTATGTCGCCCGCCTCGAAAAACTCGCCGAGACTGGGGGGCTTGCCTCCGATGCGCTGCTGCTCGGCTGGTACCAGCTTCGCCGCAACAATGATGCCGATGCCGAGAAGTGGTTCCGCGCCGCCCGAGCCAAGCAAGATTCGGCCACTGCTTCGCAGGGGCTAGCGCTGGCGCTGATTGCCCGCAAGGCGCCTGAGGAAGCCGAGGACGTGATGTTCCGCTGGCGTGCCGATTCCGAGGATGCGACATCAACCTATCTCGCCGCCACCGCCAACCTGATGGCGTTGCAGCCGCCGGCCGATTTGGCCGAAGACGTGCTGCATCGCATTGCCGCCGAGGTCATCGCTCGGAAATACGTACCGACGGCGCAGCAGTTCGGCTGGTATGCCCGCTCCCTCAACCAGTTCCAGACCGCTGCACGGTGGTTCGAGACGGCGCTTGCCTGGAAACCAGATGACGAACCGTCCGCCTATGGCCTTGTCATCACCCGCGAGCAGCTGAGCGACCGCAAGGGCGTGCTCGACCTCCAGCGCGCCTGGGCCGGCCGGTCGAGCCGGATCACCAATCTCGAAGACACCTCCTCACTGACGCCGAATGCCGTCCCGTCGCCGCCGGGGAAGGAGGCGCTTGCCGTACAGCAACCGGCTCAACCGACACAGCGTCCCCCGACGGAGCCACTTCCGGCCGAGCGCCGCGTCACCCTGCAGCCGGGGTCGGAAGTGGTCGTTCGCGCGGCGGGGCCGGCGATGGAGACGGTGACCGTTCCGCGTGGTCGGCGCCAGACGCGCGGCTGCTCGACGACAATCGATGCGGGACAGCTCAGCCCGGCCGACGCGCTGTCGCGCGGCTGGTGCCTGATGGATATCAACCGGCCGATGGAGGCAATCTCGGCCTTCGAGGCGGCGCTGCAGAGCCCGGTCCGCAAGGTCCGTGAAGACGCAGCCTACGGCCAGAGCCTCGCTTATCTCCGCGCCGGCCTCTCCGGCAATGCCGCCATCGCAGCCACCAAAGCGCCGCAAAACCGCCAGCGTGCCGCCGAGCTTCAGGTGGCGATTCTCGCCGACCGTGCGCTTTCAGCCTTTGACGCCGGTCGTTATCGCGAAACCCTCATCTATCTCGATCAGCGCGCCCAACTGCAGCAGGAGCGTATCGACCTGATGGTTCTGCGCGGCTACTGCTATCTCAATCTCAAAATGTACGGCGATGCGACCCGCATCTTCGAAGCCGCTGCCGCGACTGGCAGCCGCGATGCTGCCCGCGGTCTGGCCGACGTTAGAAACGTCACGCATCCCGACGTCAACGACTGACGTTGACGCTGCCGCCGCTCTCCGTTACTCGCCTCTTAGCTTCAAAATGTCCCAGCGTCCTTTGCGCGTCTTCAAAGACGAGCGGCGCGCTGTGGACCCGCAAGGAAACGCCCGTGCCCACTCTCCATGACATCCTCGACAGGTCCTACGATGCCTTCCTTTTTGATATGGACGGAACGCTGCTGAATTCCATTGCCGTTGTCGAACGCGTCTGGAGCGAATGGGCAAGACGCCACGGCTTCGAGCCGGAGGTCTTCCTGAAGACGATCCATGGCATCCGCGCCTCCGACGTTATCCGCGGGCTCGGCCTGCCCGGCGTCGATCCGGCCCACGAGGCGGATCTGCTGCTCGCCGAGGAAATGCAGGATGTCTCCGGCATCGTCGAGATCCCCGGCGCCGTCCGCTTCCTCTCCGCCATCGCCGAGGGCAGGTGGGCAATCGTCACTTCGGCGCCGATCGAGCTTGCCAGGCGCCGCATGGCCGCCGCCGGCATCCCGATGCCGAAGGTAATCGTCAGCGGCCAGGAGGTCAAATCAGGCAAGCCCAGCCCCGAAGGATATCTGCTCGGCGCAAGCCGCCTCGGCGTCGATCCGAAAAAATGCCTGGTCTTCGAAGATGCCGTCGCCGGCATCCTCGCTGGCGAAGCTGCCGGCGCCGGCGTTACCGTCATCACCGAAACCCACGCCACACCCTTCGAAACACCGCATTTTTCGATCGCCAACTACCAGGCATGGCAGCCCATCCAAACCGCCGAAGGCCGGCTGAAGCTCGCCACGATCTGACCATTCCGGCAAACTGCTTCCTTTTTGTTGGAGGCGAGGTTTTTCCGCTTGCATTGCACGCGCTGAAAAACTAAACGAAGCAAGCCGTTTCGGCAGGTCGGGGCGTAGCGCAGCCCGGTAGCGCACTTGACTGGGGGTCAAGGGGTCGCTGGTTCGAGTCCAGTCGCCCCGACCATTTATCCCCTTGAAATCCCAGTCAGAATCTCATTTTTTTGCGTCCCGCTAGCGGCGGAAAAGGAACGAGACATAGGCAGAAATGCTGAAACGGGAACCGAACGTCCCGAACGACAATGTCATTTGTTCATGTTGCAGGCGAGCTATAGCGCCGCCATTGCAAACGGCGGCGGGCCTTGGGGCCGCCTTCAGTGCGGTTTCTGAGCGATCGCGATCATCGATTTCGCCAGCAACGGAATTCTTCCGACATATTCGAATTCGACGTCTTCGAAGCCAGTTTCGACCAGCAGCGTGCTGAGCGTTTCGGGAGACCAGAATTTGATATGGCCATGGTCCTTGAGGGGCATAAAATGGTCGTCCATCTTTCCGCTCACGGCCAGAGCCAGATTTTTCCAGTAGCCGTGGAAAGGCGTCGATACGACCGCGATGCCGCCAGGCTTCACCAGATCGTAAATGGTGGTCGAGAAGGCCTTGGGATCATAGACATGCTCCACCACCTCGAGACTGATGACCGCATCGAAGGTTCCATACCGGCTGGAAAGATCTTCGTAACCGGAACCGATTTCCAGCGAAAGATCAGGGTGGGCCGTTCTCGCTTTCGCGATGCCGTCCTGGGAGGGATCGACACCGACGACGTCATAGCCTTTTTCCGCAAGCACGGCGGCAGCACCGCCGGTGCCACAACCGAGGTCGAAGACTGCCGTTTCATTTGCCTCCTGGAAACTGTTCTCGAGAACATCGACAACGGCCGGCAAAATATAGGAATGGGCTGTCGCCGGCTTGGCGTGTACATAGGTAGTCGCGTCTAGTTCGATAGACATTTTACCTCCTGAAAATCTGAAGAAGTGAGCCGCCACCGCAATGGTAGGGCGGACTTTGACGGGAGTGTGGTGTCGTTGTGGTATTAAGGTGATTAACACCGAAGGCGTTCGCGGCTACTTAGGCTAAGGGAGCGCCCGCCGTTTGGCTGTCCGACTGCGCGCGACATCCTCCAACGCGCCCGACGCCCGCTCCATCGGGATCCCGAAGCTGATTGACAGGGTGCCGAGAAGATGCTGAAAACGGGCCGCATTCGGGTTTTCCGCATTCTCGTGGCCCAAGGGGCCGCTGCATCGGCTCCGGCCGCGTCGACCATTTAAAATAAATAAGGCGATGAAATACTCTTTGAGAGTGCATCGCAAATAAATCCTTTAGTTCTTTTTGGTACTCCCTCAGTGGGGGAGGCGGTATTTGTTGCCTTTTGTTAAGGCTATACCCAGATTTGAAGTTATCAACCCAATTTTGGATTGAAAAAAATCTGAAACCTCTTCGCATTCTCGCGAATATGTGTAGATTAACATTATCCCGATCACAGATAGCCTAGTCGAGCGCATGGCGGATATGAAGCACAATCTAACTTGCAGGCAGAGCCTCGCCAGCGCGTTCCAGGCACTGTCGGACGAGGCCGTCAAAGCCGGCTGGTCGGAAGGCGATGTCGCCCTCGCGCTTGCCGAACTCGCCGAGGAGCGGGTGATTGAGATTACCGCCAAGGTGATCATGGAAGGCTCCATCCATCCCCAACGAGTCGCCGCGGGCGGCCGCAACAGCTAACCCCTGTTACACCAGCAATCCTGCCGTTTTCGCTGCCGTGATAAAGGAAGTCTGTGCTGCGCGCGGGCTGCACAATCCGTCGAGCGCATCCAGGCAGTGCTGGCGCGCAACGCGATAATCGCGCCCACGCTTGCTCGGCCACCGTTTCAGATATTCGGCGGCCTCCCAGACGGTGGAAACGATCAGGCTGCTGTTTGGAGAAACGACCCGGACGGGGGAGGGAAAGCGTTTTTCACTCACATCTGCACTCATGGATTCCTGCTACAAAACGCGGCCACAACGCGTGGGACAAAATTTTGTTCCAAATTTTGTCCCACGGGAATTTGCGCAGTTGCTAAAGTTCAGGCCCTCGCGCATAATGACTTTATGACGGTTGCGGAGGGCGGCCGGCGATCCAAGCGTGGATGCGTTTGCCCTCGGAGGATTGCGGCATGATGTTACGGTCATCAATTCATCCGCATGATTTACCGCTATTTTCGGAAGATCTCGATCTGCTTTCACAAGTGCTCGACAAGGTCTGCGATGAACGCGGCCTCGTCAAAACGACGCCGGAGGCCGAGCGGATTGGTGCGGTCATCATTCAGCTCTACAGGCAGGGCGTGAAGGACGGCGGCAAACTCGCCGACCTTGCAAAAACCTATCTTTGAAGATCAGTTCTGTTCGATCGAGACACCGTTCTTACCGATGCTCATCTCGATCCCCTGCGGCTTGTTTTCCTCGTGGAAGATATAGGCGCCGAGGCCGATGACGGCGACGACAAGAACGCCGATGATGACGTAGAGTCCATTGCTGCGATTCAAGAGATTGCCCCCGATATGTTATGGGACAGCAAAACGCTCGGGCGACCGATTGGTTCCGTCAGTCGTCGTTGGCGGCGTTGAGGTTTTCCGGTCGGATGCCGTCATCGCTGGAACTGCGTGCGCGTAACCGGATGCCGGGGCCGCCTTCATCCTGATTGCCGCTCGACAGGAAGATGATGCCGTTCGCCTCGAGCGTGCTGCGCACATCGAACAGCGCGTGCGGCTCGCCCGCGAATTCGCCGTTTTCCAGCGCTTTCACGGTCTCGACCGGCAGGCCGCTGGCGGCGGCGAGCTCTTCGATGCTCATTCCGATCATGGCGCGCGCGCCGCGTATCTGCGTTGCTGTTATCATGATCGAAAATCTAGCGCATTTCCAGCGCTTCTCAAGTGGCCGCGCTGTCACGTTGGCCGGTTTCGCTTCCTAAGGCACACACTCTTCAAACTTCCCTCAATTTTACCCCAAATAGATCGTCATGCATGCGCTCGACCGCGATTCCCATTCCTCCCATGAGGGCGGCCCGGTTCCCAAAGCGACTGATCTCGATGCGCGGCGGATAAGGTGTGCAACGCGGCAGGAAACCGCGGATGGCGTTTACGAGTTCCGGTCTTGCGCCGATGCTGCCACCGGTGATTACCAGTTCAGGATCGAGTGCCGCTCCGATCGCAGCAATGGCGACTGCGACCAGCCTTGCCGTCTCTTCGATTGCGGCCACGGCGCTTGTTTCTCCCGCATTAAACGCGGCAAAGAGATCGGCCACGGTGGATGCATTACGCCCGCCGAAACCGACGTAGCGGCGCAACATAGCGACGCTGCCGACCGCACTCTCAAAGGTTCCAAGCGTAAAACCACCAGGATCAAAAGCATCTCCACCGATCGGAAGATAGGCGATTTCACCGGCCGCCCCACGCGCGCCGCGCAACAGAGTTCCGTTGGCGATGATGCCCATGCCGACGCCCGTGCCGAGAGCAACGAAAGCAAAATTGCTGGTTTCGACACCGTGTCCCCGCCATTTCTCCCCTTGCGCGGCCAGGTTGACGTCATTTTCAACGATCACGGGTATCCCCATTCTGTCGCTGAAGACTTGCCGCAGATTTATTGCGTCGATGCCGGGGATGCTTGGCGCTACGTTGATATGTCCGGTGGCCGGATCGAGCACGCCGGGACTGCCGAGAACGACGAGACGAAGTTTGTCGGCAGTCGTCCCGGCCGCAAATGCGAGTTCCACGATAAGATCACTGAACTGATTGACGAGATGCATTCCGCCGCGCGGATCGGTGGATACTTTGGTTTCAGCAACCACATTCCCTAACAGATCGCAAATAGCCGCAGCAATCTTGGTGCTCCCGAGATCGATAGAGACGGCCAGTCCCGCCCTGGCATTGATTTCATAGGTGATCGCATTCCGGCCCGGGCGACCATCAGTCTGCCCGACTGGTTTCAGCCATCCGTCATCCTCGAGGTCGCGCACGACATCGGAAATCGTCTGCTTTGACAAGCCGGTCAGCTTGGCAATATCGGCGCGAGAGATCGATCCGTTCGCGAACACGGTTCGGATGACGGCATTGGTTGAAATTTTTCGTGCGATCGGAGTCTGTGCGACAGAAGATGTCATTGCCATCCGGCTAGCTCAGTCCAATTAGTTCGGAGCACATACTTAATGGGGGCGGTATTGAGTTGGCAATTATCGCGACTAACCGGAATTCAATACATCGAAGAAGGCAATTTGTCTATGTCCTTGACAAATGGGAGGCCAGCTGTAGGCTTGAGATTAACGTGCGATGAAAATGCGCGATGAAATAAAGAGGGTCGAGTAGAAGTATGCGCCATACGTATCGTCTGGTTAGCCGTGCGCCCGTCAAGATCGCCCGAAGAAGAATTAGGCTAGGTTTAGCTAGCTCTTTCCTCTTTCGCGTTCCCCCGACTCCTTGAACCTGGCTGCCGAGGATTTGCTCATGATGAAGCCCTCGATTGATGGACAGCTTTCCGCCGAGCAACCTGTTTTACTGCCGATTATGGCACCACGCCTTCAGGCGAACGTTCATCCAGATAGGTACGCTGATCTCGCCTTGTGGGGAGCAGGCAGCTCTGGGCGTGTGAGATTTTCGCCAATCAAGGGTCCTTATACCTACGAGACAGGGCCTTGCCGTGCCTGGCAGAAACCAGGAAGTGCTTCAACCCAATCCCTGATCAATCCGCATAGCAAAGGCGACGGAGCCATCGTGCTCGAATTCGGAAAAGCCAAGGTGACGGTAGAAACCCTTGGCGCGTTCGTTGTTTGGGTCGACCCCGAGATGCACGCCTCCGACCCCGTGATTTCGAAGCGCTTGAAGCTCCGTGCCGATCATCCTGCGTCCCCAACCGCTTGCCTGAAGTCCGGGAAGGATGTTGATGTGAAGATGCGCCGGATACTGGTCTTGAAGCCACGACGTTCCGCTGCGCGGATTTTGAATTCGTTCCATCACGTCGGCGTCGCGCGGACGGGTGGGTGCCAGTCCCGCAATCTGCCGGCGGACGAACGGCCACCAGTTTGTCTGCAAGTCTCTGTCGAACCCGCCGGTGTCCGGTACCCCCACGACGTAGCCAACCGGCTGGCCGTCCTGAACGAGAACAAAGGCAAAGTCCTGGGCGAACTTGAGGTAGGGTACCGACCAGATGTAGCCGGGCAGATGCGGGTCGCTATAAAGCGTGCTGGCATCATGACCGCCATTCGCGGTTTTCAGGCAGATGTCGAAAAAGGCGTCGATATCCGCTTCAATCGCGGGGCGGATGAAGCAGTTGGTGTCCATCACTTTGCCACCTCCTGCGTGGCGCTTTGTCATTTTAGGTCGCGAGAGGTGCGGATGCATTGACGATTACCTCAGATTCGCCAGCCAGGCAAAGCTCTGGGGGAAGAAAACGTTCGGCCGGTGCTTGGCGCAAGGCCTGAGCGGAGAGTGGAGAATAAACCAGATGAGGTGGAGCAGATGAAAAGAACTGTGAAATCGATCAGCATACTGCCGGCATACGGATTGAAAGCAGCTGTCGCGCTTGCTGGCGCGGCGCTTCTGAGTTTTGGCCTTTCGGCAGCCGCGCGCGCTGACGACCTGGCCGTGTGGGATGACCAAACCTATGAAGGCCAGAGTGCGGTCATAGAGCAGCTTAACAAGGACTTCGAAGCTGCCCATCCCGGCGTCACTATCAAACGCACTGCCCGCACCTTTGATGACATGAAGCTGACGCTGAAGCTTGCGGTTTCAGCGGGTGATGGCCCTGTCATCACGAAGGTCAACCAAGGTGCCGGTGACATGGGGGCGATGGTCAAGGAAGGATTGCTCCTGCCGGTCGACGACTACATAAAACAATATGGCTGGGATAAGCTCCAGTCGGATTCCGTGCTTGCTCGAGACCGCTGGGAGGATGGAAAATTTGGGGTCGGTAAGACCTACGGCATCTCCGGCCTCGGCGAGATCGTTGGCCTCTTCTACAATAAAAAGATCCTCGCCGATGCAGGAGTAGCGCTGCCGCAAACCTTCGAGGAGTTCCTGGCCGATCTCGACAAGCTGAAGGAAAAGGGGGTTCCGCCCTTCATGATGGGCTCGGCAAAGCAGCATCTGGCCCTGCATATGATCGGCGCCATCGACCAAGCGCATATCGACGCGAGCAATCGCGCCGAACTTGACGATCTGATCTACGGCCGAGGCGGCTCCTGGAACACCAAGGGGAACATCGAATCCGCCAAACTCGTGCAGCAGTGGGCACAGGGCGGTTATTTTTTCCCTGGTTTCGAAGGCATCTCGGGTGACGACGCCGTCCAGCTTTTCATTTCCGGACAGGGCGCGTTTCTTATCTCCGGGACCTGGTATTTCGGTGACATGCAACACAATCCGGATATCGGCTTCATGGCCATCCCCGCCCCGAAAGGCATTTCCAAGCCCATGAGTGTCGGGGGTGTGGATCTTGCCTGGGCGATAACGAGCCTTGCCAAAACCAAGCCAACACAGGACCTAGCCGGCGCATATATCGACTATATGGTTTCAGAGAAGGCTGCGGAAACCTGGGCCAATGCTGGCTATCTCCCGGCAACTTCGCTCGCGGCTGACGCAAAGCCAAAGCTCACGCCGCTCCTCAGCTCCGGCATCGAAATGTGGAAGACACTCAACGCAAACGACGCTCTCGGCCATTACCCCGATTGGTCGAGCCCAACGATGCTGAAGACAATAGACGACAACACGCCGCTTCTTCTGTCCGGCAATATCACGCCCGAAGCCTTTGTCGATGCCATGGACAAGGATTATCAGGCGTACCTGAAGGACAAGAAATAAAGACTGCGGGCGCTGGTCACGACCGTCCCCTGCGGTCGTGGCCTGAGTCTCGTCGATCCAAATAAATGAGCACTGCGATCGGCTTGCTGCGCGATGATCACAGCTTTGGCTTTATGGAGTACTGGATGAAACGCTCCGCACTTGATGGCTCGCAACATGCCAATTTAATCTATTTATTGCCTGGATTGCTGTTCTACGCGGCTTTTGTCTTTGGACCGATCCTCGCGGCTTTGGGTTTGAGCCTGACCAGCTGGGACGGCTTGGGCATGCCCAAGTGGGTTGGTTTGGGCAATTACGCCGATCTCTTTTCTGACAGTCGTTTTTATATTGCCTTGCGTAACAATGCCGAGCTTATGATCTTCTACTGTGTCCTGCCGCTCGTGCTCGGTATAGCTCTTGCTGCTTGCGTCTGGAACCTGAAGCAACGCGAACAACTCGCCCTGCGGACCTTCTTGTTCCTGCCTTATATCATGCCGACTGCCGTGTTGGGCATCATCTGGGCATGGCTCTACAATCCTGCCTTTGGCCCGTTCAATCAGTTTCTGAGAGCGGTGGGGTTGGGCGCATTCGCGCTGCCGTGGCTGGGCGATTTCAATTTTGTGCTCCCCGCGGTCGGGATCGTTGCCACATGGTATTTCTTCGGTTTTTGCATGGTCATCTTCCTGACCGGAATTCAGCGCATCGACCCGTCTCTTTTCGACGCTGCCAAGGTCGATGGCGCTTCGGCGCGAAAAACCTTCTTCTGGATAACGCTGCCGCTTCTATTGCCTGAAATAAGGGTGGTTTTGCTTCTGACGGTCATAGCCTCGATCAAAAGCTTCGACCTGATTTTTACAATGACCCGGGGTGGACCAGCCAACGCTACGCTTGTGCCGAATATCTACATGTATCAGCTCGGCTTCGAGCTTAATCGGTTCGGCGCCGCAGCGGCCATCGCCATTGTGGGCGCGATACTCACATTCGTAATCAACTATGCAATTCACCGATTTGTAGGATCGCAGCATAAAGGAGTGGCTTGATGGGCCGTTCATTTAACATTTCGGCCGGTCCGCTATTCCTCCGCATTGTCCTCTGGCTTCTTGCTTTCGTCACGATCATCCCCTTCCTGCTCCTGCTTCTAACCTCAATAAAGAGCAAGGCTGACGTTCTGCAGGGTGCATTCGCGTTGCCGGCGTATCCACATTTCGAAAATTACGTCGATGCCTGGAATGCCGGACATTTCAACATTTACTTTTGGAATTCGATCATCGTTGTCATACCCGTCGTCGCTGCAAGTGTCTTTTTGGGCCTGCTGACCGGCTTTGCATTCGCATACCTGTCATTTCCGCTGCGGCGTACGCTGTTCGCTATCCTGACGCTCGGCATGATGGTGCCGGCGGAAGCCTTCATTATCCCGCTTTATTATGAAATGCGGTATCTCGGACTGATCAATACCTATGCGGCTCTGATTGTGCCGCAGATCGCGATGTCGATACCATTCTCAACGATCTTCCTCGCCAGCGCGATGCAGCAGCTGCCGGAAGAAGTTCTCGAAGCGGCGGTTCTCGATGGCGCCGGACGCTTCTATATCCTGCGCAAGATCGTTATCCCCCTCATGGTGCCGGCAATGTCGACGCTGGCGCTGTTTCTGTTCATATGGACCTGGAACGAGTTTCTCATTCCGTTCATTCTGGTCAATGACGACGCTTATCGGACGCTGCCCCTCGGCATGCTGTTTTTCCAAGGGCGTTATACCGTCAACACGCCGGTTCTGACAGCCGGCGCGGTGATCGTGATTTTCCCGCTAATCGTGACTTATCTGGTTTTCCAGCGACGGTTCATTGCCGGCCTGACGGCGGGAGCGACGAAATAGACAGCCGATGGTGTCGGCGGCAAGACCTCACACCGCGCCCCTCACTCTTCGCTTGTGGCGCACTTCCAGTGCCGCGCAGCCCCAGACCGTGCCAAGCAGCAGATAGACATGGCGCCAGTGGTCGATGTCGATGACGTTGCCGATTGTCGCATGGCCGAGAACCGAGATCCAGGCGATCATCAGGAAGGGTTGCCACGGCCGGTCGAGCAGCAGGTTTCGGAAGCCGAGAGCCAGCGTCCAGAGAAGCATGCTGACATAGCTGACGAAGCCGAGCCAGCCATAGGTGGTCAGCGATTTCAGCCAGATATTGTGCTCGTCTTCGGGAAACATCGTGCCGAACACCAGCGGGCCGATACCGAACGGGCGCTCCATCATCATGGTGAAACCGATCCGGTGGCGCTCGAAACGGCCGAGATGTTCGCCGTCATATTGCTGCACCAGCTGGGCGCGCGCCGAAAACAGTTCGGCGACCTTCGGGATCTGGAGTGCCACCAAGAGCGAGGCGACCAACATAATGATCGCCGCCAGCGACAGGACCAAGACTCGCAAGCGAAAGGCGCCGCTGCGCTCCTTCAGCAGCATGATGAGGATCAGCAGCGCCACGCCAAGCGCGAAGAGCCCCCAGGCGGCACGGGAAAAGGAGAGGAAGATGCCGAGCGCAAGCACGAGCAGGGCCGCGGCCTTCAGCGGCGATTTCTTCAGGTCGCCAGCCAGGATGCCGTGGATGAGATAAAGGGATGGCGGCACCAGGAAGGGGCCGAAGACGTTGGGGTCCTGGAAGGCGCCCTTGGCGCGGTCGTAGAGCGTGAAGACTTCCGCGCCCGGAAAGGCATGGAAATAGCCGAGTATGCCGAGCGCGGAGGTGGCGACGGCGGCGAAGGTCCAGGCGTTGAAGATCAGCGGCAGCCGCTTGTGGCTGTCCTCGATGATCGCCGCGTAGAAGACTGCCGTCAGCGCCAGGAAGGTCGACACCGCGATATACATCGGCCCGGTCGCCAGGTCCTTCATCTGCGTCAGCGACAGCATCCCGCCGATATTGAAAGTAAGCAAAAGGGCGAGCAGCGGCGCCACGCCGCGCGAAATCCTTAAGCCCAGGATGAACCAGAGGCCGATTAGCCCCGCCATCCAGAGTTCATAGGGCGCCGGCTCGTCGATCACGAAGCCGGAAAGGAAGACGCCGAAGGCGACAAAGGCCGAGCCGATCAGGCGCAGCGTCATCCGCTGCGGCTGGGCGACACGGGAATATGTCGCCTCGATCGCGCTCAATAGGCGTTTTCCGTGTTGAGCAGCCGGATCGGCGTCAGGAACAGGATCTTGAGATCGAACCAGAGCGACCAGTTCTCGATGTAATAGAGGTCGTAAGCGGTGCGGAACTTGATCTTCTCGTCATTGTCCACTTCTCCGCGCCAGCCGTTGATCTGTGCCCAGCCGGTGACGCCGGGCTTGACGCGGTGGCGGGCAAAATAACCCTCGACGACGTCGCCAAAGGCGCGGTCGCGCGCCTGGGCGAGAACGGCATGCGGGCGTGGGCCGATCAGCGAGAGATCGCCTCTCAGCACGTTGAAGAGCTGCGGCAGTTCATCGATCGAGGTCTTGCGGATGAAGCGGCCGACGCGGGTGACGCGCGGATCGCCCTTGGTCACCGCGGCCTTGCCCGTGGGATCGGCCATGTTGGTGTACATCGAGCGGAACTTGAAGACGTTGATGATTTCATTGTTGAAGCCGTGGCGCTTCTGCATGAAGAAGACCGGGCCTTCCGATGTCGCCTTGATGGCGATCGCGGTCGCGACCATGATCGGCCAGAGAAGCGCAAGCGCGACGAGCGCGAAGAAGATGTCGAAACCGCGCTTGGCGACGGAATCCCAGTCGCGGATCGGCTTCTTGAAAATATCGAGCATCGGCACCGAGCCGACATGCGAATAGGCGCGCGGCCGGAAGCGCAGCCGGTTGGCATGCGCGGCAAGGCGGATATCGACCGGCAGAACCCAGAGCTTCTTCAAAAGGTCGTAAATACGGGCCTCGGCCGACAGGGGCAGGGCGATGATCAGCATGTCGATGCGCGTCAGCCGTACGAATTCGACGAGTTCGGCCACGGTGCCGAGTTTCGGATAACCGGCGACCATGATCGGCGAGCGCTTCTCGCCGCGGTCGTCGAAGATGCCGCAGATGCGGATGTCGTTGTCGGCCTGTTGTTCGAGGACGCGGATCAGGGCCTTGGCCGGCTCGCCGCCGCCGACGATGACGGCGCGGCGTTCCATGAGGCCGTTGCGCGCCCAGTTGCGGATGCCGTAGGCGACGAGGAAACGCTCGGCCGCAAGGAAGAGCGCGCCTGCGGCGAACCATGGAATATAGGCGTCGACCATCGCCCATGTGGTGCCGCGAATGAGCGCGAACAGCCCGACGGTGAGGAAAAGCGCGAATGTCCACGAGGCGACGATGCGCGGCATCAGCCGCAGCTTCGCCCGAAGCGCGGGAATGGTGTAGGTGTCGGCAAGCTGCAGGCTGATGACGGTCAAGGCCGAAGCGATCGCCGCCATGCCGGTCCGCATCAGCAGGGAATCGCTGCCGTCGCCGGGCCAGAAATAGTGGACGATCAGGGCGATCGCGAAGAGCGCCAAGAATTCCAGCAGCCGCAATTGCCCGATGATGATGGCAGGCGAATTGGTCCCGTCGCGGAACTGTTCGGCAATCTGCCGGGCATAGGGGTTGATTTCGGTCGGGTCGGAAGGCTTCTCCTCACCCGTGTCGCCGCGCACCTCGATGTCGGAGACCTGCTTGCGCAGCGCTTCGACGTCGAATTGATCGCCTTTTTCCAGCTTGTTCATGGGGCCAGCTTGTTCATGGGGCATCGTCGCTCGTTGTCAGCAAGCGAAGTACCAGAAAGCCCCTAAGAAATATTTACGAGGCGACGGGCATTGCTTGGCTGGCAGCCGGGTTGACGAGCTCATGATACAATTTCAGGACATCGCGTGCCATGACGGCGGATGAAAACACCGCCTTCACCGCCTCGGGCTTCGGCATCGTCCTGGCGTGCCAATCGGGCGTGCTCAGCGTTTCCGCCATGACGCGGGCGAGATCGTCGGAATTACCGGGCTCCACCAGGGCTGCGCTGTCGGCGCCAAGCACCTCGGGGATGCCGCCGACACTGCTTGCGATGATCGTCTTGCCGGCGCCGAGCCCCTCGAGCACGATGTAGGGCATGGCTTCGGCGCGCGAGGGAACGACGAGGTTCTGCGCCATGGAGAAGGCTTCGTGGACCCGCATTGCCGGCAGCATGCCGATGCGTTTGCCAAGGCCGCGTTCGACCATCATTTCGCGGTAGCGGTCGCGATCCGGCCCGTCGCCGATCATCAGCGCCGACAGTGGCCTGCCGAGCAGCCGTTCCGTTTTGGCGAAGGCATCGACAAACAGATCGGGACCCTTGAGGTCCCGCAGCATTCCCACATAGATGAAATGCACGGCATCCGAGCGGGTCGGGATCGGCTCGAAATCGCGCTCGCCGATGCCGTTGTAGATCAGTCTCGTCTTCGTCCGCGGCCGCCCGACCTTGCGCGCGTAGGTATCGCGCTCATATTCGCAGATGAAGACCAGCGCATCGGTGAAATATTCCTGCAGGCGCTCCATCTTGAGGACGAACTGTCCTCCGAGGGAGGAGCGCGAATAATGCAGGCTTCCGCCATGCGCGGTATAGAGGCGGGCTACGCGATACCTATTCACCCGCAACGCTGAGCCGGCAAGTCGCGCGAGCACGCCGCCCTTGGCGCCGTGTCCGTGCAGCACATCCGGCCGCAAACTTTTGATTTTCTTGTATGTGTCCCACATCGTCGCAATGTCGGACGGGCTGATCGAACGCCGGATTGGCACGCGTGTCAGGCCGAGCGAGAGATAGGGACGGATATCATCGAACAGGCTGTCCTCGTACTCGCCGCCGGTCGAGCTGTCGCAGAGGATGCCGATTTCATGGCCGGCCTTGCTGTGCTCCTCGACGAGATCGCGGACATGGCGGAAAATTCCGCCGACCGGTGACCTGAAGCAATGAAGGATGCGGAGCGGCTGCTGATTTGCCATCGCTCAGAAAAGCCGTTCGCGAACGTAGATCGTGTCACCTGCGATGATCGGCCCTGATATATTGATGCGGCCGGTCAGCACCTGTCCATTGATCTTGCGCGTGACATCGACCATGCGCTGGTTGGCGCGGCTGGTGAAGCCGCCGGCAACCGCGATGGCATTCTGCACCGTCATGCCGGGAACATAGGCATACTGGCCGGGCTGGCCGACTTCACCCATGATGAAGACCGAACGATAGCGATCGACATCGATGGTGACGTCGGGATCGCGAAGATAGCCCTGCTGCAGCTTCTGGGCGATCTGTCCTGAGAGTTGCTGCAGGGTTCGGCCGCGGGCAGGGACCTGGCCGATGAGCGGGAAGGCGACATAGCCGGCCTGATCCACCGTATAGGTGTTGGTAAGGCTCTGCTGGTCGAAGACGGTGATGCGCAGTCGATCGCCGCTGTCCAGCGTATAAGGCTGAATAGTCGCCTCGTTGAAGGCCTTCGGCGCCGGCTTGTACGTCGTGCAGCCGCCCAATGCTGCCAACATGGCTGCAAGGCTCAGGGCCAAAAGGATCTTGGGCTGGACGACAGACATCCGCTTGTGCTCACAAAAATGAACTCGGTGCAGTCGTTATCGATCCGTTAGGGTTAATGCCCGGTAAAGGGCGCTTGCAATTTCCTGGTTTCCTTCATCGATCATCGCTCATTTCTCGGCGAGATCGCCATTAACCGTTGAGTTACCATGGTCGTTTACGCTTACGGCACCTTTGTTGTGGAGTAAGAGCATGTCCGGCGTAGCTCGTGATCAGGATGTGGACATCGACCTCGGCCAGTTGGTCCGTGCGGTCTGGGCGCGCCGTCTGAGGATTTTGACAATCACCCTCCTGGGGGCGGGCGTCGCCTTTGCCGGCGCCAAAATCATGTCGCCGCAATATCGCAGCGAAACACGCATCCTCATCGAACCCCGAGCGCCGGCCTTCGCCAGCACGCAGCAGATCAATGACGCCAGCGCTGGTCCGCTGATGGATGAACTGAACATCGCCAGCCAGGTGCAGCTTCTGCAATCGGCCGATCTCCTCAAGAGGGTCATCAACGACCTGAAGCTCTATAACCTGCCGGAATTCGACGATGCCGCCAGCGGCTCGGCCATGAGCAGTATCCTGGTGAAGCTGCACCTGAAGAAGAACCCGCTGGAAAATCCGCCTGAAGAGCGCGTCATCGACGCCTTCGTCGAGCGCCTGCAGGTCTATCAGGTGCCGGGTTCACGCGTCATCGGCATCAATTTCACCTCCAAGGACCCGAAGCTCGCCGCCGCCATTCCGAACGCCATGGCGAATGTCTACCTTTCGACCCAGAGCGGCGCCAAGCTCGATTCCAATTCCGAGGCGACCCGCTGGCTGGAGCCGGAGATCGAAGGCCTGCGCCGGAAGGTCAGCGAAGCCGAGAAGAAGGTCGCCGAATACCGCACGTCGCACGGGCTGTTGCAGACGAACGGCACGACCACTTTTCCGGCCCAGCAATTGAACGATATCTCCGCCGAGCTGACCCGCGTGCGGGGCGACAAGGCCAATGCTGAGGCGAGGGCGCAGGCGGTGCGAAACGCACTGTCTTCGGGCGAGGCCTTCGATACGCTGCCCGACATCATGTCCTCACAGGCGATCCAGCGGCTGAAGGGGACGGAATCCGGCCTGCAATCGCAGATCTCCGATCTGCAGACCAGCCTTCTCAACAATCATCCACGGCTGAAAAGCCTGCGTGCTCAGCTCTCGGATATCCGCACCCAGATCCGCCAAGAGACGCAGAAGATCCTGGCAAGCATCGAGAACGAGTCCAAGGTCGCGGATTTGAGGGCGAGCGAACTCGAGCGACAGTCGGAGACGGTGCAGGCCACTAGCGCGCGCGCCGGTGAGGACGAGGTCGGTCTCAATGCGCTGGAGCGTGAGGCAAACGCCCAGCGTCAGTTGCTCGAAACCTATCTGGTGCGCTACCGCGAGGCCGCCTCCCGTGCCGACAGCAATTCGAGCCCTGCGGATGCGCGGATCGTTTCCAGGGCTGTTGAGCCGGTCGACCCCTATTTCCCCAAGGTGGTGCCGATCGTTGTCGTCGCTGCTGTCGCGACGCTGATCATGAGCGCCATCGTCATCATGCTGACCGAACTCTTCAGCGGCCGGGCGCTCCGCCCAGCAGATGCGACCCCGGAGGCAATCGAGGCAGAAGCGGTCGTCGAGGAGAAGCATGTGCCGCAGGCTGCTCCGATTGCCACTCCCGCCAAAAAAACCGTTCAGCCGAGCATGCTCGCCATTGTCGCGGACGAAGAGGATACGACCGAGGACGCGGAGGCTGCCGAGGAGGCGCGAGAGGATGAGAATGAATTCTCCGTCGCCTCAGTTGCAGACTATCTCACCGGCAGCCGCGCGCCGCTGGCAATCGCCATATCTCCGACTGGTGACAATGGCTCGGCGGCGACGGTTTCGCTGACCCGCATGCTCGCCGACGCCGGCCGCCGCGTCATCCTGATCGACATGACCGGTTCCGGCTACCCCACAGAACTGATGGCCGAGGACCAGGCCGCCCTCGGCGTCACCGATCTGCTTTGCGGTGAGGCCGCCTTCGGCGATACGATCCACGGCGACCGCCTTTCCGATGCCCATCTCATCCCTCAAGGCCAGAGCGACGTGCGCCGCGCCATGCGCGGTGTCGACCGGCTGTCGTTGCTGCTCGATGCGCTCGCCGCCGCCTACGATCTCGTGGTGGTCGAATGCGGTTCGGCCGATGTCGCTGGCGTCTCGCGGCTGACGCGCAGCCGGGACGTCGAGATCATCCTTTCGCTACCTGAGGTCGAGGAGACCATTTTCGTTGCACTGATGACGGAATTCCAGGCCGCAGGCTATGAGCGCGTCGTGCTGATGTCGGGCGGCGAGGGGGCCGAGCAGACGCTCGGCCGGGCGGCCTGAACGGGATCAACCGATCCGTGCCCGGATGCCCTGGGCGAATTTATAGAGCTTCGGGCGCGCCTTGATATGCGCCTTGCCGCGGGTGACGATCCGGTGCGCGGCGCCGGCGATCACACCGAACGGCGAGACCGGCAGCACCACGTCGTAGTGTGGGGTCTCGACCGGCGCCCAGGAGCGCTTGTAGGTCTGGTCGCCGAGGCCGAAATCAAACAGCGCGACACCCTTGCCATGCAGTCCCGAAATGGTCTGCCAATAGAGGAATTCGCCGGGGCTCGTATCCGGCACGATTTCTTCATTGATCGCGCCGAACTGGCAGATGATGTGGTCGCCCTTGCGCGAAATACCTGAAATCGCTGCGATCTTACCCTCATGCCCGTCCTTGAGCCGGAGTACATGCATCTGCAGCCCGAAATACTGCTTGCTGTCATCCAGCTTGTCGAGCAGGCCGTGCAGAAAGGCCTGCGTTTCCCTGTCGGCGAAGACGTCGGGCAGGCCGAGGTTGGCGAAGCGGGCGCTCTTCAGGCAGAAGAAGATATCGAGCAGGCGGTGCTGTTCTTCCGATGTCCCGGGAATGAGGTATTCGAAGCCGCCGGCCGCCTCGAGGCGTTTCGATTGAACGCGGAATTTCTTGCGCCGGTTCTTGGCGTTGAGCTGCTTCAGCGTTTCCTCGAACGTGGGAAAGAACGGCAGCTGGTAGGCATGATTCTGGTTCTGCACCATCGGCAGCCCCGTGAGCGGGGTCTGTCGCCCGCGCCATTCCAGCGGAATGTTCTGCAGCAGCAGCAGATCGGCCCGGCCCTTGAGTGCCTGCTGAAGCTGGCTGGCGAATTTGCCGGCGTCGATGGTTCCGCCGCTTTCTGCAAAACTCTCGGAGAACAAGCCGGTATTGATGTTGCTGTGATCGGCTGCGATGAACTTCGCGACCGCGAGCCCCCGGGACTTGACGATTTCGACCGGCAGAATGAAAGCCGTCTGGTCGGCATGGGTGCCTTTGAGGATTGCAAGCGGCCGCTGGAAGGCGCTCACCCAGGCGGTGCACCAGTCGTAGCTCTGATGCAGGGACTGGAGATTGTCGCGCTCCAGCGCCCGCCACTCATCCTCCAGCGGCTGCATCGTATCGAAGACTTCGATGTCGATTTCGGCCATGGCGAGTTTCATGCTCAGCTGGCGCAGGCGCGAAATGGCCGCTTCGGCCAGCGCCTTGTCGGACGGCTGTTCATGGACATCGAGCTTTTGCGTCTGCACGGTTTTCTCCGGTCAAGAATGCTGAACGGGAAGGTAGGTATGCCAGGCGTATATTTGGTTTAACCGCACGCGATGGACGAGGTTTTCCGCGGATCACGGTTATTCGGCCGTTAATGGCCCTACTTCTGCGGCGGCCCGGCCATCCATTTGATGAGCACCATCGCCGGCAATACCCAAAGCAGGCCGGTGAACAGGAAGTAGAGCAAGTGTCCCCACCAGGGCGCGTTGCCGAGCGTTGCCACCGCGATCGTATTCGCCACCAGCGCATAGACGAGCACGAGCACGATGATCAGGATCGTGCCGATAAATTTGCGGAGGCGGATGGGCATCGGCTATCTCTTGCAATGGATGGGTCGAACCGGCGCGACGGCATGCCGCAAAGGTTCGGGGCTTGTTTTGCATGAGCCGGTGGGGCAAATCAACTGCCGGATAGAAGGAGATATCATGGCCGTCGCAAACCCGACCACGGAACAGGCGATCCTGAGAGAAGTGCGCAGGCAAAATCGTGACCGCCGCGCCTTGCGTCTCTGGCTCGGTTTCGTGCTATTGGCGCTCTTCTGTCTCGTCCTCGTCGGCGGCGCCACGCGGCTGACCAATTCCGGCCTGTCGATCACCGAATGGAAGCCGATCCACGGCGTCATTCCGCCGCTGTCGGCTGCCGAATGGGAGGAGGAATTCCGCCTCTACCAGCGCATCCCCGAATTTCAGCAGCTGAACAATTCCATGACCGTCGATGAGTTCAAAGGCATCTTCTGGTGGGAATGGGCGCACCGGCTGATCGCCCGCGGCATCGGCGTGATCTTCGCGCTGCCGCTCATCTATTTCTGGCTGACCGGGCGGATCGAAAAGCGTCTGCGCTGGCCACTCGTCGGCATCCTGGCGCTCGGTGGCCTGCAGGGTTTTATCGGTTGGTGGATGGTGTCCTCGGGCCTTTCCGTCCGCACCGACGTCAGCCAGTACCGGCTGGCAATGCATCTCGTCATGGCCTGCCTGATCTTTGCCGGCTGCATGTGGATCATGCGCGGTCTCGCCAGACATTCCGATGATCCGGCGCCGGCACGAAGCTCGCGCGGTTTTGCCGCCGCGATCGCCATTTTCGCGCTGTTCCAGATCTATCTCGGCGCGCTGGTGGCTGGGCTCGACGCCGGTTTTTCCTACAATACCTGGCCGCTGATGGATGGCGCCGTCATCCCCTCCGATCTGTTGATCCAGCAGCCCTTCTGGATCAATGCCTTCGAGAACCCGAAGACGGTGCAGTTCATCCACCGCATCGGCGCCTATACCCTCTTCGCATTGACGCTGATCAACATGGTGATCGCCCTTCGCGCAGCACCTTGGACCACCCATGCACGCCGCGCCGTCCTGCTCTTCGCGCTGGTGACGCTGCAGGCGGCGATCGGCATCGCCACGCTGCTGATGCAGGTGCCGCTTCACTGGGGCCTGCTGCACCAAGCCGGTGCGCTGGTGGTTTTCGGTTTCGCCGTCGCCAATTGGCGCGGCTTTTACGGCGAATATCCGCATGGGACGATGATCGCCGAACGCGATTGAAGCGAGCTGGTTTCTCGGGGCGGATCTATCGCAACACCCCATCGAGCAGCGGCATGCCGATGATCGCGGCGGCGGCTATCAGGATGTAGCAGGCGATGCGGAAGGTCCGCTCCTCGGCAAGCCCGAACAGTTTCGAGCCGCCGTAGAGCCCGACCGCATAACTCGGCAGGATCACGGCGGTCAGCGCGAAGACGGCAGGCACGAACAGTCCGCCGACATAATAGCTGATGGCGCTGAAAACGGACGAGATCGAGAAGTAGAGCACGACATTCGCCCTGACGCGCGTGAAGTCGCTCTTGCCGCCGAGCCAGTAGGCGACGACCGGCGGTCCGCCGAGCTGTGCGGCGCCGCTGAAAAGCCCGGCGATCAGGCCGACGCCGCTGCTGAGCGGTGCAGAAGGGGCGCCATGGTAGCGCCATCCGGATGCAAGAAGCGCGAGCAGGGTGATGGCGATGATGGTGATGCTCCAGCGCAGCAACATCGGGTCGAGCAGCGCCAGCATCGCCGTGCCGGCCGGCACGCCGAGCGCGGCCCCCGCCGCCATGACGAAGACCTCGGGCCGGTTGGCTCCGCGCCAGGCGGGAGGGATCATCCCAAGCGCCGCAATGCCGTCGATGACGAGCAGGATCGGCGAGATCAGCTTCGGCCCGACGATCGCACCGCCGAGCGGAATGAAGATCAATGCGGCGCCGAAGCCCGAAAAGCCGCGGGCAAGCCCGGCGATGAAGGCAAACGCCATCAGCGCATAGATGCCATGGTCGGGCAGGGCAGCGGTAAACCATGCGTGCACGCCATCGACCAGCGCATCCAGCGTCATGACATCAGGCTCCGTGATTCGGGAATAGCGGGCGAGGAAAGTCCGCTCTCATAGCCCAATCGTCGCCGATGATCGAGCCGAAAGCGATGCTGCGGCCGCCGAGGGAGGCGGCCGCGGGGGAAAGATCATGATGAAGAGATCGACACAAAGCTCGAATGGCATCACCTCGATGCCGTCGTCTGCGCCTTATGAGGCGAGCATCAGGTCCATGTTCTGGACGGCGGCGCCCGAGGCGCCCTTGCCGAGATTGTCGAGCAGCGCCACGAGGTTCACCTGCGAAGCGCCCGAGGTGCCGAAGACGAAGAGCTTCATCGTGTCCTTGCCTTCGAGCTCGACGGCGTTGACGCGGGGCAGGGCCTTGCTTTCGGTCAGCGGCACGACACTGACGATATCCTGGCCGGCATAATGGGCGACGAGTGCGGCATGGATGCTTTCCATCGTCGTGCCCTCGGCGAGATCGTCGAGATGCAGTGGTACCTGCACGATCATGCCCTGCGCAAACTTGCCGACCGACGGCGAGAAGATCGGCGCGCGGTCGAGCAAGCCGTGCACGGTCATCTCGGGCACGTGTTTGTGGGTGAGCGGCAGGCCATAGAGGAAATGCGGCGCGGTGATCGCATCCGGGTGATCCGGGTTTTCCATCTGCGCGATCATCTGCTTGCCGCCGCCGGTATAGCCGGAGACCGCGTTGACCGTGACCGGATAGCCGTCCGGCAGAATGCCGGCGGCGCGCAGCGGCCGGATGAGGCCGATCGCTCCGGTGGGATAGCAGCCGGGGTTGGCGACGAAACGGGCGGCCTTGATCCTGTCGGCCTGCGCGCCGTCCATCTCGGCAAAGCCATAGGCCCAGCCGGGATTGACGCGGAAGGCGGTCGAGGTGTCGATGACGCGCACATTGTTGTTGGCCGAAACCATCTGCACCGCTTCCTTCGACGCATCGTCGGGCAGGCAGAGAATGGCGATGTCGGCACTGTTCAGCATGTCCTCGCGCATGGCGGCGTTGCGCCGCTCGGCTTCGGGTATGGACAGAAGCTCGACATCGCGGCGGCCGGCCATGCGCGTGCGGATCTGCAGACCCGTCGTGCCGTGTTCGCCGTCGATGAAGATTTTCGGTGCCATGTTAAACCTGCGCTTTCAATGGGTTCTGAAGGTTTCCGGATTCAGTTTGAGGATGATAGGTCAGCCTTGTGACACGGCGATGGCGCGTCGCTCGGCATGAAGACCCAGCATATACATCGCCACCGTTGCCCCCGCAATGGCGGTGATATCAGCATGATCGTAGGGCGGCGACACCTCGACGACATCGGCGCCGCGGATATCGAGCTGGTGCAGGCGCTGCAGCACCGAGAGGATCTTGGCGCTCGACGGTCCGCCGGCAACCGGCGTGCCGGTGCCCGGCGCAAAGGCCGGATCGAGGCAATCGATATCGAACGTGAGATAGGCCGGCGCCCCGCGTGTGTGGGAGATGATCGCCGAGGCGATATCGCTGGCGCTCATCTCCTCGACCTGATGACCGTAGAGAATGTTGACGCCGCAATCCTCCGGCGCATGGGTGCGGATGCCGATCTGGATCGAGCGGTCGGGATCGATGATGCCCTCGCGGGCGGCCCGCGCCACGAATGAACCATGGTCGATGCGGCGTTCTTCGTCGAACCAGGTGTCTTGGTGCGCGTCGAACTGCACGAGCGCCAGCGGCCCATGTTTTGCCACATGGGCTTTCAGCAGCGGCCAGGTGACGTAATGATCGCCGCCGAGCGTCAGCAGGAAGGCGCCGCTGTCGAGGATGACATTCGCCTGTCGTTCGATGGCGGCTGGCGTGTCCTGATGATTGCCATAGTCGAGCAGGCAATCGCCGTAGTCGATCACGGCCATTTCGGCGAAGAGATCACGGTGGAAGGGATATTGCGCATCATTGTCGAAGATCGCCGAGGCGCGCCGGATCGCTTGCGGCCCGAAACGTGTGCCCGGCCTGTTCGATGTCGCGGCATCGAAGGGAATACCCCAGACGGCAACGTCGACGCCGGCGAGCTCCTTGGTGAAGCGGCGGCGCATGAAGGACAGGGCGCCGGCAAATGTCGGGTCGCTGGCAGCGGAGGTGAGGCTGGTCGCCGTGAAGGCGTGGTCAATCGATCTGTTCGCCAAGTCATGCTCCTTTTTTCGGTCGCAAAACCGTAGTCGCGTTCGATGCGGACGCTGCATTGCATGATCGCCGTTGACGTGAGGGTGCCAGGCGGCGGTTCTCTCGCGAAGGAACTGGCCGATCCCCTGCGCGCAGAAAGGGGTAGGCGAGGTGCGTACAGATTTCAAGCGATCGTTCGGACGACGGCCGCTCGTTATCGTCGAGCGACCGTCATTTGCTCGTCTGCCTATCGGGCCGGCTCCGGCAGGCACCACAATCCAGCCAGCGTCGTCAGCGCGGTCGCACAGACATAGGCCGCGAGCGGCCAGGCGCTGTCGCCGCCGAGCAGAATCACGAAGAAAGTTCCGGCAACTCCGACGATGATGCTCTCGACGCAGCAATAAAGCGCGACCGCCGTTCCTGCCGTGTCGCCAAAGGCGTCGAGCGCGCCGTTGGCGGTGACCGCGGTCGCAAGGACGATGCCGATCGCGATGATCCACATCGGCACGACGAAGCTGACCAGGGAAGGCTGCAGAAACAACTCTCCGAAGACAAGCAGCATAGCGCCGGAAAGCAGCACCGCCATGCCTCTGGCAAGGCTGCCTGCAATGCCCCAGCGTATGACGAAGTGTTTGGCAAAACGCGCCGTCACGATCATTACCAGCGCCACCGTGGCAAAGACGAAGCTGAAGGCGATGCCGGAGAATCCGGCTTTATCGATCAAGATGCGGGGTGCTGTCGAGAAGAAGACGAAGAAGGCGCCCATCGCCGTACTGAAGCCCACTGTATAAACCCAGAAGGGTAAGCTTGTAAGGATCGGGCGGAGAGCGATCTTTGCAGTGACGGCGGGGCGGGTTTCATGCCACCGCATGCCGGCATTGAAAAGGGCGGCAACCGAAAGGAGGCCGATGACGAGGAAGATGGCGCGCCAACCGAAGTGATCGGCGATCAGGGCTCCGGTGATCGGAGCTAATGCAGGCACGAAGGAGAGGATGGAGCCGAGAAGGCCATAAATCGTGCTGCTTTCGGGACGCCCGGCATAGACGTCGCGCACTGTTGCGAAAGTTGCGACCAGTGTCGCCGACGCGCCGATGGCTTGCACCAATCTCAACACTACGAAGATTGGTGCTGACGAGGAGGCGGCAAGCAGGAAGGATGAAGCGGCAAAGAGTGCCGCGCCTCCGAGCAGGACAGGCCGTCGTCCGACAATATCGGAAATCGGCCCGAAGACGATCTGCCCGGCGCCGAGCACGAGCATGTAGAGGCTGAGGGTCAGTTGGATGACGGCCGGCGAGGTACCGAGCGCCTCCGGCATGACCGGCACGATCGGCAGATAGATATCCATGGCAAGCGAGGCCAGGATGTCGAACGGTGCCATCAGCAGCAAAGCTGCCGGCAGGGAATAGGTCCAGGGCTGGATTTTGGGATAGGACATGGGAAAGAACCCGCTCAAATGATTTCATTCGGCGGCGATCTGTCTCTTCATCAGTATCGGGATTGGCCGGACAGACGCCGCAACAACAGGGCAAAGTTGTTGCGGCTTATTTGTCTGCGGACTTGGTTATTCCCATGATTCGACCCTTGAATGTGGCCTCGCTTAATCCCGAAGCGTTTTGCCAAATTTCTACCAGCAGAACCGGAATGCGACAATGGCATGCCGGCACGCTTCCAATTGGCTTAACAGAGCAAAACAAAAAGGCCGGGTTGCCCCGGCCTTCGTAAATTCTGTCTGTCCGAAGCGATTAACGCTTGGAGAACTGGAACGAGCGGCGGGCCTTTGCCTTGCCGTACTTCTTGCGTTCGACGACGCGGCTGTCGCGGGTCAGGAAGCCGCCCTTCTTCAGCACCGCGCGCAGGCCCGGTTCGAAGTAGGTGAGCGCCTTGGACACGCCGTGGCGAACGGCACCGGCCTGGCCGGAGAGGCCGCCGCCGGCAACGGTTGCGATGATGTCGAACTGGCCGTCACGGGCAGCGGCGACGATCGGCTGGCGCAGGATCATCTGCAGCACCGGACGTGCGAAATATTCCGCGAATTCCTTGCCGTTGACGATGATCTTGCCGGAGCCCGGCTTGACCCAGACGCGGGCGACGGCGTTCTTGCGCTTGCCGGTCGCGTAGGAGCGGCCGAGCGAATCGACCTTGCGGACGTGGGCCGGAGCAGCAGCTTCGGAAGCCGTGCCGAGATCCTTCAGGGAGGAGAGGTCAGCCATATCAGGCGCTCCTTACGTTCTTTTTGTTGAGCGCGGCAACGTCGAGGGCGACCGGCTGCTGGGCTTCATGGGGATGGTTGGAGCCGGCGTAAACGCGCAGATTCTTCATCTGGCGACGGCCGAGCGGGCCACGCGGAACCATGCGTTCGACGGCCTTTTCGAGGACGCGCTCCGGGAAGCGGCCTTCGATGATCTGGCGTGCGCTGCGTTCCTTGATGCCGCCGGCATAACCGGTGTGCCAGTAGTAGACCTTGTCGGAATACTTCTTGCCGGTGAAAACGACCTTTTCGGCATTGATGACGATGACGTTGTCGCCGTCGTCAACGTGAGGCGTGAAGGTTGCCTTGTGCTTGCCGCGCAGGCGCATAGCGATGATGGAAGCGAGACGGCCAACGACCAGCCCTTCGGCGTCGATGATCACCCACTTCTTCTCCACCTCTGCAGGCTTCTGGGAGAAGGTTGCCATAGTGAATACTCTCTTTTGGGACCCTTGGCCCGAAGGCTTGAAGGGCGTTTCTTGTTGCTTGGATTGGCACGCTCGAGGCATGCCAAAAAGAAAGCAGCCCGGATAGGCTGCGTTCTGGCGCGGTGTATAAAGGGAATACGACATGGGGTCAATATCGACTTTCCCGAGGTTTGGAAAAAAAATAAAGCAAAAACAATAAGTTAGATATATGGTATTGCAATACCTCATATTTGTCGAGGTCCCAGGCTGCTGCGCCGGACGTTTTTGGCGTCGCCTCTGCCGGTTTGACGTAAGGTCCGACGGTCGAAAGCAGCTCTCAACCTTTGAACGCGCGCAGGCATTTCATCATTTCGCGAAGGCCGCGTGTCAGATGTTTGTCCCGGCGTAGAACCATGCCGAGGCGGCGCGTCAGCCGCGGGTTCAGCGATGATGTCGTCACGAGGCCGGCGCGGTCGCGCTTCAGCGCCAGCCCCGGCAGGATCGACCAGCCAAGTCCCACAGCCACCAGCTCCTTGATCGCCTCGATACTGCCAAACTCCATCGCAGGTCGGATCCTGGTATCCGGGGCGGCTAACCACGCGTCGATCGCGCGCCTGGTATTGCCGCCCTCATAGAGCAGCAGTGTCCTGTTGCGCATGAATGCGGCGTCCGGTCCGTCTTCGGGCATGAGGCTGCCCGCGGGGGCGACGGCCAGCAATTCCTCTTCGTAGAACGGTTCGATCTCGAAGTTCCGTCCCGATGCCGGCAGGGCAACGACGGCGATGTCGAGGCTGTTGGCTTCCAGTTCGTGCAGAATGTCGTCGGCATCGCCGATGCGCACGGTGATTTCGAGCCCGGGCATGCGTTTTCTGGCGGCAGCAATGGCGCGAGGAAGCAGATGGATCGACGCCGTGCCGCCGCTGCCGATGCGCACGCGGCCGCTCGCACCATCTCTGTACGGCACCATCGCTTCTTCCGCGGCGGCCGATTCCTGAAGTAGCCGCCTTGCATGCACGAGCAGGTCGAGGCCTGCAGCGGTCGGCTGTGCTCGCCGTCCGACGCGCTCGATCAGCCGGACGCCGAGCCGCTGTTCGAGCCCCTTGACCTGCAGGCTGACGGCCGGTTGCGTCAGGCCTTCCTTGTCGGCCGCAGCCGTAAAGCTTCCGAGATCGGCAACATTGACGAAGGTGGCAAGCTGATCAAGATTGAGAGGCATACCAAAGAAATCCTTATGCATATGATAATATCAATAAGCTTCTCTCGCGGCATTTTCCAGCGCATCTTTCACCCGTTCAAGAAAGGAAGAAGCGATGGCTCTGGAATTGAGCGAGATCTTCGAAACACCTCGCGATATCGTTCGGTCGAGAATTCGCTGGATGGCGCGATGGAGCCGGCGGCGGCTGATGACGGTCGAACATCACCTCGAAAAGCGCCGCAGCCGTCGCACGCTTTCGGAACTCACCGACGACGAGCTTTGCGATGTCGGTCTGACCCGTGCGCAGGCGAGGGCCGAGACATCGAAGTCGTGGTTCTGGTCCTGACTTCAGCGGCCAAGGCGGGGTGGGGATCCTGCTCGAAATTGCCGGCGCCTTGTGGCAAAACGTCTGCCTGAATCGAGCGCAGGGAGCAGCATCATGGCCGAAATCGTATCTTTCCCGGACGCAGCCAGAGCGGAAGAGGGCGGATTGTTGATCCGCTCGCTGCGCGACGGCGTGCTGCGGTTGGTGCTCAACAACCCACCGGCGAATGTGTTTTCGATCGCACTTCTCGAAGCGCTGATGAGCGAGCTGGAGACGGCCGAGGCGGAGCCGGATGTACGCGTCGTCGTCATCGCCTCGACCGGTAACGTCTTTTCCGCCGGGCATGATCTCAAGGAACTGACGACCCATCGCGCCGATGAAGATCAGGGTGCCAGTTTCTTCGAAAAGACCTTTCGGCTCGCTGCCGATCTGATGCTCAAGATCGCGCATTTGCCGAAGCCTGTCATCGCCGAGATCGACGGGCTTGCAACGGCTGCGGGCTGCCAGCTCGTTGCCTCCTGCGATCTGGCGATATGCACGGATAGTTCGACATTCTGCACGCCGGGCGTCAATATCGGCCTGTTTTGTTCGACGCCGATGGTGGCCGTTTCCCGTGCCGCGCACCGCAAGCAGGCGATGGAGATGCTGCTGACCGGCGAGACGATCGACGCCTCGACTGCCAAGGATTTCGGCCTCGTCAACCGTATCGTGCCGAAGCAGTATTTGGCGCAGGTGGTTTCCAAATATGCGGCTGTGATCGCCAGCAAGTCACCGCTGACGCTGAAGATTGGCAAGGAAGCCTTCAACCGGCAGCTCGAACTGCCAGTGGAGGCGGCATATGATTATACCGCCAGGGTGATGGTCGAGAACATGCTGACGCAGGATGCGCAGGAAGGGATTGGCGCCTTCCTCGGCAAGCGCAATCCTGAATGGAAGGGCGAGTGACTACGCCAGTTTCAAAATCAGCCCGCCGATGGCGATGACGACGCCGGCGACGTAGCGCCAGATGCTGGCTTTTTCCTTGAAGACGGTGATCGAGATCACCAGCGCAAAGAGGATCGCGGTTTCCCGCAGCGCTGCGACGGTCGCGACCGGGGCTTTCGTCATCGCCCAGAGTGCCAGCCCATAGGAGGCGATCGAGCCGGCGCCGCCGATGAGGCCGCGCCACCAGTTGCGACGAACGTGACGCACGACGGCGACAGTGCCGCGTTGCGAAACCGCCCAGGAAAACAGTAGGACGGGTGGCAGCAGCGACATCCACAAAGTGTAGGAAACCGCATTGCCGGAGATACGCGCGCCGATGCCGTCGACATAGGTGTAGCTGGCGATGACACAGGCATTGGTAAGCGACAGCATGACGGCGCGGCTGCTGCCGCGCCGTGCCTCCAGAGCGAGTGTGAGGACGCCGGCGCAAATCGTCATCGTGCCGGCAAGGGCGCCGCTGGAAAGATTTTCCTTCAGGATGAAACCGCTTGTCGCGGCGATCAGTAGCGGTGCGCAGCCGCGCATCAGCGGATAGACGAGACCGATATCGCCGGCCCGGTAGGCGGCGGCGACCAACTGGAAATAAGCGAACTGCAGGATGGCAGAGGCGCCGATGAACGGCCAGGCCGAGGCGTGCGGCAACGGCAGGAACGCCAGGAACGGCAACGCCGAAACAGCGCCGCCGGCAGAGATCAGCGCCGCATCCAGGGATTTATCACTCCCCGCCTTGACGATGGCGTTCCATGTCGCGTGCAGCAGTGCGCCGAAGAGAACGAGCAGGATGACGTCGAGAGGCAAGGGAGTAAATCCGGAAAGGATGACAGGAAGCGGAATACGTCTCGCCTTCGGCGTTTCAAATTCCTGAAAAGACAACTGGGATTTGCACGAAAATGTACGGCTGCGGTCGCTTATGCGTTCATATGTCGAATAGCATCCTTCCACTATGTGAACAATGGCGGCGCATTGGAGCAATTTTTACGTGCGCGCGACATGCGTTCAATCCGCACGATCCTTTCAACTATGAGATGTTTCTAATGGATGGAAGAACAAAGGGCGGAATTACCACGAACAAAAAGAGAAAATATCTACAGGAGCGAGGGAGCCGATTATTCTATGCTGCTGAAATATAGATATTATTCTATAGCTTTGACATAGGGGGAAATTGAAGCTTCCGATTGTGAATCTTCAAGAAATCGCAGCGCACAATTGAGCCAAAACCTTTCGCAAACGCGAAAGACGTACAGTTTCGGCGGCTGTCACGACGTTGAAAACATCAAAGCTGATGATGCGGAACGAAGAGCATCCCGTCAAGGTTGTCGATGCTCTGGCAGTTCAGGACCTGGCAGC
Organism: Rhizobium sp. P1_B8; assembly: GCF_056406515.1. NCBI lineage: Bacteria > Pseudomonadati > Pseudomonadota > Alphaproteobacteria > Hyphomicrobiales > Rhizobiaceae > Rhizobium > Rhizobium sp. P1_B8. Next base: position 90,721 of record NZ_JBFTZZ010000009.1, on the reverse strand, counting down.
GCGGATTGTCCTTTGAGGGGATATGCGTCCATTCCGCATAGTCGGTCGCGTCGCAATAATTGCTGTTGCGGACATAGCGATCGTAGAGCGGCAAGCCACGGGGAGATTGGTAGCGGAAGATGACGGCGCCCTGATTGTGGATGGCGGCGCGCACGCTGGCACAGCTCATGGTGAGCGGATTGTAGCGCGAGATCGCCAGCGCCGGCGATGCGGCGAGCACGAGCATGAGGGTAAGAGCGATTTTTTTCATCGAATCATCCTCACGGAGTATCCAATTCATATATACGGAAAAGATGCCCAGCCGGTTTCACGGAAACGCAAAAAAAACTGCGCGCCGTGGCGAAGGGCTTTCGGGAGTGGAGAAACGGATATGAATCACGACGTCTACACGGATGATTACCTCGCCGGAATTCTGCATTCGGTAAAGACCATCGCGCTGACCGGCGCCTCACCCAATCCGGCCAGGCCGAGCAACGGCGTCATGGGCTATCTGTTGTCGCGCGGCTACGAGGTCATTCCTGTCAATCCGGGGCAGGCGGGCAAACAGATCCAGGGCCGCAACGTGTATGCCCGGCTCGCCGACATTCCCATGCCGGTCGACATGGTCGACGTATTTCGCGCTTCCGAATATCTGGACGGGGTCGTCGAGGAGGCGCTGGCGCTGAGGCCGCTGCCGAAGATCATCTGGTCTCAACTTGGTGTCCGCGACAATGCGGCTGCGGCAAAGGCGGAGGCCGCCGGCATCAAGGTGGTGATGAACCGCTGCCCGGCGATCGAATATCCTCGTCTCATTGCCTGAGTTGCGGTTCGCGGAGACGGATTTTCCACGGAACGCCCATGGGTTGAAACGGATCGCGATTAACTTTCGTTCGCGAGAGGCTATGATCCCTCCCGTCAGCAATAACGGGAGGACGACATGGCCAAGAATGATCCGGGATTCAACACGTTGGCGATCCACGCCGGCGCGCAGCCCGACCCGGCGACCGGCGCGCGGGTAACGCCGATCTACCAGACGACCGCTTTCGTCTTCAATGATTCCGATCATGCCGCCGCCCTCTTCGGTCTGCAGGCTTTCGGCAACATCTACACCCGCATCATGAACCCGACACAGGCCGTGCTTGAGGAGCGCGTCGCAGCGCTCGAGGGCGGCACGGCCGCCCTTGCCGTCGCCTCCGGCCATGCGGCGCAGGTGATCGTCTTCCACAATATCATGCGTCCTGGCGAGAATTTCATCGCTGCCCGCCAGCTCTACGGCGGCTCGATCAACCAGTTCGGCCACGCCTTCGAGAATTTCGGCTGGCAGGTGCGCTGGGCCGATGCCGCCGATCCGGCAAGCTTCGAAAGCCAGATCGACGACAAGACGCGCGGCATCTTCATCGAGAGCCTGGCCAATCCCGGCGGCACCTTCGTCGATATCGCTGCCATCGCCGACGTCGCGCATCGCCACGGCCTGCCGCTGATCGTCGACAATACGATGGCGACACCCTATTTCATCCGTCCGATCGAGCATGGCGCCGACATCGTCGTGCATTCACTGACGAAGTTTCTCGGCGGCCACGGCAATTCGATGGGTGGCCTCATCGTCGACGGCGGCACCTTCGACTGGTCGAAATCCGGCAATTATCCGATGCTGTCGAGCCCGCGGCCGGAATATAACGGCGTGGTCCTGCACGCGACCTTCGGCAATTTCGCCTTTGCGATCGCTGCCCGCGTGCTCGGCCTGCGCGATCTCGGGCCGGCGATCTCGCCCTTCAACGCCTTCCTGATCCTGACCGGCATCGAGACGCTGCCGCTCAGGATGCAGCGCCACAGCGACAATGCGATCGCCGTCGCGAAGTGGCTGAAGGCGCACAGCAAGATCGCCTGGGTCAATTATGCCGGTCTCGACGACGATCCGAACCACGCTCTGCAGCAGCGTTACTCGCCGAAGGGCGCAGGCTCCGTCTTCACCTTTGGCGTCAAGGGGGGGTATGAGGCGGGCAAGACGCTGGTCGAGGGGCTGGAGCTCTTCTCCCATCTTGCCAATATCGGCGACACCCGTTCGCTCGTCATCCATCCGGCCTCGACGACACACCGGCAGTTGACCGACGAGCAGCGGATCGCCGCCGGTGCGGGGCCCGACGTTGTACGCCTTTCCGTCGGCATCGAGGACGTCAAGGACATCATCGCCGATCTTGAACAGGCGCTCTCGAAGATCTGATGTGGTTCGTCACATACCTCTGACACCTACGTCAGTTCCTTTGACAACTTTTTTGAGCAGGTTGTATTGAGTCGACCGCCGAGAAACCCCTGAAAACAGGGCGCTTTCGGCGGTCAAACTTTGAAGAAAGAAGAWTTTTGAATTTTTTTTTTGGTTGTGCTCGAAGGTCGTTTTGTTAACCCCTTGGCCGCACGACAGCCATCTCGGGGAGGCGGCCCAGCGCCCAATTCAGTGCGATGGCACTCCCGGCCTCCGACGGGTTCACCTCAAAACGCCGCGTCAGAAAATCATAGAGTTACAGACCCCGGATCGGCGTCTGTAATACCATGCGCTCAATCTTCCCCGGCGCGGCGGGCTTACCTGACTGGAAACGTGTCGTCAGAGAATGACTGGAAGCTCGTCAAGGCTTCGCGTTCATCAGCCGCCCGACCATGTCGATACTGGCGCAGTTAAAGGAAGACGCCGATGTAAATCAGCCGAGGCGGGTTCAATGCCCCACGTCTCAACCATGAAACTCCCGAACACCGTCATCGAACTGAATTCTCTCGTGGCTCCGAGGTCGGATGTCGTGTTGATGTCCAAGCTGATCGGCCAGTGCTCAGGGCTTGCTTCCTACTCACGAACTTCAAGCTTGTCGCCATATTTCAAGGCGAGCCGACGGCAGTCCTCGCAATTCAACATAATGCCCTCCGCCAAGACACTCGCGGCGGCGGTCGTGCAAACCGAAACGTCCAGTCTCGCGACATGCAGAATTGCATTACCCAGTAGCATATCGCAGGGCGTAGTCTCCACTTCGGCCCCGCCCACGCTATGCGCAGGGACGCCGCGCACGGTCGCCAGCATTCCGCGCTTTCTTAATATGGTTATGTCGGATCCCTTGTCATGACGATCTCTTCTGCCGCCCGGCCGCCGCTTGCTTCGAACATAGCGTCCCGTACCACCAACTACCCCGTATGTTACCGTTACATACTTGCGCATTCGCGATGCACGGTCACGATGAGTAGCTCCGTGTCCTGAGTCTGCATGACAGAGCCGCTGGATGATAGGTCTGCAACCGAGGGAACATCATGACGGCGCTTAAAAGAACGGTCTCGTTACTCGCAGCCGCGGATGGCTCTACCACGATCTATTTCGGCCCCGATCAGCCGAAATACGTCAAGCGAGGCAACTGGGTGCAGACGGTTCCCGGCAAGGGCTGGTTCACGATCCTGCGGCTCTACAGCCCGCTCGCACCCTTGCGAAACGCCCTTGGCTGGTCGCCTTTGCGTTCGGGCTGCTGCACGGGCTGGGGTTCGCGGGGGCACTGTCTGAACTGGCCCTTCCTTCAGGGGACATTCCGCTTGCCTTGCTGTTCTTCAATCTAGGCGTCGAGATCGGGCAGTTGATGTTCATCGCCACCGTGATCGACAACAGGCGCGTTCAACTGATCAATCTAGGGCTCCTGAAATAGGGAGTGGTCATAATCAAACTGGAGGATGTATGATGCTAAGACTCTCAGCAATAAGCATGATCGCCGTCGCGGCGAGCCTTCTAGCGGCATCGCCTGTCTTCGCGCAGGACGCCATTTCGGCTCCAGCGGAAAAGACGATAGGAGCGACCAAGTCAAAAATGGTGCCGTCGCTTGCCGTGCTGAATTCCGGTGGGGCGAAGCTCGAGGGTGGCAAGCTAACGATGAGTGGCATCTCGGCGGTGTCGATCGTGTTTGCCGACCGCCCGGTCCGATCGGCGGGCCACGTGCTGACCTCCGAGTTCATCAAGCAATGGGGTGAGGGGCCCGACAGCTTCGCGAAGGACCCACCCAACGCGACGATATCGGTACTCAGCGCCAAGGGTGATTCTGTTGCCGACGTGGTGGTCGTCCTGAAAATGCCGAAGCTTGAGGGCGGAGACCTGACGTTCGACGTAGCAGTGCTTGAAGGGGACCTCGCCGGAGCCGATGGGCCCGCATCGCTGTTTATCGACTGGTTCGCGGCACGTGGTCCCTATGGGGGCGTCGCCGTGGGAGGCGCTGGGTTCCGCGCGCCGGTTTGGCGTGGCGGATGGTACGCCCATCCAGGCGCGTACTATGGGGCGGGCGTCGTGGCGGGGGCGGCGATTGGTGCGGCCGCTGCGGAGCGACGTTATTACCCGCCTCCGGCATGTGGCTATTATCCGTATCCGCCCTGCTACTAGCACTTAGGGCAAAGTCCATGCTCGCGCTGGGTTCGGTCGTGGGACGCTGCACGACGCGTCCCACCGCAGGCTGAACACTGAGGACGCAAACGATTGGACCATCTCACCCACCCGAATCCAGTTCTGGAGATTCTTGTCGGCACCGTGTTTTTGATCGTTGTGATCTTTGTGCATGGCGTCGGAATCCGAAGCATCGGGCTTCAGTTCAGCAAGTCATGGGCACACGTCACCCCAGCCACGCCGCATTGGCGGCTGAATTTGATGCTCGCCGTAACAATCGCCTCGCTAGCGGTTCTGCACTTCGCGGAGACTCTTATTTGGGCAGTTCCCCTGTACGTCAGGGACATTATCCCTTCGATGCGCGATAGCTACTACTACGTCCTCGAAAGCTATACCACTCTCGGCGAGGGCAACGTCACTCTTCCAGACCGATGGCGTCTGCTCGGTCCTATCATCGGTATGTCGGGCCTGTTCACCTTCGGTTGGACTGGAAGCGTTCTCGTTAGCATCATGACCGATTTTGGCAAGTTCGACCGACTGCAGGCGAGGCGGGAGCGAGTGGAGGAGGGCAAGACGGAGTTGTGAGCAGGCTCGGTCTTCGCGATACGCCTGCACGTTCTCGCCGTCGGCAACGCTACCCGCCCACTCTCCGCCGCCATGCTTTCTGACCAGTGATGCGAAGCGCTTCATGCAGTATGTGTGAAGTCGATCAAGCGCGGCGTGCGGCTTCTTGGCGTCGAGGTCGCGGCGGATTGATGCCACGAGTTCGTCGAGTGTTTCACTGGGTTCGAAAGACTCGATCACCGAGCTGTCGATGTCCTGGCTTACCCCTTCGAACCTGCCAACGGTGATGAAATAGCTGGCCTCGAGCACCTGATCAGCGGGCGTCGTCGCACGGGTGGCGATGGAGCTGCGGTAGTTCCAGAGTTCGCGGAGCAGCTTCGCAATTAAGGAGGCCGGGGCGCGCTCAATGAAGGACCTCAGGCGCTTCGCTTTCGACGTGCCGCGCCCGTTGAAGAGGCGGCCTTCAGTCTCTGGGTCGATGCCCAGTCTCTCATAGAAGAAATCGTTGAAGGTCCGGTCCGAAAGATCGAGGACGTAACCTTGGCCCATTTCAAGGGCTAGCTCGAGCTTCTCCCTTTCGGCGCGCGGGATAAGCTGTTCGTAGGTGCGGGTCATGAGCTCTGGAACTCAACGACTACGGTTTCGGAAACAACAACTCTCATCGTCCTCCCCTCGCAGCTGTACGACAGCCAGTTCGGCGCAAGCCAAGCCTGCGATAAATCGTCAAGAAAACAATGGTTTAACTTGCGGTTGCAGAGTTGCTCAAGGGTATTTGACGAAAGGCACATACTTGAGCAAAGGTATGTGAGGAAACAACCAGACGTACATGACGCCTCCACTGAAAAAACTCTACGATTCCAAAGGGGTACGTGTCAAAGGTATGTGACGAACCACATCTGAGATCAGAGGGACCCATGGTGACCAAGGCAAATTTCATCACCTTCAGCATCGACGGCGTCGAACCCGAGTTCGGCGCCCCAGAGCCCGGCCGGATCATCTCCGGCGATCCGCATTTCCGCACCTGGAATCTGGAGGAGGCCGAAGGCGGCCTCTATTCCGGCATCTGGGAGGCGACACCGGGCAAGTGGCGGATCATCTACGAGGAATGGGAATATTTCAGTCTGCTGTCCGGCCATTCGATCGTGACGGAGGACGGCGGTGAGCCGGTTCATCTGAAGGCGGGCGACCGGATGATCCTCAGACCCGGCTTCAAGGGAACGTGGGAAGTCGTTGAAACGACTCGCAAGGATTATGTGATCAAGGTTTGAGCGGGCCAGAAAATCGACGTTGACGATTCCGCGCTTGTCCCGATTTGCGGCGATGATGGCCCGTCTTTCAGCGAATGGCTGCACCTGTTTCCGGGATAGAACGCTTTTAACCATTCCCATTAATCGTGCCTACATCGTCAAATGCTAAACCTTATCTGCAGCGCATTGCGGACATGATGTCTCCTGCCGTCCCACAGACATGGCCTTGCAATTAATCTTTTCGGAATTTGCATGTCGTCGAATCTTGCAGGTCGGCACGTTCGGACCCAGACGTCTTCCATCATCGCGACAACGGTCTGCTTCCTTGTCGTCGCCCTCGTCCTGACTGGCCTTGTGGCACACGTCGTCGTCACGATGACCCGGTCGGCCAACGAGATCGATGATGCCAGGGCCAGTCGCGCCGCCCGCGCGGCAATCGGTGCGTTTGTGGCTCGCCTCGGCGCGACAACGACGGATAACGCCGTATGGGACGATGCCTATAGCGCGATCTCGTCTCCCACCGCCGCGGATTGGGCCTATGAGAATTGGGGAAAGACCAGCGAGGATTACGCGCTTTATGACGGCGCGATCGTGACCGGCCCTGAGCGGTCTTTGGTCGTCTCGGCCTATGCCAAGGGCAAGCCCTTCCAGCCGGGCACGTTTTTCGGGGAAGCCTTTTATCAGCAGATCAATGCGGCTGCAGATCCGGCGAAGGTGCCGGTGGTCAATTTCATCAAGACCGAAAGCGGTATAGCGCTGATCGCCTCGCAGGCGATCCAGCCGTTCGACGCCGCCGTCGAGGTTCCGAAGTTCAGCGTGCTGACTTTCTACAAGGAGTTTACGTCGGAGGTTCTCGACACTCTCTCCAACGAACATGAACTCGAGGGGCTGAGCCTCGAGACGACGCCCAAGCCGGGATCCCTGAATACGCCGATCACCGACATGAAGGGAGCCGTCATCGGCTATCTCGTTTGGCCCAGCAAAGCGCCCGGAAGCGCCGTGTTTCATCAGGTCTATCCTTATCTTGCAGCTTCTACCGTCATCCTTTCGCTATTCTTGATCGGCGTTCTGTTGGTTGGGGCCTCCGAGGCGCGGCGCCTGCGCCAACTGGCGCAAACAGCGCTTTTCGAAGCGGGCCATGACAGCTTGAGTGGCCTGTTGAACAGACATGGGCTTCTCAACCTGCTGGCAGAGCTGGATAATTCCGGCTCTCCGCCACCCCGGCTCTATTTAGTCGACCTTGATGGCTTCAAGGCCGTCAACGATGCCTGGGGGCATGCGGTGGGGGACGATTTGATCCGGTTGGTTTCGAAGGCGCTGACAGGCTGCCACCCCGAAATCATTGCCGTGGCGCGGCTCGGGGGCGACGAATTTGCGCTGGTACACATCGGTTCTGCCACGTGCGGAGAGATCGAAAAGACGATTTTGGCACTGTTTGCCGAGCCCTTCAAAATCGACGGGCGAACGATCGAAATTGGCGCAAGCATCGGAGCCGCTGCTCGCAACGGCGACGTCCCGCCCCTGGAGCTTCTCCGCAGAGCAGACATGGCCCTCTATCGGGCCAAGGCAAATGGCAGAGGCCAGGCAATCGAATACGATCCCGAGCTGGACCGGGAACGCCAACAGGTCGCCGAACTGGAGGGCCTGTTGAAGAGCGCCATCAACAGCGGCGCAATCGAAGCCGTTTTCCAACCTCTCGTCTCGGCTTCGACCGGCGCTGTGACTGGTCTTGAAGCACTGGCGCGCTGGCGAACTGCAACCGGAAACATCAGCCCGGAGATTTTCATTCCTCTTGCCGAGAGGTGCGGCCTCATCGATGCCCTCGGCGTTCACATGCTGAGAACATCGATCGAGCATGCCAAGAGCTGGCCCGATCTGGCATTGTCGGTGAACGTTTCGCCAATCCAGCTCTGCAATCCGGAATTTGCCGCAGAAGTGATCTCGGTCCTGCAGGAGCTTGATTTCAATCCAAACCGCCTGACATTGGAAATCACCGAAGGTGTTCTGATGACCAATCCGGATCAGGCCCGGCGGTCGATAGACCAGCTCAAACGCGTCGGCATTAAGTTCGCGCTCGACGACTTTGGCTGCGGCTACGCAAGCATTGGCGCCTTGCGGCAGTTCGGGTTTGATCGCATGAAGATCGACCGCTCGCTCGTGTGGGCTCTCGACGAAGGTGCAAATGGCGCCGATGTTCTTCGGGCAACCATCTCGCTCGCGACCGCGCTGCGGATTCCGGTTACCGCGGAAGGTATCGAGACTACCCGCCAGGCGGCGATCTTGCGCGATGCCGGCTGCGACCAGCTTCAAGGATATCTGATTGGAAAACCTATGTCGGCATATGACATATCCAGTAAACTGGAAGAAGAGTCAGCCGCATGATGCCGCCAAGATCGTGGCAATATGCTCGGTATTGATGGCTTGTCGCCGGCGTTCCAGCAGAGCGGTGACCGCTGAACACGGCTCCCTTTCATTCGCTGCCCGATGTCCTGACCGTTAACCTGGACCGGTTGCCCTCTGCAGCATTTCAAAAGCCGCGCGTGCCGTGGCGCTTCGCCCCGAGGTGCTTCTCCTCGACGAGCCGACCTCCGCCCTCGACTCGATCTCGACCGCCAAGGTGGAAGAGCTGGTCGCCCAGCTGAAGACGGAGTTCACCATCGTCATCGTCACCCACAACATGCAGCAGGCAAGCCGCATCTCCGATAACACCGCCTTCATGTATCTGGGCGAGCTGGTCGAATACGGCCCGACCGCTGAGATTTTCCAGTCGCCGAAGGTCAAGCGTACGGAAGACTACATTACCGGACGTTACGGTTGATCCTCGCGCGGTGGATCACCTCTGCGAGGGATGGATCACCACTGCAAATCCAGCCGGTCCAGCCCGTGGAAATGGTAGACATCCTTGACCACCGGCGTCTTCGCTAGCCTCAGGCCGGCAAGCCGCTCGAACAGGATCGGCAGCACGACGTTGAGCTCCAGCCGCGCCAGCGGCGCGCCGATGCAGAAATGGATGCCGGCGCCGAAGGAGAGGTTCGCCGCCTCGTTACGATCGGGCCGGAAGGTCAGCGGATCGGTGAATTTTGTCGGGTCGAGATTGGCGGCGGCGAGGATGAGGCTCACCTTGTCGCCGCGCTTGAAGGAGACCCCATCGATTTCCGCAGGCTCCAGCGCCCAGCGCTGGAAGATGTGGACCGGCGCGCAGATGCGCAAGGTTTCCTCGACGGTGCGCTCTGTCGTCGCTTCGTCCCGGAAGAGTTCTGCCGGATCGCAGCCGCTGTCGAGGATGGTACGCACGGAATTGCCGATCTGGTGCACGGTCGCCTCGTGCCCGGCATTGAGCAGCACGATCGTCGTCGACACGAGCTCCTCATCGGTCAGATACTGGCCCTTGTGCTCGGTATGGATCATGTGGGTCAGCAGGTCGTCACGCGGTTCGGCGCGGCGTTCTGTGATGACCGTTTTGACGTAGTCGGAAAATTCCTTCGCCGCCCGCTCGGCCTCCTCCTCCTGCTCGCGCGTGCGGCCGAACATGTACATGCGAACATAGGCGTGCGACCAGGTAAGCAGTTGCGGTCCCATCTCTTCGGGAATGCCGATCATGCGGGCGATCATGGTCACCGGGATGATGTCGGCAAAGGCCGAGAGTAGCTCGACCTCACGCTTCTCCGCGAAACCGTCGATCAGCCGGTTGGCGAGTTCGGCAAGCTCCGGTTTCATCTTCTCGACATGGCGGGAGACGAAGGCGCGGTTGACGAGCGTGCGGAGCCGCGTGTGCTCCGGCGGTTCGAGTTCGAGCAGGGAATAACGTTCCGAGAGATCGAAACTGGCAAGATGCGGCATCGGCTCGGCAAGGCCGAGCTCCTCGCGGCTGGCGATATGCAGGATCTGCCGGCCAAAGCGGCGGTCGCGCAGCAGGCCGTTTACATGGTCGTAACCCGTGAAGAACCACTGCTTCTGCTCACTCCAGTAGAAGGTCGGGCAATGGGCGTGAAGTGCGGCATAGACGGCATTCGGGTTGCCGTAGAAGGCCGGATTGCGGCCGTCCAGCGAGACATGGCGGTTGGCGCGGTCGATCGAGAGAAAGGATGGGATCATCATGCCACGAGGCTTATCGGATTTGCCGAGCCTCGGAAAGATGCGGGGTGAGGGACCCAGGACTACCCGGCCCGTGACAGCGTACCCATGCGTCGCAGCGCCTCGACCTGGTCGTCGACCGTCGGCACGAGTTCGCCGGCGGTGCCGCTCGGCGTGGCCGGTGCCGGGGCAGCGGCCTCCGCTTCGCCGAAGGTGACCGTGCAGTTGCGGCCGGCCGCCTTCGCCGCATAGAGCGCCCGGTCGGCGGCCGAGATCAGTTTGTCGATATTGGCTTCGATCGAGGAGGCAAGCGCGATGCCGATGCTGACCGTGACCGGGACGATCGCTTCGCCGGTGCTGACGGGAAGACGGCAGAATTCGGTGCGGATCGCTTCGGCGATCGCCTCGGCTTCCGTCTGGTCCGTGACCGCGGCGAAGGCGGCGAATTCTTCGCCGCCCATGCGGCCGAAGATGTTGTTTGGAATATACTGGCGGGCCATCCGCGCGAATGCGGTCAGCACTGCATCGCCGGATTGGTGGCCGAAACGGTCGTTGACACGCTTGAAATGGTCGAGATCGAAGAGCATCACCGCGACCTGGCGCTGGTCGTCATGGGCCTTTTCCTGGATGCCGTCGAAATAGCCGAGCAGGCCGCGGCGGTTGAGCACGCCGGTCAGCGAATCAGTCAGGGTGAGCGCACGCAGGTGCCGTTCGGAGCGCTCCATGATCAGCCGGCAGGTGAACGCGAAGGCGATTGTGAGCAGGAAGGCGCTGGCCATGGCGGAGGCGCCGCCGAGATTGGTCGCTTCGATATCGCTCGGCAGCGTCAGCGCCATCATCAGCGCTGAGCCGAAGCACAGGCAGCCCTGGATGACGAACACGCCCATCAGCTTGACGCGGGTACGCTCGCGGCGCATGTCGCCGGCGGCGACCGCCATGGCAAGTGCCGTCGCACCCGTCGCTGAAGCAAGGTTATAGAGCACCACCCGGTTTGAATAATCGCTGTTGACCCAGGGCAGGAAGACCCCGGCGAGCCAGATGACCGGCGGCAGCAGCGCCCACCATTCGATCCGCTTGCGGTCGAGCGCCAGAAAACCCGCCACCCAGGCGCTCTGGCCGAGCAGGGCGATGGCATTGCCCGCCTCTATGGAAAGCACGCTGGGGATTTCGCCGCGCAGCGCGACCATCGCAAAGCCAATACCGGTCAGGAGGAAGCCCAAGCCCCAATAGAGATAGGCCTCGTTCCTGACGTTATGGCGCCAGGCGACGAACAGCACCAAAGCGAGCGTCATGGCCTCGGAACACCAGATGGCGAGACCTGTAGCAATATTGAACACGGCAGCAACCCCTTGTCTGTCGGTTCTCATCCTTGCCGAGGAAGCTCGCCAGTTCCTTAATGTCGCTGCGCTGCGGCATTGTTTCAGGCCGATATCTGCCGGTAGGCTTTCCGTTGGGTAAACGTGTATGAGCACAGTCGAATAGAGTAAGCCTTCCTTCACACTGTCATGGAGAAAAGCCGGGGGAGATCGTAGCAAGGGCTCGCCGTTAACAGGCGTTTGGGGGAAAGAGGCTGCCTGGAGCCGCCTTGCCCCGCCTTCTTAACGTTATCCTCATGCGTGTCTTGAAGAGGAGGGCCGGGACACTCTATGTAGGGGTAAGATATTTTTCTTTGATTCCCGGCGCCGGCCGGCGAGACGTTGACAAAGGACGCACATGAGAAACCCAGTCGATACCGCAATGGCCCTCGTGCCGATGGTCGTGGAACAGACCAACCGCGGTGAACGCTCCTACGACATCTATTCCCGCCTGTTGAAGGAACGCATCATCTTCCTGACGGGTGCCGTCGAAGACCATATGGCGACGCTCGTCTGCGCCCAGCTGCTCTTCCTCGAGGCCGAAAACCCGAAGAAGGAAATCGCCCTCTACATCAATTCGCCCGGTGGCGTCGTCACGGCCGGCATGGCGATCTACGATACGATGCAGTTCATCAAGCCCGCGGTTTCGACGCTCTGCATCGGCCAGGCCGCATCCATGGGCTCGCTGCTGCTGGCTGCCGGCCACAAGGACATGCGCTTTGCCACGCCGAATTCCCGCATCATGGTGCACCAGCCCTCGGGCGGCTTCCAGGGGCAGGCCTCGGACATCGAGCGGCACGCCCGCGACATCCTCAAAATGAAGCGCCGCCTGAACGAGGTCTACGTAAAGCACACCGGCCGCACCTACGAAGAAGTTGAAAAGACGCTCGATCGTGACCATTTCATGGATGCGGACGAAGCCCAGAGCTGGGGCGTGATCGACAAGGTTCTGACGTCGCGCCTCGAAATGGAAGGCGAACAGGCCTAGTAATTAATAGGGATGGTGTTTTTGTCGCCACAGTTCTATCCCATTTGTGATTGAACAGGGGCTTTCATACGGCGACGAAGACGCTAATAGTAACTATTAATGCTATGTTGAATTTTTATGACATAGCATTCGGCATTCGAAGGGGAATTCGTTGCCGCCGGAACCCGGACATGATTGGTTGGGCCCGGTTCGTACCCCCTGAAGCCCTTCTCGGCAAAGGCTCCGGAAACGGAGTGCCGCCAGGAGCTGATAGAGTGGACCGCGATTTCGCCTTGAAATGCGGCGTGCTGGAAGGAAAGTGATATGAGCAAGGTCAGCGGCAGCAACGGCGGCGACTCCAAGAACACGCTTTATTGTTCGTTCTGCGGAAAGAGCCAGCACGAAGTCCGGAAACTGATTGCCGGACCGACCGTCTTCATCTGCGATGAATGCGTCGAATTGTGCATGGACATCATCCGCGAGGAGAACAAGTCTTCGATGGTCAAGTCCCGTGACGGCGTTCCGACGCCCCAGGACATCATCAAGGTCCTCGACGAATACGTCATCGGCCAGCGGCAGGCGAAGAAGATCCTGTCGGTCGCCGTTCACAACCATTACAAGCGCCTGGCGCATGCCTCCAAGAACGGCGAAGTCGAACTGGCGAAGTCGAACATTATGCTCGTCGGCCCGACCGGCTGCGGCAAGACCTATCTTGCCCAGACGCTCGCCCGCATCATCGACGTTCCCTTCACCATGGCCGATGCGACGACGCTGACAGAGGCCGGTTATGTCGGCGAGGATGTCGAAAACATCATCCTGAAGCTCCTGCAGTCGGCCGACTACAACGTCGAGCGTGCGCAGCGCGGCATCGTCTACATCGACGAAGTCGACAAGATTTCGCGCAAGTCCGACAACCCGTCGATCACCCGCGACGTCTCGGGCGAGGGCGTGCAGCAGGCACTGCTGAAGATCATGGAAGGCACGGTCGCTTCCGTTCCACCGCAGGGCGGCCGCAAGCATCCCCAGCAGGAATTCCTGCAGGTCGACACGACGAACATCCTGTTCATCTGCGGCGGCGCCTTTGCCGGCCTCGACAAGATCATCTCTGCCCGCGGCGAGAAGACCTCGATCGGCTTCGGTGCGACCGTCAAGTCGCAGGATGACCGCCGCGTCGGTGAGGTCCTGCGCGAGCTGGAGCCTGAAGATCTGGTCAAGTTCGGCCTCATCCCTGAGTTCATCGGCCGTCTGCCGGTTCTGGCGACGCTTGAAGACCTCGATGAGGACGCGCTGATCCAGATCCTGTCAGAGCCGAAGAACGCGCTGATCAAGCAGTATCAGCGCCTGTTCGAGATGGAAGACGTGGAACTGAACTTCCACGAGGACGCTCTGCGCGAAATCGCCCGCAAGGCGATCGTGCGCAAGACCGGCGCCCGCGGCCTTCGCTCGATCATGGAGAAGATCCTGCTCGACACGATGTTCGAATTGCCGACGCTGGAAGGCGTGCGCGAGGTCGTCATCTCCGAGGAAGTGGTGCGCGGTTCGGCCCGTCCGCTTTACATCTATGCCGATCGCCAGGAAGAAAAAGCCAACGCTTCGGCGTGAGCTTGGGCTTTCGTGTGATTATTTTGGGGGCTTGCCATAGGCAGGCCCCTTTCTATTTGAAAAACCATGCGAAGCGCTGCTAGTATTTGCTGGTGGGAACCGACATTGCCTTTGCCGATGTTGCGCAAGGGGTAGTGCTTGGCAATCATGCAATGATTCCGTAAGTCTCTTGCTGGCGTTTGTATTTTAGCCGGGTCGGAAGTGGTAAGCGCCGGTCCAGCCACGCGCTTCATAGTGTTGGCGTTCCGTTGTAATAAAGCTGTCACATCCGAGGGACGCGGGCGTTTGCGTGGCTTGAAAAGCGTAGTCAGAACCTCCACTTGTAGCAACAAGTGAGAGTGCCGGCCGGTCCCAAGCGGCCGTGCAAAGAGCCCGGCAACGGGACGATGGAAAGGACATAAAATGACGAAGAAAACGTCTGTAGCGAGCAGCACTGCCTACCCTGTTCTGCCCCTGCGCGACATCGTGGTTTTCCCGCATATGATCGTGCCGCTGTTCGTAGGACGGGAAAAGTCGATCCGTGCGCTCGAAGAGGTCATGGGTTCCGACAAGCAGATCATGCTGGTGACGCAGATCAACGCCAGCGACGACGATCCGGATCCTTCCGCGATCCACAATGTCGGCACCGTGGCGAACGTGTTGCAGCTCTTGAAGCTGCCCGACGGCACCGTGAAGGTTCTGGTCGAAGGCCGCGCCCGCGCCGAGATCGACACCTATACCAGCCGCGAGGATTTCTATGAGGCGCTCGGCCATGTGCTCGAGGAGCCGCATGACGATCCGGTCGAACTGGAAGCCCTGTCGCGTTCGGTCGTCTCCGAATTCGAGAGCTATGTGAAGCTCAACAAGAAGATTTCGCCCGAAGTGGTCGGCGCCGCCAGCCAGATCGACGACTATTCCAAGCTCGCCGATACGGTTGCTTCGCATCTGTCGATCAAGATCACCGAGAAGCAGGAGATGCTGGAGACCACCAGCGTCAAGCAGCGCCTCGAAAAGGCCCTCGGCTTCATGGAAGGCGAGATCTCGGTCCTGCAGGTCGAAAAGCGCATCCGCTCGCGCGTCAAGCGCCAGATGGAGAAGACCCAGCGCGAATACTACCTCAATGAACAGATGAAGGCGATCCAGAAGGAACTCGGCGACGGCGAGGAAGGCCGCGACGAGATGAGCGAACTGGAAGAGCGCATCTCCAAGACCAAGCTGTCCAAGGAAGCCCGTGAAAAGGCCGATGCGGAACTGAAGAAGCTGCGCCAGATGAGCCCGATGTCGGCGGAAGCCACCGTCGTGCGCAACTATCTGGACTGGCTGCTCGGCATCCCCTGGGGCAAGAAATCGAAGATCAAGGCCGATCTCAACAATGCCGAGAAGATCCTCGAAGCCGATCACTTCGGTCTCGACAAGGTCAAGGAGCGCATCGTCGAATATCTGGCCGTGCAGGCTCGCGCCACCAAGATCAAGGGCCCGATCCTCTGCCTTGTCGGCCCTCCGGGTGTCGGCAAGACTTCGCTCGCCCAGTCGATCGCCAAGGCGACCGGCCGTGAGTATGTCCGCATGGCGCTTGGCGGCGTTCGTGACGAAGCCGAAATCCGCGGTCACCGCCGCACCTATATCGGCTCGATGCCCGGCAAGGTCATCCAGTCGATGAAGAAGGCGAAGAAGTCCAACCCGCTCTTCCTGCTCGACGAGATCGACAAGCTCGGCCAGGATTATCGCGGCGATCCGTCCTCGGCCCTGCTGGAAGTGCTCGATCCGGCGCAGAACATGACCTTCATGGACCACTATCTGGAAGTCGAATATGACCTGTCGGATGTGATGTTCATCACGACGGCAAATACGCTGAATATTCCGGCGCCCCTGATGGACCGCATGGAGATCATCCGTATCGCCGGCTACACCGAGGATGAAAAGCGCGAAATCGCCAAGCGGCACCTGCTTCCGAAGGCCATCAAGGAACATGCGTTGCAGCCGGAAGAATTCTCGGTCAGCGACGACGCCCTGATGGCGATCAGCCAGCAGTACACCCGCGAAGCCGGCGTCCGCAACTTCGAACGCGAACTGATGAAACTCGCCCGCAAGGCGGTCACCGAGATCATCAAGGGCAAGACGAAGGCCGTTCATGTGACGGCTGCCAACATCTCCGACTACCTGGGCGTCCCGCGCTTCCGCCATGGCGAAGCCGAGGGCGAGGATCAGGTCGGCGTCGTGACCGGTCTTGCCTGGACGGAAGTCGGTGGTGAGCTGCTGACCATCGAAGGCGTGATGATGCCGGGCAAGGGCCGCATGACGGTCACCGGCAATCTGAAGGAAGTCATGAAGGAATCGATCTCGGCAGCGGCCTCCTATGTTCGCTCGCGCGCTGTCGATTTCGGCATCGAGCCGCCGCGCTTCGACAAGAGCGACATCCACGTGCACGTGCCGGAAGGCGCGACGCCGAAGGATGGCCCCTCGGCCGGCGTCGCCATGGCAACCGCGATCGTCTCGATCATGACCGGCATCCCGGTGGACAGGCATGTGGCCATGACCGGTGAAATCACCCTTCGCGGTCGTGTGCTGCCGATCGGTGGTCTCAAGGAAAAGCTGCTCGCAGCGCTTCGCGGCGGCATCAAGAAGGTGCTGATTCCGGAGGAAAACGCCAAGGACCTGGCGGAGATTCCCGATAACGTGAAGAACAACATGGAGATCATCCCGGTATCCCGCATGGGCGAGGTGATCAAGCATGCGCTGATCCGGCGACCGGAGCCGATCGAATGGGACGGCACGGTAGAAACGCCCGTCATCGCAACGGTCGAAGGCCTCGATGAGACGGGCGCAACCATAGCGCATTGAGTGGCCTTTGCCACATTTACGCCCAATTGGGGCAAAACACGCAAAAAGGCTGGCGGAAACGCCAGCCTTTTTTGTGAAAACGTCATGTAGACGCTTGCTTTTCCTTGATTTGCAGGGCTTTTGGGTTTTCGGCGGGCCTGATGAAACCTATTCTGCGCCTAGCTTACTTTTGAGTCGTTTCATACCATTTAGAAAGGGGTGGAAACATGAACAAGAATGAACTCGTGTCCGCAGTAGCCGAAAAGGCAGGACTGACGAAGTCTGACGCGGCTTCCGCTGTTGACGCGGTTTTCGACGTTGTCCAGGCTGAACTCAAGAACAAGGGCGACATCCGCCTCGCGGGTTTCGGCAGCTTCACCGTTTCTCATCGTGCCGCAACGAAGGGCCGTAATCCGTCGACGGGCGCTGAAGTCGACATTCCGGCTCGCAACGTGCCCAAATTCACGCCTGGCAAGGGCCTGAAGGACGCCGTCAACGGCTGATCTGATATTATCCGTCAGCCGGAAACGAGACCGGTTGTGAAGGATTTGAGAGGGGTTCGGCTTTGCCGGATCCCTTTTGCTTTAGGAGCACTCTTGCCGCCGCGCGGGCTTTGATCTACGACATTTCTGTTCTCAGGGCGGGGTGAAACTCCCCACCGGCGGTAAGAGTTTCGGCTCGAGCCCGCGAGCGCCTTCCCTCGTGTCCAAGCGGGGGAAGGGTCAGCAGATCCGGTGCGATTCCGGAGCCGACGGTTAAAGTCCGGATGGAAGAGAATGAGTGTCGGTCGTGCGAAGGGCAGGGGTCTGTCCTGTGTCGCTTGGTCGTGGCTCATGCGTCCTGATTTATGTTGGTCCCTGTTTTGGATGAAAGACATGAATCAGACTTCCCTTGCAGTCTCGCCGTCCCGCGCCGTTGTCGGCGCACTCTGGATGGTGCTTGCCGGCATTGCTTTTTCGCTTCTCAACGTCGTCACCCAATGGCTGACGATGAAGCTTGCCTTTCCCTCGGCGTCGGCAGCCTTCTGGCAATATGGCTTTGCCTTCCTGTTTTCGTTGCCGTTCCTTAAGAGGCTCGGCCTCGCGGCGATGCGCACGCACTATCCCTGGCGTCACCTCGCGCGCGTCGCGCTTGCCGCGCTCGGCGTCGAGGCCTGGGTCGCCAGCCTTGCCGCCGTGCCGATCTGGCAGGCGATCGCACTGGTGATGACCTCGCCCTTCTTCATCATTCTGGGTGCCCGGCTTTTCCTCGGTGAGCGCGTCGGCCCGGCCCGCTGGGCCGCGACGGCGGCGGGTTTCACCGGAGCGATGATCATCCTGCAGCCATGGTCGGACGGCTTTGGCTGGGCAGCACTCCTGCCTGTGCTCTCGGCGCTGCTGTGGGGCGCCTCGTCGTTGATCACCAAAAGCCTGACGGGCATTGAACGACCGGAGACGATCACGGTCTGGCTGCTCGTTCTGCTGACCCCGATAAACGGCGGGCTGGCGCTTGCGGCAGGTTTTGCAGTGCCGACGGGTGCAACACTTGCCCTGTTCCTGCTGGCGGGGCTGCTGACCGCCGCAGCGCAGTATTTCCTGACGCTTGCCTATGCCGCAGCCGATGCCGCCTACGTCCAGCCGTTCGATGATCTCAAGCTGCCGTTGAACGTGCTGGCCGGTTGGCTGTTCTTTGGTTATGCGCCGGCGGGTTACCTTTGGCTGGGAGCGGCTCTCATCCTGTCTGCCTCGCTCTTCATCATGGGAAACGAGATGCGCCGGGAGCGCAAACCAGCCTGACGCGCTCAGGTACAAAATGTCGATTCTGTCATGCCTCTGTCATGTCGCTCCCGCAGAAAACTCCTGTTTCGAATGTTCGACACATGGGGGATTTCATGACAATTTCATCGCGCAAGGCAGCGCTTGCTGCCGTGCTTCTCGCATCCGTTGCCTTTCCGGCCACGGCCGAACCGGTTTTCAACCGCATCGCTTCCTTTCCGGTTGCGCAAAACCTGCCGGCTGACAAGGACAAGCTTTCGGTGAGCTCCGCCGAAATCATCACCGCGACCGACGACGGCAACACGCTGATCTATAGCGACAGCCCGCTCGGCGCGATCGGCTTCATCGACATTACCGATGCCAAGGCTCCGAAGGCCGGCGGCGCGGTGATGATGGACGGCGAGCCGACATCGGTCACCTCCAGCGCCGACAAGGCGCTCGTTGCCGTCAACACCTCCGAAAGCAAGGCGAAGCCCTCGGGCCGTCTCGCCATCGTCGACGTGGCGACCAAGAAGATCGAAAACAGCTGTGATCTCGGCGGCCAGCCGGATTCTATCGCCCTCAACAAGGATAAGACACTCGGCACCATCGCGATCGAAAACGAGCGCGACGAAAAGGTCAATGACGGCAAGATCCCGCAAATGCCGGCTGGCGACCTCGTCGTCTTCCAGGTCAAGAACGGCACCGTCGATTGCGGCACTATCAAGCACGTGGCGCTGACCGGGCTTGCCGGCGTCGCCCCGGAGGATCCGGAACCGGAATTCGTCGCCTTCAACAGCCTGAACGAGATTGCTCTGACGCTGCAGGAAAACAATGAGATCGTCATCATCGACGCCAACACGGCTGAAGTGAAGACGCATTTCTCCGCCGGCAGCGTCGATCTCACCGGTATCGACACCAAGCGTGACGGCGCCCTGAAATTCTCGGGCGAAGCCAAAGGCGTGCTGCGCGAACCCGACGCCGTGAAGTGGCTGGACGACAACCGCCTTGTCGTCGCCAATGAAGGCGACTACCAGGGCGGCTCGCGCGGCTTCACCATCTTCGACAAGACGGGCAAGCTTCTCTACGAATCGGGCGCATCCTTCGAACGCGCCGTCGCCCATATCGGCCACTATCCGGAAAGCCGGTCAGGATCGAAGGGCGTCGAGCCGGAAGGCCTCGAAGCCGCCAAGTTCGGGGACGATCAGTATTTCTTCCTGCTCGCCGAGCGTGCTTCGGTCGTCGGCGTCTATAAGGATACCGGTGCCGATCCCGAACTCGTCCAGCTGCTGCCGTCCGGCATTTCGCCGGAAGGCGCGATCGCCATCCCTAAGCGCAATCTCCTCGTGACTGCCAACGAACTCGACCTCGGAAAGGATGGCGGCGCGCGCTCGCATGTGATGATCTACGAGCGCTCGGAAGGCGAAAAGGCCTATCCGCAGATCGTCTCCGCCGAGAAGGACGGCAATCCGATCGGCTTTGCAGCCCTTTCGGGTCTCGCAGCCGTTCCGGGCAAGCCGGGCATGCTCTACGCCGTCAGCGACAGCGTTCTGGGCTCGCAGCCGACGATCTACACGATCGATGCCAGCAAGAAGCCGGCCGTCATCACCGACGCCCTCGTCGTCAAGCGTGACGGCGCCCCGGCCCAGAAGCTCGACATCGAAGGCATCGCGGCTGCTGCCGACGGCTCCTTCTGGCTCGCCTCGGAAGGTTACAGCGAGCGTCTGGTTCCGCATGCCCTCTACAACGTCAATGCCAAGGGCGACATCAAGGCCGAGATTGCCCTGCCGAAGGAGCTCTTCGTCAACGAAATCCGCTACGGCTTCGAAGGCGTGACCATTGTCGGCACCGGCGACGATGCGACGCTGTGGATGGCGGTCCAGCGTGAGTGGAGCGATGACGAGAAGGGCTTCGTCAAGCTCGTCTCCTACAATCCGAAGAAGAAGGAATGGGGTGCTGTGCGCTATCCGCTCGACAAGACGGAAAGCGGCTGGGTCGGTCTGTCGGAAATCTCCGCCCAGGGCAACAGCGTCTACATCATCGAGCGCGACAACCTCGTCGGTGATGCCGCCAGGCTGAAGAAGCTCTACAAGGTCGCGATTTCAGACCTGAAGCCCGCCAAGCTCGGCGGCGAGCTGCCGGTCGTCAAGAAGACCGAAGCCCACGACTTCCTCGGTGAGCTGAAGACCGCGACCAACGGCTACGTGCTGGACAAGCTTGAAGGCTTCGCCTTCGACGCATCGGGCAAGCCCTATGCGGTCACCGACAATGACGGCGTCAGCGACTCCTCCGGCGAGACCCTGTTCTTTTCGGTCGATCTCGTCGGCACGAACTGAGCCCACCAACTGACCTTGACGGATCGATGACACGAAAATGGCCGGGTTTTCGCCCGGCCATTTTCGTTTCGAAATGTCGGACGGCCTACCAGCGCTGATGCACATGCGGCGCGATCAGCCGCTCGTAAATCTCGCGCGTTGCTGCCATGACATCGGCCGAAAGCGGCGCCAGATTGGCAGCAGCCGCATTGCCCTTGGCCTGCTCGGCGTTACGCGCGCCGGGGATGACGACGGTGACGGCGTCGCTCATCAGGATCCAGCGGAGCGCGAAGGCGGCCATGGTGGCGCCCTCGGGCACCAGCTTGCGCACCTCTTCCACCGCCTGCAGGCCGACCTCGAAGGGCACCCCGGCAAAGGTCTCGCCGACATCGAAGGCTTCGCCGTTGCGGTTGAAATTGCGGTGGTCGTCGCTGGCGAAATGTGTGTCCCGGGTGATCTTTCCGGAGAGAAGACCGCTGGCGAGCGGTACGCGGACGATGATCGCCACGTTCCTGCGGCGTGCTTCCTGGAAGAACAGGTGATCGGGGCGCTGGCGGAAGATGTTGTAGATGATCTGGATGCTGACGACGCCGGGATATTCGATCGCCTTCAGGCCGTCCTCCACCTTTTCGACGCTGACGCCGTAACCCTTGATCTTGCCGGCCTTCTGCAGCTCGTTCAGGTCCTCGAAGACCTCCGGCTGGTAAAGCACCTCACGCGGCGGGCAGTGGAGCTGCACGAGGTCGAGACTGTCGACGGCAAGATTCGTCAGGCTGCGGTCGATGAAGCCTTCGAGATTAGCCTTGGTGTAGCCTTCCGCGACATGCGGGTTGAGGCGGCGGCCCGCCTTGGTAGCGACCATCGGACGCACATCGCCGCGCGTCTTCAGCACGTCGGCAATGATCTTTTCCGAGCGCCCGTCGCCATAGACGTCAGCCGTATCGATGAATGTCATGCCGGCATCGAGCGCGGCATTGAGCGCCGCGCGTCCGTCGGCCTCGCTGATATCGCCCCAGGAGCCGCCGATCTGCCAGGCGCCGAAGCCGACATTAGTGACGGTGAAGGGCATGCGGCCAAAAGCATGGTGTTTCATGAAAAATCCTCCCTACTGCATGTCGCCCGGAAGTGTGCGGGGACAACGACATGCATAAAAACAAAGAGCCAAAGCGCATCGCATGAATCAAGCACGATGCGACGCGCTTTGGTGATGAAAGCCACTGGAACTATCAGGCGGGTGACTCCGCGGCAATTACCGATCCGGCTTTGATTGGTCGCCTCGATGAAATATCGTCGCGATATAAGGCTTCAACCGCAATGAATGGAAAAGGAAAGATCATGGAGATCAAACCCGCCGGCTCTCGCCCCTCGACGAAGCCACCGGCCGACTATTTCACCGGCGCCGTTCGCCAGGATCCGCTGATGGAAACGCCGGCGCCGGCACGGGCGAGGGCGGTCTCCGTCACCTTTGAACCCGGCGCCCGCACGGCCTGGCATACGCATCCGCTCGGCCAGACACTGATCGTGACATCAGGTAAGGGCCTCGCCCAGAGCTGGGGCGAGGACATCCGCGAGATCCGCCCCGGCGATACCGTCTGGTTCGCGCCGGGCGAAAAACACTGGCACGGCGCTGCCCCGGACACGGCGATGACGCATATCGCCATCCATGAAGCGCTGGACGGCAGCCACGTCGACTGGATGGAAAAGGTCAGCGACGAGCAATATTCCGGTAAAGTGTGAGCTGATCAGAGCCGCTTCAGGCAATAGGAAAAATGCGCGTGCGATTCGACCGTCAGGAACTCGAATTGCCAGCCGTAATCCTTGCAGAATTTGGTGACCGCCTCGACGACGCCATAGACGATCGGCTTCACCGTATTGCCGGTGCAGAAATCATGCCCGGCAATGCGCCCCGTCCGCTTCACCTTCTTTTCGCAGAGCAGGAGTTCCTGCCAGGTGAGCTCGAACGAATGGTCGGTATCGATATAGGCCCAATCGAGGAAATCGTCCTCGAATTCGGCAAGCTTGTCGAGCGATGTGCCTTGCATCAGATGCAGCCGGCCGGCCGCGATCTCGACCGCGAAATTCGTGTGGATTGCATCGAGCCCGGAGCTGTAGCGATCCATTGACCAGGGATCGATGAGGTAGAGCTGCGCCGGGCGATTCTTTTCCAGGATCTCCGCCGTATATTCGCCGAAGGCTGCACCGACCTCGACGCCGATGCCGCCGTTCGGGATCCGATAAAGCAATTCGCCGCGATCCGGCAGCAGCCGGGCGTTTTCCATATGATGGGCGCTGAGCGGGGTGCGCGGCATGCTCGCCCGGAGCGCCTGCCTTTCTTCACGTGTCTTCATTTCTGATCTCGGGATTGCGGGCGACTGACGGCCCTGATGCGGTTTGACGGCAAGGTAGGAGCAGCCGGCACCGATGACAACCGCATGACGGGAATTTGCTTCTTTCGAACAAACCGCTAAGTTCCATCTGTGAACTGACGAAAAAGCCTCGGGAGGAGCGATTTCATGAGACGCATGTGGCCTGAAGAATTCAACGCCATCATCAGCGGAGCTGAGGAGGTGATGTTGGAAACACCAGCCGAGGCCGGCGAAGCGCCGCTGCAGCGCAAGGCGCTGAAGGCGCGAATCACCATGCAGGATTACGAGCGGATCTGGCCGCTCGCCGAGATGCGCTTCCGGCTTGGTGAAAGAGATGGCAAGGCCATCACGCTGATCACCACCAATCCCCATTACCACGCCTGGCACCCGAAGGACGGCGGCAGCGTCGATTCCGTGTCGGACAGTGGCCGCCATTACAAGACGGATTATCTCGTCGTGCACTTCCTGCTCGACGACGTGAAGGAAACGTCTCCCGCCTGAGGCTAAGGCCCGGTGCGGCCGGAAGCCGTACCGGCGTCCTGTGGAAGCCAAGTTGATCCCGACGCTGATGACAACGGCGGCGATATCGGTAAGCTTGGGCGAAACATATCCTTACGAAATTGGAGGTTCCCGTGACGGGCAACGTGCTGGATATCCCGGTCAAGACTGTGGATGGTCGTGAGACCACGCTCAACGAATACAGGGGCAGGGTGCTCTTGGTCGTCAATGTCGCCTCGAAATGCGGGCTGACCGTCCAATATGAGGGGCTGGAAAAGCTCTATGGGGAAAAGCGCGAGCGCGGCTTCGTCATCGCAGCTTTCCCCGCCAACGACTTCAAGGGTCAGGAGCCCGGCACCGACGCCGAGATCCTCGATTTCTGCACCAGCACCTATGACGTCACCTTCCCGATCTTCTCGAAGATCTCGGTCAAGGGCGAGGCCCAGCACCCGCTTTACCGGCAGCTGACCAAGTCGGGTGTCGCGACGACGGGTGACGGCCCGATGCGCGAACGCCTGAAATCCCATGGCATGACAGGCGGAGATGAGGACGACATCCTCTGGAACTTCGAGAAATTCCTGATCGGCCGCGACGGCAAAGTCGCCGCCCGTTTCGCGCCTGACGTGACGGCGGACGATTCGCGGCTGGTTTCCGCTGTGGATAAAGAACTGGCGAAGGGATGAATGGTGGGCCATGAGCACCCACCGGACAGCGGGATGCTCACTACCCCGATCACGCTCTCACATCTCAGTCGGAGAAAATGAGAAAGCGCATCCGGCGCCGTTCCAAGATCCTCAGATCCCAAGCACGGTCACAAGCGGGGGCGTAAAGTTCTTGAAGCCCACCCTCGGCCAGTCGCACCTCTTGTCGAATTTCGTCTTTGGTTCGTGGCGCTGGCATGTCGGATTCGTCTTGAATGCATATCCGGGCAGGGCGACGTATGTGGCACTTGGCGTGCCAAGGGCAATCGCGATGCACAGCATCAATGCGGAGCGCAGGGTCCTCATGGCACACCTCCAGGCGTGATGAACCTTCAAGCGCGGAGACTTTCCGGGCGGCGAATTCTCCCACTTTTGCCGGCCCCTATCCATTCGCCCAATAGGAGGTGGCGCGGTGGTTGGGAGTAGTCCGTTTTGCGGAGCGCTGGCGGGACGGCGCGCATCTGAAGCTGCCGGGATGTACGCCTTGCTGCGCCGGAACGTCTTGCCGCATGCTGCCTCGAGAACGCAGTCCTGCCCACAACTCGGACCGTGGTGTGCCGCCGAACGGGGGCATCGGCAGCCAGTTCACCGGATACGGAGAGTCGTGAAGAACCGATAGGCAGCGGGTGGGTTTTCAGTGTGGATGTAATCGCCATGAAATGGCAGACGATGGGCGTCCTCCAAACGGCGAGGGATGCCCATCACCCCACAGTCACTTCTGCGTGAGAGAAAATGAGAAGGCGCACCGGGCGCCGCTCATAAATGAAACGCGGTTTTGGAAAAACGAAAACGTATATTTATCGCCACTTTGACCGCTGTCTCTGAAAGACGCGGGGAATCGGCTGATGGTGCTTAAGACGCCGCGCTGGCTGGCTTTGCTGATTTCCAAGCTGCAGGCTGAATTGTCGGCATCGACCGAAAAATTAATCGGCAGATCTGACTGCATTCTCAGCAGATATGTTCTGGCTTCACGCGCCGGGGTTTCTCCCGAGGTTGTAATCGCCTGATCCCCGGCAGACAGGAACACCTCTTGCGCTGGCTCTCTGGCAATGCACGGCGGCGCAGCCACGCTGGCGAGAAGCAGCGTAGAGATGATGGCAACGGTTTTCATGAGGTGTCTCCTGACAAAACACCTTGCGCAGATCCTGATCGGATTAGCGAGCTAATTCGGGAGTCTAATTCCGATGAACAAGCAGCAGGAAAGATTGAAAATGGTGGGCGATGAGAGACTCGAACTCCCGACATCCTCGGTGTAAACGAGGCGCTCTACCAACTGAGCTAATCGCCCATCGCAAACGAAGCCGGATCGGCCTGCCGCGTTGGTGGCCGTGATCTATGCGGATCGCGGCAAAACCGCAAGAGTGTTTGTGAAGATTTTTTGATTTTTTTGGTGGTGGTCCCGTGTCTTGCAATGCCG
Source organism: Rhizobium sp. P1_B8 (assembly GCF_056406515.1). NCBI lineage: Bacteria > Pseudomonadati > Pseudomonadota > Alphaproteobacteria > Hyphomicrobiales > Rhizobiaceae > Rhizobium > Rhizobium sp. P1_B8. Next base: position 64,711 of record NZ_JBFTZZ010000009.1, on the reverse strand, counting down.
CTTAGGTTCGGCTCGGCTGTGGAAAAGTGAGGGGAGGGCGACGAGCATGTCCGTTTCGAAGGCGCTGCGTCTGCGTCTGAGCGCCGCTGCGGAAGACGGAAGTGCCGGCTTTTGTTCGTCTGGCACCCAACCCGTAGAAACATTTCACGGACTGTCATGGTTTTGTCTCCAAACCTGCTTGACACTAAAAGGCGAACCCCGTAGTTAGCCGCTCATCGAAACGGGCAGCCGTTTTGGAGAGGGTGCGAAGGCATCCGGACTGCTTGAAATGAATTGCGGGTGTAGCTCAGTTGGTTAGAGTGCCGGCCTGTCACGCCGGAGGTCGCGGGTTCGAGCCCCGTCACTCGCGCCATTTCAAGTCTTGTAAAACGCAAATGCGATTTGTCGTTTGTCCGGTTCTCTTCTTCCTCGCGGCCGCAAAATGGCCGATCAATGCGCGGGTGTAGCTCAGTCGGTTAGAGTGCCGGCCTGTCACGCCGGAGGTCGCGGGTTCGAGCCCCGTCACTCGCGCCATTTCTCTTGAAAGCTATGCAGTTTCCAGTGGTCAGGCATGCGCGCTGAAGCGGCTTGCGCGGATTTGTCGCGACATCATTGCATGTGCTTGATAGTGTCCCTCGGCTACTCGTCGAATTGCTTCTGTAAAAGTCTTGCGCCGGGGCTTCGGCTGCGCTAACCACGGCTTGTTGCAACGCACGTTCGCTTGCCGGGCATTTGCCCAAATGCGCCACCTGGCGTCTCCGGCAAGCAGGGATGAACATGATGACTGAACTACTCAGTTCTTATATTCCAATCGCTATCTTCATTGCTATTGCGCTCGTGATCGGTCTGGCGCTGCTCATCGCGCCGTTCGCCGTGGCTTTCAAAGCGCCAGATTCGGAAAAGCTCTCGGCTTACGAATGCGGCTTCAACGCTTTCGACGACGCCCGCATGAAGTTCGACATCCGCTTCTACCTCGTGTCGATCCTCTTCATCATCTTCGACCTCGAAGTCGCCTTCCTCTTCCCCTGGGCCGTCTCCTTCGGCGCCATCGGCTGGTTCGGCTTCTGGTCCATGATGGTCTTCCTTCTCGTGCTGACCATCGGCTTTATCTATGAATGGAAGAAGGGAGCCCTGGAATGGGAGTAGCCCCTGTGAGCAATCAGCCGCTCGTCGCACAGCAGCCAAAAGGGATCATCGATCCTTCGACCGGCAAGCCGATCGGCAGCAACGACCCATTTTTCGGTGAGATCAACAACGAGCTCGCCGACAAGGGTTTTCTCGTCACCTCGACCGACGAGCTGATCAACTGGGCCCGCACCGGCTCGCTGATGTGGATGACCTTCGGCCTTGCCTGCTGCGCCGTCGAAATGATGCAGCTGTCGATGCCGCGTTACGACGTCGAGCGCTTTGGTTTTGCGCCGCGCGCCTCGCCGCGCCAATCCGACGTGATGATCGTCGCCGGCACGCTGACCAACAAGATGGCGCCGGCGCTGCGTAAGGTCTATGACCAGATGCCCGAGCCGCGTTATGTCATCTCGATGGGCTCCTGCGCCAATGGCGGCGGCTATTATCACTATTCCTATTCGGTGGTGCGCGGTTGCGACCGCATCGTGCCGATCGACATCTACGTGCCGGGCTGTCCCCCCACGGCAGAGGCGCTGCTTTATGGCGTGCTTCTGCTGCAGAAGAAGATCCGGCGTACCGGCACTATCGAACGCTAAGGGTTAAGGACAAGGCATATGAGTGAAGCCCTGACTGAGCTTGCGTCCTACCTTGGCGAAGCGCACGCCAACCTGATCGCCGCATCGCAGATGAAGTATGGCGAGCTGACGCTGACGACGACGGGTGAAAACCTGGTCGCGCTTCTGACCTTCCTGCGCGACGACGCCAAATGCGGTTTCGTCAACCTGATCGATATTTGCGGGGTCGACTGGCCGCAGCGCGAGTTGCGTTTCGATGTCGTCTACCACCTGCTGTCGCCGAAGAAGAACCTGCGCATCCGCGTCAAGGTCGCGACCGACGAGGATACGCCGGTTCCGTCGGCCTGCCCCGTCTATCCAGGTGCCGACTGGTTCGAGCGCGAGACCTGGGACATGTATGGCGTGCTCTTCACCGGCCATCCGGACCTGCGCCGCATCCTGACCGACTATGGCTTCGAAGGCCATCCGTTGCGCAAGGACTTCCCGACCACCGGTTTTGTCGAAGTGCGCTACGACGACGCCGCAAAGCGCGTCGTCTACGAGCCGGTCGAGCTGAAGCAGGAATTCCGCAACTTCGACTTTATGTCGCCCTGGGAAGGCACGGAGTATGTGCTGCCCGGCGACGAAAAAGCGAAGCAATAAATTCAAGGCGGCTGGTGGGCTTAGCCCGCCATTCACTGGTTATCTGAGAACGCGAGCCCATCGCCATGACAGAACATAACGTCCGCAACTTCAACATTAACTTCGGACCGCAGCATCCGGCGGCGCATGGCGTTCTTCGTCTTGTCCTGGAGCTTGACGGCGAAATTGTGGAGCGTGTCGATCCGCATATAGGCCTTTTGCATCGCGGCACCGAGAAGCTGATCGAGACAAAGACCTATCTTCAGGCCGTGCCCTATTTCGATCGTCTCGACTACGTCGCGCCGATGAACCAGGAACATGCCTATGCGATGGCCGTCGAAAAGCTGCTCGGCATTGAGATCCCGATTCGCGGCCAGCTGATCCGCGTTCTCTATTCAGAAATCGGTCGTATCCTCTCGCACCTTCTGAACGTCACGACGCAGGCCATGGACGTCGGCGCGCTGACGCCGCCGCTCTGGGGCTTCGAAGAGCGTGAAAAGCTGATGGTGTTCTACGAGCGCGCCAGCGGCTCACGCATGCACGCCGCCTATTTCCGTCCGGGTGGCGTCCACCAGGATCTGCCCGAACAGCTCGTGCAGGATATCGGCAACTGGTGCGACCCGTTCCTGAAGGCGCTCGACGACATCGACAACCTGTTGACCGGCAATCGTATCTTCAAGCAGCGCAACGTCGATATCGGCGTCGTCTCGCTGGAGGAATGCTGGGCTTGGGGCTTCTCCGGCGTCATGGTGCGCGGTTCGGGTGCGGCCTGGGATCTGCGTCGCGCCCAGCCGTATGAATGTTATTCCGATCTCGAATTCGACATTCCGATCGGCAAGAATGGCGACAACTACGACCGCTATTTGATCCGCATGATCGAGATGCGCGAGTCGGTTCGCATCATGAAGCAATGCGTCAACCGCCTGCTCTCGGATGCCAAGACCGGTCCCTTCTCGTCGATCGACGGCAAAGTCGTGCCGCCGAAGCGCGGCGAGATGAAGCGTTCGATGGAAGCGCTGATCCACCACTTCAAACTCTATACCGAGGGCTACCACGTGCCGGCCGGCGAGGTTTACGCCGCCGTCGAGGCGCCGAAGGGCGAGTTCGGCGTCTATCTGGTCTCCGACGGCACCAACAAGCCCTATCGCTGCAAAATCCGCGCCCCGGGCTACGCCCATCTGCAGGCCATGGATTTCATGTGCCGCGGCCACCAGCTTGCCGACGTCGCGGCCGTCCTCGGCTCGCTCGACATCGTCTTCGGTGAGGTGGACCGCTGATGCAGCTTCTGCCGCTGGCCGTCGTAATCCTTCTTTCGACATCCGGGGTTTCGGCTCAGGAGTCCGATAGCCTCGGCACGCCGCTGGGCCGTAAGGAAGAGACGCCGCCGGCGCAGCAATCGTCCATGGGCGAGCTTTTGTCCAAGGGCTATCAGATCAAGGCTGCCATTCCGAACGGCAGCAAATTCGTAGTGTTTATGCAAAAAGACCAGTCGGCCTATGCCTGCGAAATGCAGTCTTTGACCGCTTCGCGGTGTGGAACCCTAAACTGACAAGGCGTGAGGAAGAATGTCCGTTCGTCGATTAGCCGAAGATCAATTCCAGCCTGCCGCATTCGCCTTCAGCGATGAGAATGCGGTCTGGGCGGACAAGACGATCCAGAAATACCCCGCCGGCCGCCAGCAATCGGCGGTCATCCCGCTGTTGATGCGGGCGCAGGAGCAGGACGGCTGGGTCACGCGCGCGGCGATCGAAAAGATCGCCGACATGCTCGACATGGCCTATATAAGAGTGCTCGAGGTCGCGACCTTCTATACGCAGTTCCAGCTGCACCCTGTGGGAACGCGCGCCCATGTCCAGGTCTGCGGCACGACGCCCTGCATGCTGCGCGGCTCGGAAGCGCTGATGTCGGTCTGCAAGAGCAAGATCCATGCCCATGCCTTCGAGCGTAACGCCGAAGGAACGTTGTCCTGGGAAGAGGTCGAATGTCTCGGGGCCTGTGTCAACGCCCCGATGGTGATGATCGGCAAGGACACCTATGAGGACCTGACGCCCGAGCGTCTCGAAGAGATCATCGACGTCTTTGCCGCCGGCAATGGCGCCAGCATCAAGCCCGGCACCCAGATCGACCGCGTGTTTTCGGCGCCCGAAGGCGGCCTGACCTCGCTGACGACGGAAGAGCCGAAGGCAAGGACGCGCGCCAAGAAGGCCAATGCCGAAACCGTGTCGGCTCCAGTCGACGCCGCGCCGGTTCCGCCCTCCGAGGCCGCCCGCCCGAAGAGCACCGATGCCGAGACCAATGCTGCCCTGAAGACGCCGGCAACGGCGCCGAAGGCGGCTGCGAAAAACGCCAAGGCTCCCGAGCAGCAGCCGATATCAGGCACTGCGGCCGCCGAACCGGCGCCGAAAGCTGCCGTCAAGGCTGAAGCTGCCCCTGCGGCAAAGCCTGCTCTGACCGACAAGAACCGTCCGGCCGGCATCGAAAAGCCTGCCGCACCGGATGATCTGAAGATGATCTCGGGTGTCGGCCCGAAAATCGAGGCGACGTTGAACGAAATCGGCATCTTCACCTTTGCGCAGGTCGCAGGCTGGAAGAAGGCCGAACGCGAATGGGTCGACGGTTACCTGAACTTCCGCGGCCGCATCGAGCGCGATGACTGGGTCAAGCAGGCCAAGGCGCTCGCCAAGGGCGGGGAAGCGGAATATATCAAGGTCTTCGGCAAGAAGCCGCGGTAAGAGGTGAAGCATGTTACAAGATAAAGACCGCATCTTTACCAATATCTACGGCCTCAAGGACAAATCCCTGAAGGGCGCGATGAGCCGCGGCCACTGGGACGGCACCAAGCAGATCCTCGAAAAGGGCCGCGACTGGATCATCAACGAGATGAAGGCCTCTGGTCTTCGCGGTCGTGGCGGCGCCGGTTTCCCCACAGGTCTCAAATGGTCCTTCATGCCGAAGGAAAGCGACGGCCGCCCACATTACCTCGTCGTCAACGCTGACGAATCGGAGCCCGGCACCTGCAAGGACCGCGATATCATGCGCCACGATCCGCATACGCTGATCGAAGGCTGTGTCATCGCGAGCTTCGCCATGGGTGCCAATGCGGCCTACATCTATGTGCGCGGCGAATATATAAGAGAGCGCGAAGCGCTGCAGGCGGCGATCGACGAATGCTATGATTATGGCCTGCTCGGCAAGAACAACAAGCTCGGCTGGGACATGGACATCTTCGTCCATCACGGCGCCGGCGCCTATATCTGCGGCGAGGAAACCGCGCTGCTCGAAAGCCTCGAAGGCAAGAAGGGCCAGCCGCGCCTGAAGCCGCCGTTCCCGGCCAATATGGGCCTCTACGGCTGCCCGACGACGGTCAACAATGTCGAATCGATCGCTGTTGCGCCGACGATCCTGCGCCGCGGCGCCGGTTGGTTCTCGGCCATCGGCCGCCCGAACAATGTCGGCACCAAGCTGTTCATGCTCTCCGGCCACGTCAACAAGCCGTGCACGGTCGAAGAGGAAATGGGTATCACCTTCCGCGAACTGGTCGACCGCCATGCCGGCGGCATCCGCGGCGGCTGGGACAACCTGCTTGCCGTCATTCCGGGCGGGGCGTCCTGCCCGATCGTTCCGGCCAAGGACATCATCGATTGCCCGATGGATTTCGACGGCCTGCGCGGCGTCGGCTCTTCCTTCGGTACTGCCGCCGCGATCGTCATGGACAAGTCCACCGACGTCATCAAGGCGATCGCCCGTATCTCCGCCTTCTTCAAGCATGAGAGCTGCGGCCAGTGCACGCCCTGCCGCGAAGGCACCGGCTGGATGTGGCGCGTGATGGAACGCATGGCCAAGGGCAATGCCCAGAAGCGCGAAATCGACATGCTGTTCCAGGTGACGAAGCAGATCGAGGGCCATACCATCTGTGCGCTGGGCGATGCAGCCGCATGGCCGGTGCAGGGTCTGATCCGTAACTTCCGTCCCGAGATCGAAAAGCGCATCGACCAGTATACGGCAAGCGCCCTCGATCACGGTGCGGTTCTGGAGGCGGCTGAATAATCATGGCGGACAACGCATCCAAGGTTGGGAAGAAGGAAGAAGTCACCGATTTCGCGGCCGGTTTCGGCCGTCTTGCCGCCGAGATGCTGGAAAATGCACGGGCGATGCCGGTGCATCCGCTGATGGCGCATCCCGCTGCAGCCTTTGCTGCCGCAACGGCGATCGGCTTCGGTTTCTCGACCCAGATGGCGGGCGCCTTCTTCGGCGCCTTCCAGAGCGCCCTGGAAACGACCGGCAAGGTCGCGGCCGCCCTCGATGACACGCCGCCGGACGAACTGAAGCCCGATGTCGATATCCGGCCGGAGAATATTCGCCCGGATGTCAGGGCTTTCACCAAGCCGCCGGCTGAGAAGAAGGCAAGGCCGACCCTGACTGTTGTCAAGCCGGTCAGCGAGCCGACCCCAGCCAGCCACACGAAGCCAGCAAGCCAAGTGAAGACCAGCCAACCAAAGCCGGCTGTGAAGGCAAAACCGGTTGCGCGTGGGAAGTCCGACGATCTGAAGCTGATCGCCGGCATCGGCCCGAAGCTGGAGCAGGTGCTGAATGCCAAGGGCATTCGCAACTTCGCTGAGATCGCCGCCTGGACCGACGAGGAAATCGCCCGGCTCGACGCCGAACTCGGCTTTAATGGCCGCATCGGCCGTGACGACTGGACCGGTCAGGCGAAAATTCTGGCGGGACGGGGCCGCAGGAAGAAATGAACTGTCCGGCCGTGCAATCGGCCGGAAGGATGGGCAGATCGGCGGACGGGCGGGGACCTCAAGCTGCAGATGCCGGTGCGGGTTCCGGGTCTGGAATGCGCGACAGAGAATTTGGGCGACATCAGATGTCGGCAGGACGAAAGATCCGGCTTGGCAATGAGAGTGTTGCAAAAATAGGTTTGTTTGCCGTCATCAGGCAAACGGGAAACAGGACTGAGCGACGATGGCAAAACTGAAGATTGACGGCAACGAGATCGAAGTTCCGGATCATTTCACGCTATTGCAGGCGTGTGAGGATGCCGGTGCCGAGGTTCCGCGCTTCTGCTTCCACGAGCGCCTGTCGGTTGCCGGCAATTGCCGCATGTGCCTCGTCGAGGTAAAGGGCGGACCGCCGAAGCCGCAGGCTTCCTGCGCCATGAGCGTGCGCGATATCCGCGGCGGCCCGAACGGCGAACTGCCTGAGGTCTTCACCAACACGCCGATGGTCAAGAAGGCCCGCGAAGGCGTGATGGAATTCCTGCTGATCAACCATCCGCTGGATTGCCCGATCTGCGACCAGGGCGGCGAATGCGACCTGCAGGACCAGGCGATGGCCTTTGGTATCGACACCTCGCGCTATCAGGAAGACAAGCGCGCCGTCGAGGACAAGTATATCGGCCCGCTCGTCAAGACGGTGATGAACCGCTGCATCCACTGCACGCGCTGCGTACGCTTCACGACCGAGGTTGCCGGCATTTCGGAACTCGGCCTGATCGGCCGCGGCGAGGATGCCGAGATCACCACCTATCTCGAACAAGCGATGACCTCCGAGCTGCAGGGCAACGTCGTCGACCTTTGCCCGGTCGGCGCGCTTACCTCCAAGCCTTTCGCCTTTACCGCGCGCCCGTGGGAATTGAACAAGACCGAATCGATCGACGTGATGGATGCCGTCGGTTCGGCGATCCGCGTCGATACCCGCGGCCGCGAAGTCATGCGCATCCTGCCGCGCGTCAATGAGACGATCAACGAAGAGTGGATCTCCGACAAGAGCCGCTTCATCTGGGACGGCCTGAAGACCCAGCGCCTCGATCGGCCTTATGTTCGCCGCGACGGTCGCCTGCAGCCCGCTACCTGGGCCGAAGCCTTTGGCGCCATCAAGGCCGCCGTCGGCGCCACCTCGGGCGACAAGATCGGCGCGATATCAGGCGACCTCGCTTCCGTCGAGGAGATGTATGCCCTCTCCGAACTGGTGAAGTCGCTGGGGTCGGCCAATCTCGACTGTCGCCAGGATGGGGCGGCACTCGATCCGTCGCTCGGCCGTGCAAGCTACCTCTTCAACCCGACCATTGCGGGCATCGACCAGGCCGATGCGCTGTTGATCATCGGCGCCAATCCGCGCTTCGAGGCCGCCATCCTCAACGCCCGCATCCGCAAGCGCTGGCGCCGCGGCAAGTTCCCGATCGGCGTGATCGGCGAGCCGGGTGAACTGCGCTACAGCTATGATTACCTCGGCGGCGGTCCCGACACGCTGAAGGATCTGGTCGACGGCACCCACGCCTTCGCCGAAGTCCTGAAGAACGCTGCCAAGCCGATGATCATCATCGGCCAGGGCGCGCTGTCGCGCACCGATGGCGCCGGCGTTCTCGCCAGTGCTGCCAAGCTCGCCGGTTCGGTTGGCGCGGTCGTCGAAGGCTGGAACGGCTTTGCCGTCCTCCATACCGCTGCCTCGCGTGTCGGCGGCCTCGATCTCGGCTTCGTGCCGGGCACCAAGGGCGTCAACGCTGCCGAGATGCTGACGGCGATGGACGTGCTCTTCCTGCTCGGTGCCGACGAACTCGACTTCACCGCCAAGAAGGCCAAGCTCACCGTCTATATCGGCTCGCATGGCGACAACGGCGCGCACCATGCCGACGTCATCCTGCCGGCGGCAGCCTATACCGAAAAGTCCGGCACCTGGGTCAATACCGAAGGCCGCGTCCAGATGGGCAACCGCGCAGGTTTTGCGCCGGGTGACGCCCGCGAGGACTGGGCGATCATCCGTGCCCTTTCCGACGTGCTCGGCAAGAAGCTTCCCTTCGATTCGTTGAGTGAATTGCGTGTCCGCCTCTATGCCGCTTTCCCGCATTTCGCCGCCATCGACGAAATCGCCGAAACCGATAGCGCCCAAATTGCCGCAGTTGCGAAAAAAGCCGGCAAGATGAACAAATCCGGGTTTGCGTCGCCGGTGAAAGACTTCTATTTGACGAACCCGATAGCGCGTGCCTCGGCTGTCATGGCGGAGTGCTCGGCATTGGCCCGCAACAACTTCAAAGTCGCGGCAGAGTAAGGGCAGGGGACTATGGATTCTTTCTTTTCGACCTATGTCTGGCCGGCGATCATCATGATCGGTCAGTCGCTGCTGCTTCTCGTCTGCCTGCTCGTCTTCATCGCCTATGTGCTGCTCGCCGACCGCAAGATCTGGGCGGCCGTGCAGCTGCGCCGCGGCCCGAACGTCGTCGGTCCTTTCGGCCTGTTCCAGTCCTTCGCCGACCTTCTGAAGTTCGTCTTCAAGGAGCCGATCATTCCGGCCGGCGCCAACAAGGCGGTGTTCCTGCTTGCCCCGCTGGTGACGGTGCTTCTGGCGCTGTCCACCTGGGCGGTGGTGCCGCTGGCCGACGGATGGGTGATCGCCAACATCAATGTCGGCATCCTCTATATTTTCGCGATCTCCTCGCTCGAGGTTTACGGCATCATCATGGGCGGCTGGGCTTCGAACTCGAAGTATCCGTTCCTCGGCGCGCTGCGCTCGGCGGCACAGATGGTGTCCTATGAAGTCTCGATCGGCTTTGTCATCGTCACCGTGCTTCTCTGCGTCGGCTCGCTGAATCTGACCGATATCGTCAATGCGCAGCATACCGGCCTCGGCACCATGCTCGGCCTGCCGGCGTCGTTCCTCGACTGGCACTGGCTGTCGCTCTTCCCGATGTTCATCATCTTCTTCATTTCGGCACTCGCCGAGACGAACCGTCCGCCCTTCGACCTTCCGGAAGCTGAATCGGAACTCGTTGCCGGCTTCATGGTCGAATACGGCTCCTCGCCCTACATGATGTTCATGCTCGGCGAATATGCGGCCGTCTGCCTGATGTGCGCGCTGACGACAATCCTCTTCCTCGGCGGCTGGCTGCCCCCGGTCGATATCTGGATCCTCAACTGGGTCCCAGGCATCATCTGGTTCACGCTGAAGGCCTGCCTGGTGTTCTTCATGTTCGCGATGGTCAAGGCCTTCGTTCCGCGCTACCGCTACGACCAGCTCATGCGCCTCGGCTGGAAGGTCTTCCTGCCGCTGTCGCTCGCCATGGTCGTCATCGTTGCATTCGTGCTGAAACTGACGGGTTGGGCATGATCATGCCCGCTCTTGTTTCCGGCAAAATTGGAGGTTGAAGATGGCTAGCTTGTCCGGCTCCATCAGCTCGCTGTTTCTCAAGGAATTCGTCGGCGCGTTCTTTCTGTCGATGCGCTATTTCTTCCGCCAGAAGGCGACGATCAACTATCCCTTCGAAAAAGGCCCGGTCTCCCCGCGTTTCCGCGGCGAGCATGCGCTGCGCCGTTATCCGAACGGCGAGGAACGCTGCATCGCCTGCAAGCTCTGCGAGGCGATCTGTCCTGCCCAGGCGATCACCATCGAGGCGGGTCCCCGCCGCAACGACGGCACGCGCCGCACGGTGCGCTACGACATCGACATGGTGAAGTGCATCTATTGCGGCTTCTGCCAGGAAGCCTGCCCGGTCGACGCGATCGTCGAAGGCCCGAATTTCGAATTTGCGACGGAAACCCGCGAAGAGCTCTATTTCGACAAGGCGCGGCTTCTGGATAACGGAGACCGGTGGGAGCGCGAAATCGCTCGCAACATCGCGATCGACTCGCCGTACCGCTGATTGAGATTTCGAAATGCCGTAATGGAGCTTGAGCGCTCCTGTCGCGGTCAATATGCACAGGAGCTTTGCCGGTTAGCGCCAGGGAAAGCTCCATCGGGCAGGGAAACTCCCGGCTGCCCGGGGGAAGATGAAAAAGGCACCAACATGGGTCTGCAGGCTCTATTTTTCTATCTTTTCGCCTTTGTCGCGGTGGCGTCGGCGTTCATGGTCATCTGGGCGAAGAACCCGGTTCACTCGGTTCTGTTCCTGATCCTGGTGTTCTTCAATGCGGCCGGCCTCTTCCTGCTGCTCGGTGCCGAATTCCTGGCGATGATCCTGCTTGTCGTCTATGTCGGCGCCGTCGCCGTGCTCTTCCTCTTCGTGGTGATGATGCTCGATATCGACTTCACCGAACTGAGGGCCGGCGTTCTCGAATATGCGCCGATCGGCGGGCTGATCGGGGTGATCCTCGCAGCCGAACTGATCGTCGTCATCGGTGGCAGTGTCATCTCGCCTGAGATCGCCAAATCAGTCGCCATGCCGATCCCGGCGCTGAGCGAGCGCACCAATACCGCCGCTCTCGGCGACGTGCTCTACACCAACTACGTCTATTTCTTCCAGATCGCCGGTCTGGTGCTGCTGGTCGCCATGATCGGCGCGATCGTGCTGACGCTGCGGCATCGCACCAACATCAAGCGGCAGAATATTCCCAGGCAGGTTGCCCGCACGCCCGCCACCGCCGTCGAGGTGGTTTCGGTCAAGCCCGGGCAGGGCGTCTAAAGGCAGGTCAAGGAACAAAGAACATGGTCATCGGACTTTCCCACTACCTGACGGTCAGCGCCATCCTCTTCACGCTTGGCGTCTTCGGCATCTTCCTGAACCGGAAGAACGTCATCGTCATCCTGATGTCGATCGAACTGATCCTGCTCGCCGTCAACATCAACATGGTCGCCTTCTCCTCCTTCCTGAACGACATCGTCGGGCAGGTCTTCGCGCTGTTCATCCTGACGGTCGCGGCTGCCGAAGCGGCGATCGGTCTTGCAATTCTCGTTGTCTTCTACCGCAACCGCGGCTCGATCGCGGTCGAAGACGTCAATATGATGAAGGGCTGAGTGGCTCATGTTCCTCTATAAGGCTATCGTCTTTCTTCCCTTGATCGGTGCAATCGTCGCCGGCCTTTTTGGCCGCGCGATCGGCGCCAAGGCTTCGGAATATGTCACCAGCGGCCTGATGATCATCGCCGCCATCCTGTCCTGGATCGTCTTCTTCACCGTCGGCATGGGCCATGCCGAAGGTGGCCCGATCAAGGTCGAGGTGCTGCGCTGGATCCAGTCCGGCGGTATCGACGTCTCCTGGTCGCTGCGTGTGGATACGCTGACCTCCGTCATGCTGATCGTCGTCAACACGGTCTCGACGCTGGTGCATGTCTATTCGATCGGCTACATGCATACCGATCCGCATCGCCCGCGCTTCTTCGCCTATCTCTCGCTCTTCACCTTCGCCATGCTGATGTTGGTGACCGCTGACAACCTTGCCCAGATGTTCTTCGGCTGGGAAGGCGTCGGTCTCGCCTCCTATCTGCTGATCGGCTTCTGGTTCAAGAAGCCGTCGGCGACGGCCGCGGCGATGAAAGCCTTCATCGTCAACCGCGTCGGCGACTTCGGCTTCGTGCTCGGCATTGCCGGCGTCTTCGTGCTGTTCGGCTCGATCAACCTCGACACGATCTTCGCCAATGCCTCGAACTTCGCTCCGCATGAAGGCGGCGGCGAAGCGGGCGAGGTGTTCCTCAATCTCTTCGGCATGCAGCTCGACAAGGCGCATGCGCTGACCGGCATCTGCCTGCTGCTCTTCATGGGCGCGATGGGCAAGTCGGCGCAGTTCCTGCTGCACACCTGGCTGCCGGACGCCATGGAAGGCCCGACCCCGGTCTCGGCTCTCATCCATGCCGCCACCATGGTCACTGCCGGCGTCTTCCTCGTCGCCCGCATGTCGCCGCTCTTCGAACTGTCGCCGGATGCGCTGGTTGTCGTCACCGTGATCGGCGCCATCACCGCCTTCTTCGCGGCAACAGTCGCTCTCGTGCAGAACGACATCAAGCGCGTCATCGCCTATTCCACCTGCTCGCAGCTCGGCTACATGTTCGTGGCACTCGGAGCCGGGGCTTATGGCGCAGCGATCTTCCATCTCTTCACGCACGCTTTTTTCAAGGCGCTGCTCTTCCTCTGCGCCGGCTCGGTCATCCATGCTGTCGATGGCGAGCAGGACATGCGCTACATGGGCGGCCTGTGGCCGCATATTAAAGTTACTGCCGTGCTGATGATCATCGGCACGCTGGCGATCACCGGTTTTGGCATTCCCTTCACGCCGATCGGTTTTGCCGGCTTCTTCTCCAAGGACGTGATCATCGAGGCGACCTATGCATCGCATTCGCCGGTCGCCGGCTTTGCCTTCTCGCTGCTGGTCATTGCGGCTCTGTTCACCAGCTTCTATTCCTGGCGCCTGATCTTCATGACCTTCTTCGGCAAGCCACGCGCCTCGCACGAGGTGATGCACCACGTCCACGAGTCGCCGCAGGTCATGCTGGTGCCGCTCTATCTCCTCGCGATCGGCGCTGTGCTTGCTGGCGTGATCTTCGAAGGTCGCTTCTACGGCGAGGAATATGCCGAGTTCTGGAAGGGTGCGCTCTTCACCGGCGCCGAGAACGAACTTGTCGAAGAGTTCCACCATGTTCCGGCGCTCGTGGGCTTGAGCCCGTTCATCGCTATGATCCTCGGCTTTGTCACCGCCTGGTACATGTATATCCGCTCGCCGCAGACGCCGCGCATCCTGGCGCAGCAGCACCGCGTGCTCTACCAGTTCCTGTTGAACAAGTGGTATTTCGACGAGCTCTATGACTTCCTCTTCGTCCGCTCCGCCAAGGCACTCGGCCGCTTCCTGTGGAAGAAAGGTGATGTCGGCGTCATCGACACCTACGGCCCGAACGGCGTCGCCGCCCGCGTCGTCGCCGTCACCGATCGCGTGGTTCGCCTGCAGACCGGTTACCTCTATCACTACGCCTTCGCCATGCTGATCGGCATTGCGGCGCTCGTTACCTGGATGATGCTCGGGAGTTCCTTCTGATGACCGATTGGCCTATTCTTTCAACGGTCACCTTCCTGCCGCTCGTCGGCGTGGTGCTCCTGCTATTGATGAACGGCGAGAGCGAAACCGGCCGGAAGAACGTGCTGTGGATCTCGCTGATCACCACCGTCTTCACCTTCGTCGTTTCGCTCTTCATCTGGACCGGCTTCGACAATGCCAATCCGGGCTTCCAGATGCTCGAAAAGCATGACTGGCTCGGCACCGGCATCGGCTACCACGTCGGCGTCGACGGCATCTCGATGCTGTTCGTCATCCTGTCGACCTTCCTCATGCCCTTCTGCGTGCTGGCGAGCTGGCTCTCGATCGAGAAGCGCCTGAAGGAATATATGATCGCCTTCCTTATCCTCGAAACGATGATGATCGGCGTCTTCGTCTCGCTTGATATCGTGCTCTTCTACGTCTTCTTCGAGGCGGGCCTCATTCCGATGTTCCTGATCATCGGCGTCTGGGGCGGCAAGGACCGCGTCTATGCGAGCTACAAGTTCTTCCTCTATACGCTGCTCGGCTCGGTGCTGATGCTGCTCGCCATCATGGCGATGTACTGGCAGGCCGGCACAACCGATATCACCGCGCTGCTCGCCTACAAGTTCCCGCCGGCGCTGCAAACCTGGTTATGGCTTGCCTTCTTCGCCTCCTTCGCGGTGAAGATGCCGATGTGGCCGGTCCATACCTGGCTTCCGGATGCCCACGTTCAGGCGCCGACAGCAGGCTCGGTGATCCTGGCCGGCGTGCTGCTGAAGCTCGGCGGCTACGGTCTCATCCGCTTCTCGCTCGGCATGTTCCCGGTGGCGTCCGATTACTTCGCGCCGCTCGTCTTCGCCATGTCCGTCATCGCCATCATCTATACCTCTCTGGTGGCGATGATGCAGGACGATATCAAGAAGCTCATCGCCTATTCCTCTGTGGCGCACATGGGCTACGTGACCATGGGCATCTTTGCCGCCAACATCCAGGGCGTCCAGGGCTCGATCTTCCAGATGCTCTCGCACGGCATCGTCTCCGGCGCGCTCTTCCTCTGCGTCGGCGTCGTCTACGACCGTACCCACACCCGCGAGATCAACGCCTATGGCGGCCTCGTCAACAACATGCCGAAATATGCCGTGGCGATGATGGTCTTCACCATGGCCAATGTCGGGCTTCCCGGCACGTCGGGCTTCATCGGTGAATTCCTGACACTGATCGGCGTCTTCCGTGTCAACACCTGGGTGGCGCTCTTTGCCGCCACCGGCGTCATCCTCTCGGCCGCCTACGCGCTCTGGCTTTATCGCCGGGTGATCTTCGGCGCGCTGGAGAAGGAGAAGCTGAAGGCGCTGCTCGATCTTTCCAGACGCGAGCAGCTGATCCTCTACCCGCTGGTCGCGCTGACCATCTTCTTCGGCGTTTACCCGGCTCCGGTCTTCGATGCGACGGCCGCCTCGGTGGATCTGCTGGTCAACAACTACACGGCCGCCGTGCACGCAGCGCAGAATGTTGCGCTGTCTATGAAATGATGACGGGACTTATTGGACATGACCGCTGAAACAATTCTCCTCAGTCTGCATCTTTCCGCGCCGGAGCTCATCCTCGCGGTCGGCGCCCTTGTCCTGTTGATGGTCGGCGTCTTCTCAGGCGAGCGGTCGGGCCTTGTCGTCACCGGCTTGGCCATCGTCCTGCTCCTGGCCTCCGGCCTGTGGCTGCTCTTCGTGCCCGCAGAAGGCCTTGCCTATGGCGGCGTCTACATGGCCGACGGCTTCTCGCGCTTCATGAAGCTGGTGGCGCTCATCGGCTCGCTGGTCGCCGTGTTCATGTCGATCGGCCACGCACGCGAAAATCAACTCGACAAGTTCGAGTTCCCGGTTCTCCTGGTGCTGGCGACCCTCGGCATCCTGCTGATGATCTCGGCCAACGACCTGATCTCGCTCTATCTCGCGCTGGAACTGCAGTCGCTGGCGCTTTATGTCGTCGCCGCGATCAACCGCG
Source organism: Rhizobium sp. P1_B8 (assembly GCF_056406515.1). Classification (NCBI taxonomy): domain Bacteria; kingdom Pseudomonadati; phylum Pseudomonadota; class Alphaproteobacteria; order Hyphomicrobiales; family Rhizobiaceae; genus Rhizobium; species Rhizobium sp. P1_B8. The sequence continues at coordinate 48,691 of NZ_JBFTZZ010000009.1, read as the reverse complement.
ACAGCCTGAAGTCGACCGAAGCCGGCCTGAAATACTTCGTCCTCGGCGCGCTTTCCTCCGGCATGCTGCTCTACGGCATGTCGCTGGTCTATGGCTTCACCGGCCACACCCACTTCTCCGAGATCGCCCAGGCGCTGTCCGTCGAGGGTGCGCGCTCGCTCGGCCTCATCTTCGGCCTGGTCTTCATCCTCGCCGGCATCGCCTTCAAGATCTCGGCCGTTCCCTTCCACATGTGGACGCCGGACGTTTATGAAGGCGCGCCGACGCCGGTCACCGCCTTCCTTGCCGCAGCACCCAAGGTCGCCGCCATGGCGATGATGACCCGCATCGTCATCACCGCCTTCCACCCGGTTCTGGCGGACTGGCAGCAGGTCGTCGTCTTCATCTCGATCGCCTCGATGCTGCTCGGCTCGTTTGCGGCGATCGGCCAGAAGAACATCAAGCGGCTGATGGCCTATTCCTCGATCGGTCATATGGGTTATGCGCTGGTCGGCCTTGCCGCCGGCAACCAGACCGGCGTCACCGGCGTTATGCTTTATATGGTCATCTACATGGTCATGACGCTCGGCAGCTTTGCGATCATCATGTCGATGCGCCGCAAGGACGGCACCGTCGTCGAGGAGGTCAACGATCTCGCCGGCCTCTCCACAACGAACCCGTTCATGGCCGTGGTGCTGACGGCGCTGATGTTCTCGCTCGCCGGCATCCCGCCGCTCGCCGGCTTCTTCGCGAAGTACTTCGTCTTCGTTGCCGCCATCGAGGCCAAGCTCTATGCGCTCGCCATCATCGGCGTTCTCGCCTCGGTCGTCGGGGCTTACTACTATCTGCGTGTCATCAAGCTGATGTGGTTCGATGAGGCGACCGGCGAATTCGCCCGTGTCTCCGGAACGCTGCGTCTGGTCTTCGGTCTCTCCGGTCTCTTCGTCACCGCCTATGTCCTCATCGGCGGCCCGATCGGTGGCGCGGCAGAGCTTGCCGCTGCGACGCTCTTTTGATGGCTTCCGACAGACGGCGCCGGATATCGCTCGGCGATTTCAGGCACGAGGCTCTGTCGGAAACATCGTCTACCAACAGCGAATGCCTCGCCCGGGCTCGGGCGGGCGATGGCGGCAATCTCTGGGTGACCGCCGAGAGGCAGACGGGCGGSCGCGGCCCCCGCGGCAGGCTCTGGGTTTCCGAACGCGGCAATCTCTACGCTTCTCTTCTTCTGATCGACCCGGCCCCGATGGAGCGCCTGGGCTCTCTGCCGCTGGCGATCGCCGTTGCGGTGCATCAGGCGATCCGCCGGGTGCTGCCGCCGGGTGCCGAACCGCTCGAGGTCAAATGGCCGAACGATATCCTCATCGGTCGAAAGAAGACCTGCGGCATTCTCGTCGAAGGTGAGGGGCTGCCGGACGGACGTTACGCGCTGATCGTCGGCATTGGGATCAATATCTCTGTGATGCCGGACAATCCGCTTTACCCGGTCACCTGCCTGCGTCAGCAGGGAAGCGCGGCTTCGCCGGAGGAACTCTTCGCGCATCTCTTCGCCGCCACGGCGGAAGTGCTTGAAATATGGGACCAGGGCCGCGGCATCGGCGAGATCACGGCGCTCTGGCGCGCGATCGCCTGCGGCATCGGCGAAAAGATTACGGTGAATTTGCCGGACAGATCGATTTCCGGACAATTCGCGGGAATTGATGATAATGGCTTGTTGATGCTCGATACCGGCGCTGGCAGGATAATGCCCATTGCTGCCGGTGATGTGTTTTTTGGATAGCGGAACAAACGAAAATTATGGCGAAACAGGACGAACTGGTATTCCTGCCTCTGGGCGGCGTTGGCGAGATAGGCATGAATCTCGCTCTCTATGGCTACGGCCCGCCCGAGCATCGCCAGTGGATCATGGTCGATTGTGGCGTCACTTTTCCGGGGCCCGACCTGCCGGGTGTCGACCTCGTTTTGCCCGATATCCGCTTCCTCGCCAGCGAACGAAAGAACCTCAAGGCGATCATCATCACCCATGCGCATGAAGACCATTATGGTGCGCTCGCCGACCTCTGGCCCGGCCTCAACGTGCCGGTCTATGCCTCTGGCTTTACATCAGGCCTGCTCGAAGCCAAGCGCAATTTCGAGAAGGCGACGATCGGCGAAGTGCCGGTGACGCCGTTCAAGGCAGGCGATACGATCAATGTCGGCCCCTTCAGCATCGAAGGTGTGGCCGTCAACCATTCGATCCCCGAGCCGATGTCGCTGATGATCCGCACGCCGGTCGGCAATGTCATCCATACCGGCGACTGGAAGATCGACCACGAGCCTTCGCTCGGCCCCCTGACCGATGAGACACGTTTCCGCCAGCTCGGCGACGAGGGCGTGCTGGCGCTGATGTGCGATTCCACCAATGCGCTGCGCGACGGTGTTTCGCCCTCCGAGAAGGATGTGTCCGAAAGCCTGCGTAAGATCATCGAGAATGCCGAGGGCCGGGTGGCGATCACCACCTTCTCGTCGAATGTCGGGCGCATCCGTACCGTTGCCGAGGCTGCCGAGGCGGCAGGCCGTGAAGTGCTGCTGCTCGGCAGTTCGCTGAAGCGCGTCGTCAACGTCGCCCAGGACATCGGCCTGATGGAAGGCGTGAAGCCCTTCATCTCCGAGGACGAATACGGCTATATCCCGCGCGACAAGGTCGTCGTCATCCTGACCGGCAGCCAGGGCGAGGCGCGGGCAGCACTTGCCAAGCTCTCCCGCGACGAGATGCGCAATGTGGCGTTTGCGGCAGGCGATATCGTCGTCTTTTCCTCGCGCGCCATTCCCGGCAACGAGAAGGCGATCCAGGACATCAAGAACGGCCTCGTCGAGCAAGGTGTGCACATCATCACCGATACCGAGGCGCTGGTCCACGTTTCAGGCCATCCGCGCCGCAACGAGTTGCAGAGGATGTACGAATGGACGCGGCCGAAGATCGTCGTGCCGGTGCACGGCGAGGCGACGCATCTGACGGCGCACAAGGAACTTGCCGAGCAATCCGGCATCGCCGTGGTGCCGCGCGTGCGCAACGGCGATATCCTGCGGCTGGCGCCCGGTCCCGTCGAGGTGATCGGCGAGGCGCCGCATGGCCGCATTTATAAGGACGGCACGCTGATCGGCGATTTCGACGAGATGGGTATCGGCGAGCGCAAGAAGCTCTCCTATGTCGGCCATGTCGCTGTTAACGTCGTGCTCGACGCCCGCTATGACATCGTCGGCGATCCCGATCTCGTTTCGATCGGCCTGCCGGTCTATGACGACGAGGGCGAGGAGATGGAGGACACCCTCTTCGACGCCGCGATCAGCGCCATCGAGAGCATTCCGCGCGCCCGTCGCAAGGATATCGATATGCTGCAGGAGGCCGTGCGCCGCGCCATTCGCTCTGCTGCGAACCAGGCCTGGGGCAAGAAGCCCGTCGTCACCGCCTTCGTCACCAGGGTCTGACCATGCTCGGCCGGGTCAACCATATCGCCATCGCCGTGCCCGACCTGGCCGCGGCGACGGCGGCCTATCGCGATAGGCTGGGTGCTGCCGTATCGCAGCCGCAGGCTCTGCCGGAGCATGGCGTCACCGTCGTTTTTGTCGAATTGCCGAACACCAAGGTCGAATTGCTGCAGCCGCTCGGCGATACTTCGCCGATCGCAGCCTTCCTCGAAAAGAACCCATCCGGCGGCATGCACCACATCTGCTACGAGGTGGACGATATTCTTCTCGCCCGTGACCGACTGGTAGAGGCGGGTGCCAGGGTGCTCGGCGACGGCCAGCCGAAAACCGGCGCGCATGGCAAGCCGGTGCTCTTTCTGCATCCCAAGGATTTCTCCGGCACGCTGATCGAACTCGAACAGGCCTGAGCCTGCGGCAGAGTGATAGCCCTGCTGCGGCAGAGTGACCAGAAGGCGGTTAAACGCTTCGCCTGCTTTGAGTTGGTCGCCATTCCGCCGTATAAGGACGCGATATCAGCGCGGCATCAACGGGAACCATAATGCTCCAGATCTTTCTTCAGGGATTTGCCGTCTACTTCATCATCTGGTGGATGACGCTTTTTGCCGTCCTGCCGATCGGCCTGCGCACCCAAGCGGACGACAACGACGTCGTGCTCGGCACCGTTCCGAGCGCGCCCACGCGGTTTCGCGCTGCTTTCGTGTTTTCACTGACGACGTTGATTTCGGCTCTGATCTACGGCCTCTGGTATGTCTGCGACACCTATTTCGGCTGGGGCTTCGATGCCCTGCCGCAACTCGGCCCCAGCTTCTATTGAGCCGTGGCTTTTGCTCAAACTTTGAGCATATGCAAGCTTAATGAAAGCGAACTTCGTCATACCAGCGTCATGCTGTTGCGGCAAAGAGCTCGCGTAACGGAATGAGGATCATCCCGTTACGGAAGTCGGCGGGATTTTTGGATGGGGCGAGGCCGAAATGCCAAAAAAAAACAAGGCTAAAAGCCTTGTTTTAAGTATCGCGTGATCTGTAACCGTTGCCGGGGCTGCGACGAGCGCGCCTAAGATCTGATCCTCCCAAGACTTGACCGCGAATTCGGCAAGAATTTAACTCCCTGCCTGTTTTGTGAGCTAAAACTAGCTCAAACATTGGGCTTTGTCATCAGCTTTTTTTGCATTTTTGCTACACTCTAGCAAAATTTTTCTGTTGACAAGATTTTCGTTCAAGTCCTTATAAACACGCGCTTTTTCACGCCCTTCCATTTTGCGGGTGCGAACATGCGCTTCCGGGAGGTTGCCGACATCCGTTGCGGGTTTCCTTCCTGCCGCGAAGCGGCTATGAACGCTCCCACATCAACACTTGCCTTCGATTCCGCCTGCCGCGGGATCTCAACTGCTCCGGAATCCGCCATGCGTCTGTCCCGCTATTTCATGCCCATCCTCAAGGAAAACCCCAAGGAGGCGGAAATCGTCTCCCACCGGCTGATGCTGCGCGCCGGCATGATCCGCCAGCAGTCGCAGGGCATCTATTCCTGGCTGCCGCTTGGCAAACGCGTGTTGGACAAGGTCAACGCCATTATCCGCGAGGAGCAGAACCGCGCCGGCGCCATCGAGCTTTCGATGCCGACCCTGCAATCGGCCGAGCTCTGGCAGGAAAGCGGCCGCTATGACGCCTACGGCAAGGAGATGCTGCGCATCAAGGACCGTCAGGATCGGCCGATGCTCTACGGCCCCACCAACGAAGAGATGGTGACGGATATTTTCCGCTCCTCCATCAAGTCCTACAAGGACCTGCCGCTTAATCTCTATCATATCCAGCTGAAGTTCCGTGACGAGATCCGTCCGCGCTTCGGCACCATGCGCTCGCGCGAATTCATGATGAAGGATGCCTATTCCTTCGATCTGACGCCCGAAGGGGCGGAGCATTCCTATAACAAGATGTTCGCCGCCTATCTCAGAACCTTCGACCGGCTCGGCCTGCGCGCCATACCGATGCGCGCCGACACCGGCCCGATCGGCGGCAAGCTCAGCCATGAATTCATCATCCTCGCCGACACGGGCGAATCCGAGGTCTTCTGCCATAAGGATTTCGTCGATTTCGATATTCCTGGTGAACATACCGATTTCGACAGTGTCGAGGGTTTGCAGGCGATCTTCGACAAGTGGACCTCGCTCTATGCGGCGACCTCGGAAATGCACGACGAGGCGGCCTTCAACGCCGTTCCCGAAGGCGACCGCCTGTCGGCACGCGGCATCGAGGTCGGCCATATCTTCTATTTCGGCACGAAATATTCCGAGCCGATGGGCGCGAAAGTGCAGGGACCTGATGGCAAGGAACACTTCGTTCACATGGGTTCCTACGGCATCGGCCCGACACGCCTTGTTCCCGCCATCATCGAAGCATCGCATGATGATAACGGAATCATCTGGCCGGCATCGGTCGCGCCCTTCGATATCGTTGTGATCAACATGAAGGCGGGCGATCAGGCCTGCGACGATACCTGCGAGCTGATCTATGCCGCGCTGACCAAGGCCGGCAAGGATGTGCTCTACGACGATACCGACGACCGGGCCGGCACCAAATTCGCGACTGCCGACTTGATCGGTGTGCCTGTCCAGATCATCGCCGGCCCGCGCGCGGTCGCAAACGGCGAAGTTGAGGTGAAAGACCGCAAGACCGGCGCCCGCGAAACGATGACCATCGAAGCGGCGATCAATCGGTTTGTGGCTTAGGAAACGGAGGCGAAATGGCAGAGGCAGCAGTGGACCGGAGTTCAAAATCCGGCTTGGGTCCGGCTGGCAAGCCATTTTCCACCTTTGAACGCCTCGTGGCGTGGCGTTATCTGCGCGCCCGCCGCAAGGAGGCCTTCATTTCAGTCATCGCCGGCTTCTCCTTCGTCGGCATTATGCTGGGTGTTGCGACGCTGATCATCGTCATGGCCGTGATGAACGGCTTCCGCACCGAACTCGTCTCGCGTATTCTCGGCATCAACGGCCACATGATCGTCCAGCCGGTCGACGGCCCCTTCACCGATTATCCTGTCCTCAGCGGCAAGCTCGCCGCCGTACCCGGCATCAAGATGGCGCTACCCCTGGTGGAAGGCCAGGTGCTCGCCTCCGCCCAGGCCGGCGGTAGCACCGGCGCGCTGGTGCGCGGCGCCCGCGCCGAGGACCTGACCAAGCTCAAGACGATCTCCGACAACATCAAATCAGGCGACATGGTGGGTTATGCCTCCGGCGAAGGCGTGCTGATCGGCACCCGCATGGCCGACCAGCTCGGTCTGCGCGTCGGCGACCTCATCACGCTGACCTCGCCGGAAGGCGACATCACGCCGATGGGCGTCAATCCGCGCATCAAGTCCTACAAGATCTCCGGGCTCTTCGAGATCGGCATGTCGGAATATGACTCCTCGATCATCTTCATGCCGCTCGAGGAAGCGCAGCTCTTTTTCAATGCCGAGGGACTGGTGCAGTCGATCGAGCTCTTCGTCGACAACCCCGACGATATCGACAATCTAAAGCCCAAGGTGGAGGAGGCAGCCGGCCGCCAGATCGCCATCACCGACTGGCGCCAGCGCAACCAGACCTTCTTCTCGGCGCTGCAGGTCGAGCGCAACGTCATGTTCATGATCCTGACGCTGATCGTGCTCGTGGCGGCGCTGAACATCATCTCCGGCCTCATCATGCTGGTGAAGGACAAGGGCAGCGATATCGCCATCCTGCGCACCATGGGCGCCAGCGCCGGTGCGATCATGCGCATCTTCTTCATGACCGGGGCGGCGATCGGCATTGTCGGTACCATTGCCGGCGTTCTGCTCGGCGTCCTCGTCTGCGTCAACATCGAATCCATCCGCCAGTTCTTCTCCTGGATCTCAGGCACCGTGCTCTTCAATCCGCAGGTCTATTTCCTCAGCCAGCTGCCGGCCGAGATGGATCTCAGCGAAACGATCTCGATCGTCGTCATGGCGCTGACGCTCTCCTTCATCGCGACCATTTTCCCGGCCTGGCGTGCCTCCAGGCTCGATCCGGTGCAGGCCCTGCGCTACGAATAAGGAATGCCGCCTTCATGAATCGCAACGTCGTTCTCAAGCTTACCGGCGTCGAGCGCCAATACGGGCAGGGCCATACGCTGCTCCCGATCCTGAAGGGCGCGGATTTTTCGATGTCGAAGGGCGAGATCGTCGCTCTTGTCGCGCCCTCCGGCACCGGCAAATCGACGCTGCTGCATATCGCCGGCCTGCTGGAGCATCCGGACGGCGGTGAGGTTAACATCAACGGCCATGCCTGTGACGGCCTGAGCGACGAGAAACGCACTGCGATCCGCCGCAGTGAAATCGGCTTCGTCTACCAGTTCCATCACCTGCTGCCGGAATTCTCGGCGCTTGAAAATATCATGATGCCGCAACTGATCGCCGGGCTGTCCTGGAAGGAAGCCGGAGAGCGGGCCGGCCAGCTTCTCGATTATATGCGCATCGGCCATCGTGGCTCGCATCGCCCGGGCGAGCTTTCCGGCGGCGAGCAGCAGCGCGTTGCGATTGCCCGTGCCGTCGCCAATGCGCCGACTCTTCTTCTTGCCGACGAGCCGACCGGCAATCTCGATCCCGAAACGGCAAGCTACGTCTTCGATGCGCTGGAAGCGTTGGTGCGCCAGTCCGGCCTTGCTGCCCTCATCGCCACCCATAATCACGAGCTCGCCCGCCGCATGGATCGCCGCGTGACGATCTCCGACGGCAAGATCGTCGATTTCTGATGCATGTCGCCCAAAAGCCTGCAGTGGTTTTGCGAGATTGACGCGATGCGCTTTAAGGCTGCGATCAGGGCACGATCAGCCCGCCGCGATAGTCGAGCGCATAGGCCTTCTGGCCGTCGACCATGATGCATTCGTGGCCGCTGAACCGCTCGCAGCCGCCTTCGCTGCGGTCGATATAGCGGCCGAACGGATGGTCGAATTCCATTCCGCCAAGAAACCGGCCCTCTCGATACATCGCTGAAAGTGCTGTCTTGATTACCGTCCCGGCTGCTGTGCCGTCGATGAGCTTCGGCGCAATGACGCAGCCAAAATAATTCATCGCCCAGATGGGCTCGTCGGCAAGCCGCACCACCTCCTGTCCGGCGAAATCGGTGCCGCCGAAATAGCTGTCGAGATAGCGCCAGTCGCCGCGTTCGTAACCGATATCGTGGGAGCTCGCCCGGCAGGGTACGCGCGCCACGCCGCCGCCGACATAGGTCGCAGCCTTCGCCTCCACGACGAATTCGTTCAGCATCGGAATATCGAACATCTCATTCTCCTCTTCTCGGCTGGATGCTGGCAAATATGCTGCGATGTGTAAAGAACAAAAGAGGAACATAGACTTGAAATAAACGGGTCGTCTCGATGAGGCTGGCCACCTAGGCGCCATGACCGATATGGCAGGCCAGAAGGGACAGCTGCCGCCCATATCATCGGGTACTGGCTCCCAGCGATTCGCAGGTGCGCATCTCGGCATTTTTCAAACACAAGAAAGAAGGAAAAGATTCCTGTTGACAACAGAACATACATGGAACAAATTGAAAACATAACGAGTAAAGGAGAGCCCGATGACTGACATGATCCGTGATATCGCAGCATTCACCTCCATCGCAATGTTCGTTGCCAGCTTTTCGCTCATCGTCATGGCGCTCTAAAGTTTTCAGGGGACCGCATGGCAATCATGCGGTCCGGATGCGGGACTTCTTCTGGACATCATCGCCCTCTATGCCGACAATGAGTCCGATTCATTCGGGTGATTGGGAAGGCATGTCATGGCGGATACGGCAAAGGGTTCAACGGGTGAGGCGACCGGCGGTACGCCGGGCTTCATCCACCTGAGGGTCCATTCCGCCTATTCGCTTCTCGAGGGCGCGCTGCCGCTGAAGAAGATCCTCTACAAGGCGACCGGCGACAGCCAGCCGGCGATTGCGATTACCGACACCAACAATCTGTTCGTCGCCCTCGAATTCTCCCAGAAGGCGATGGAGGATGGCCTGCAGCCGATCATCGGCTGCCAGGTCTCGATCGACATGGAAGACGGGTTGGAAACGGAAAAGCGCGGCGGCCAGCAGGCCCTGGTCAAGCTGCCGGCGATCGTTCTTCTCGCTGCGACGGATGCCGGTTACGAAAGGCTGGTCGATCTCGTCAGCCGCGCCTATCTCGGCGGCGAGAGCAATCAGGCCGTTCATATCAGTGCCTCCTGGCTGGAGGAGGCAGGCACGGAAGGGCTGATCGCATTGACCGGCGCCCTGACCGGGCCGGTCGACGTGGCGATCAAGGTAGGCCATCCGGCCCAGGCGGAAGCCCGGCTGCTGACGCTGAAGCGTCTCTTCGGCGACAGGCTCTATGTCGAGCTGCAGCGGCACGGCACTTACGACAAGCGGCACGAGCAGAAGATTGTCGGGCTCGCCTATGCCCACGACCTGCCGCTGGTTGCGACCAACGAGGCGTTCTTTCCGACACGCGACGACTACGACGCCCATGATGCGCTGATGGCGGTTGCGCACAACGCCATCGTCTCCGACGACAGCCGCTTCCGGCTGACGCCGGATCATTATCTGAAGAGCCGGGCCGAGATGGCCAAGCTCTTCGCCGACCTGCCGGAAGCGCTGGAAAATACGATCGAGATCGCGAGGCGCTGCTCCTTCGTGCTGAAGACGCGAAAGCCGATCCTGCCGCGCTTCACCGGTGCGACCGACGATGCCGAGGAGGCCGAGCGCGCCGAGGCGAGCGAGTTGCGCCGCCAGGCGGTCCAAGGGCTGGACATGCGGCTTTCGACGCTCGGCATGTCGCCGGGTTACGAGGAGAAGGATTATCGCGAGCGGCTGGAATTCGAGCTCAGCGTCATCGAGCGCATGCGTTTCCCCGGTTACTTCCTGATCGTTGCCGACTTCATCAAATGGGCCAAGCAGCATGACATTCCGGTCGGTCCCGGCCGCGGTTCGGGCGCCGGTTCGCTGGTCGCCTATGCATTGACGATCACCGACGTTGACCCGCTGCGTTTTTCGCTGCTGTTCGAGCGCTTCCTCAATCCGGAACGCGTCTCGATGCCCGACTTCGACATCGACTTCTGCCAGGATCGCCGCGAAGAGGTGATCCGCTATGTCCAGGCCAAGTATGGCCGCGAGCAGGTGGCACAGATCATCACCTTCGGTTCATTGCAGGCGCGCGCCGCCCTTCGCGACGTCGGCCGCGTGCTGGAAATGCCCTATGGCCAGGTCGACAAGATCTGCAAACTGGTGCCGAACAATCCCGCCAATCCGACGCCGTTGTCCAAGGCGATCGAGGAAGAGCCGAAGCTGCAGGAGGAGGCGGCGAAAGAACCTGTGGTCGCGCGGCTGCTCGACATCGCCCAGAAGATCGAGGGGCTTTACCGCCATGCCTCGACCCATGCCGCCGGCATCGTCATCGGCGACCGGCCGCTTTCCAAGCTGGTGCCGATGTATCGCGATCCGCGCTCGGACATGCCGGTCACCCAATTCAACATGAAATGGGTGGAGCAGGCTGGCCTCGTCAAGTTCGACTTCCTCGGCCTGAAGACGCTGACGGTGCTGAAGGTTGCGGTCGATTTCGTCGCCAAGCTCGGCGTCAAGGTCGATCTCGCAGCCATTCCTCTCGACGACAAGAAGACCTACGAGATGCTGTCGCGCGGCGAGACGGTCGGCGTGTTCCAGGTGGAAAGTGCCGGCATGCGCAAGGCGCTGATCGGCATGAAGCCGGACTGCATTGAGGACATCATCGCGCTGGTGGCGCTTTACCGTCCCGGCCCGATGGAGAACATCCCGACCTACAATGCCCGCAAGCACGGCGACGAAGAGCTGGAATCGATCCATCCGATGATCGACCACCTGCTCAAGGAAACCCAGGGCGTCATCGTCTATCAGGAACAGGTGATGCAGATCGCCCAGGTGCTGTCCGGCTATTCGCTGGGCGAAGCCGACCTTCTGCGTCGCGCCATGGGCAAGAAGATCAAGGCCGAGATGGACCAGCAGCGCGAACGCTTCGTCGTTGGCGCCGTCAAGAATGGCGTATCGAAGCCGCAGGCCGACAATATCTTTGAACTGCTGGCGAAGTTCGCCAATTACGGCTTCAACAAGTCGCATGCCGCCGCCTATGCCATCGTCTCTTACCAGACGGCCTACATGAAGGCGCATTATCCGGTCGAATTCCTCGCCGCCTCGATGACGCTCGACATGTCCAACACGGAAAAGGTCAATGATTTCCGCCAGGATTCCAAGCGCCTCGGCATCGAGGTGATCGCGCCCTCGGTGCAGACTTCCTTCCGCCATTTCGAGACCGGCAACAACCGCATCTATTACGCGCTCGCCGCCCTCAAGGGCGTCGGCGAATCCGCCGTCGACCATATCGTCGAGGTGCGTGGCGACAAGCCCTTTGCCAGCATCGAGGATTTCTGCCTGCGCATCGATCCGCGTCAGGTCAATCGCCGCGTGCTCGAAAGCCTGATCTATGCCGGCGCCTTCGATTGTTTCGACATGGACCGCGCCCAGCTAGCAGCCGGCCTCGACCGCATTCTCGGTTATGCCCAGCGCGCCCAGGAGAACAAGCTGAGCGGCCAGTCGGACATTTTCGGCAGCACGTTGACGTCGGGGCCCGAGAAGATCTCCCTGCCGCCGTTCTCGCCCTGGCTCCCCTCCGAGCGGCTGCTCAAGGAATTCCAGGTGCTGGGCTTCTATCTCACAGCCCACCCGCTCGATTCCTACAACAACATCCTGCAGAAGATGCGGGTGCAGACCTTTGCCGAATTTTCCGCGGCCATCAAACAGGGCGCGGCCAATGCGCGCCTTGCCGGCACCGTCATCTCGAAGCAGGAGCGCAAGACCCGCTCCGGCAACAAGATGGGCATCATCGTCTTCTCCGATTCTTCGGGCCAGTTCGAAGCGGTGCTGTTTTCGGAAATGCTGAACCAGTATCGCGACGTGTTGGAGTCAGGAAAATCCTTCGTGCTGACCGCGACGGGTGAGGAGCGGCCGGAGGGCATCGGCCTGCGCATCCAGACGATCCAGTCGCTGGAGGAAAAGTCGCTGCAGATGCAGAAGGCGCTGCGCGTCTATGTCCGCGATTCCGGACCGCTGAGAATGGTTGCCGGCCATTTGAACGCCAAGGGCGACGGCCTCGTTTCCTTCATCGTCATCAAGGAGGAGGGCAAACGCGAGGTGGAAGTGGCGCTGCCGGAGAAATACCGCATCACGCCGGAGATCGCCGCCGCCCTTCGTGCGGCCCCCGGCGTCGTCGACGTCGAGCTTGTCTGATCAGCCTAAAGCGCGCCGCGACAATCCGGATTCATGCGACGCGCTTTAAGTCTTTGATTTGTGCATGTTTTTAGCCCGAAACCGCTGCGCACTTTTGGGCGACACGCATCAGAGCATGATGCCGAAAAGTGTCAGCGGTTTTCGGGCGACATCATGCTCTAACTATTTAGTGTTGAACAGGATTCAGATTTTAGGCCGACCCGGCTTAAAATCATCCTGTTCTAGCGTGATGGCCATCACCCGCGGGTGATTGTGATGAAATCCGTGCCTTCGCCGGTCTCCCGGCCGACGCCGGTATCGGAGATCGTCAGCGTCGAGCCGGGCGCGATGAGGGCGTCGATCTTGCGGCGGGTCTCATCGGGGATGGTAATCCGGCTGAGCGAACGGGCGATCGGCTTGCCTGTAATGATCGAGCTTTCCTGATTGGTAATGCCGAGCCGCTTCATCGTCTCGCGAGACAGATTGTTCTCGAGCGTGATGCCGAGCCAGTCGGCCGTGCCGGCCCTTTCATCGACTGCATGCAGCGTGAAGAAATGTGTGCCGAGCGCCAGTCCCGGATCGGTGATCGTCACCGGCGCTTCGAAGATCGGCTTGAAGGCCTGCCGCACCATGATGACGCCGTTCGGCGGCTCGCCCTTGCCAGCCGCGGCATAGACTTCTCGGAGGAGCGTGTCGGAGACCAGGCTCTTGTCGGCGGCAAATTCCGCCGGCCGCAGCGTCTTGAAAGCCTTGATCGCCTGCACGGTCGACGGACCGAGCAAGCCGTCCGGATTGCCGGCGGAAAAACCGAGCTGGTTGAGCAGGGCCTGGATGTCGATCACCGTCTCGCGGAGCGTTCGGCGCGTAATCAGCATGCTGATCGGCTCGGACGGCGGCTCGGGTTCGGGCGCCGCAATCGGCTGCGCTGCCGGCATGGGCATCGCAGCGGTATCGTTCATCGCCACCTGCACCGGCTTCTCGGGGCTGTCGGGCATGGAGGGCCGCAGTTCGACGTCCGAAAGCAGCGGCATCGCCGCCGGTGCCTCCGGATGGAAAAGGGTCGGATGGTCGATCGGCTGCGGCACCAGTTCACCGTCGCTGATAATGACGGGGACACCGGGATCGGTCATCCCATAGAGCATTTTTGCGAAGGCGCCGGGCATGCGCACGCAGCCATGCGAGGCCGGATAACGCGGCACGGAATTGGATTCGTGCAGGGCGATGCCCGACCAGGTCAGCCTTTGCATGAACGGCATCGGGGCCGCCGAATAGAGATTGGATTCGTGGTATTTCTGCTTTTCCAGCACCGAGAAGATGCCGCTCGGCGTCGTGTGGCCGTCCTTGCCGGTCGAGACCTTCGAGGTCGCGACGACCTCGGTGCCGTCATAGACCGCAAGCGACTGCTTGTCCTTCGAGACGAAGATCTGCAGCGTGCGCGCAGCATCCGCGGCAAGAGCAGGGTGCACGAGTGCGGTGGCCGACAGCAAGCCGAGGCCGAAGACGAGACGCGAGAACATGATACCCAACCATACGCAATACTTGCCCGGCACATTATGGGACGAAGTTTAAGGAAGATTTTATAGGCCGCCTGGCTGACAGGCCTCACGCGTTAGAGCGCCGCGCGTCTTTTCTGACGCGCTAAGGACGCTCTATCACTTTGAATCTGCGCATAACCCCGAAAATCGATGCAGATTTTCGGGATTATGCGCTAGTGATCGCGCTTGCTGTTGCCGAACGTATAGCCGGTCTCGACCGTTCGCTTGCCGAACTTGTCGCGCAGCTTGTCCATCGCCGCTTCGGCGGCGGCTCGCCGGCCCGATTGCTGGTCGATCAGATCGGGCGGATCGGCGCGGGCGGCATCGCCGAGATCAGTGACGCCGATGCCGATCAGGCGGAATTTCGTACCGTCAGTCTCTTTTTCGAGAAGCTCGAGCCCGGTGCGGAAGATCTTGTCGGCAAGCTGGGTCGGGTCTTCGAGCCTGCGGTTGCGGGTGCGCGATTTGAAATCGGCGCTCTTCATCTTCAGAACCACGGTCTGGCCGGCAATGCCGTTTTTTTTCAGCCGCCAGGAGACCTTTTCGGAGAGGTTGCGCAGGATCGGCACCAGATCGTCATAACGTGAGATATCGTCAAAGAAAGTCGTCTCGGACGAGACGCTCTTGGCCGCATCGTTGAGATGCACTTCGCGGTCGTCTATGCCGCGCGACAGCCGGGCGAGCCGCTGACCGATGCTGCCGTAGCGGCGCATCAGGTCGTTTTCCTCCATCTGCTGCAATTGGCTGATGGTGCGGATGCCGTCCGCCTCCAGCGTCGCCGCAAAGGCCTTGCCGACGCCCCAGATCGTGGTGACGGGACGCGGTGCCAGGAACTCTACCGCTTCCTCGCGGCCGATGACCGAAAAGCCGCGCGGCTTCTGCAGGTCGGAGGCGACCTTGGCGAGGAATTTGCAGTAGGAAAGCCCGACCGAAACGGTGATGCCGATCTCCCTTTCGATGCGACGAGCGAATTTGGCCAGCGTACGCGCCGGGGGATCGTGATGCAGCCTCTCGGTACCGCCGAGCTCCAGGAAGGCCTCGTCGATCGATAGCGGCTGCACCAGCGGCGTCAGATCTTGCATCATTGCGCGCACCTGGCGCCCGACACGGACATATTTCTCCATGTCGGGGCGGATGACGATCGCCTCAGGGCATGCCTCCAGCGCCTTGAACATCGGCATGGCCGAACGCACGCCGTGGATACGGGCGATATAGCAGGCAGTGGAAACCACACCCCGTTTGCCGCCGCCGATGATGACAGGCTTGTCGGCAAGCTCCGGATTGTCGCGTTTCTCCACTGCTGCGTAGAAGGCGTCGCAATCGATATGTGCAAGCGTCAATGCGTAGAGTTCGCGATGGCGCACGAGACGGGGGCTGCCGCAGGAAACGCAGCGGCGCGCCTCGCCCTTCTGCTCGGCAAGGCAGTCGCGACAGAAGCCGGGTGTCTTGTCAGGGGCGGGTGTCATGATGAGAACAAAGATTGAACGTGGCGAGGTTACGCCTTAAGCTTCCGAGTCTCAAGAGAGGGCGGGAGCTTTGCCTTTGGATAACGATCTTCGTTTCGAGCCGGTAACGCCAGCACGCTGGGACGATTTCGAAATCGTGTTCGGGCCGCAGGGTGCCTTCTATAATTGCTGGTGCGTGGCGCTGCGCCTGCCGCATGCGATAAGGACTGAGATGGCGGCCGACGAACGCAAGGCGCATATGCGGGGACGGATCAAGGCGGGTCCGCCGCCTGGCATCCTCTGTTATGCCGAGGGCGCGCCGGTCGCCTGGGTGCAGGTCGGGCCGCGCCACGACGTGCCGCAGTTCAATTCGCCGCGCACCGTCTCGCGGCCGCTGGAAGAGGGAGATGCGCAGGATCCATCAATCTGGGCCGTCAGTTGCTTCTTCCTGCTGCCCAAACTGCGCGGCAAGGGAATGAGCCACCGCCTGCTCGCCGGCGCGATCGACCATGCGCGGCGCCAGGGAGCACGGCTGCTCGAAGCCTGTCCGATCGATCATGTGAAGCAGTCGAAATCAGTGACGCTCTGCATCGGCTCGACGGCGATCTTCGATGCGGCCGGTTTCGAGACGGTAGCGCGGCGCAAGGACGGTCGTCCGCTCATGCGGCTGGAACTGCGCGCGTGAACGTGCCGGAAACAAAATGCGCCTCGATGAGCTCGGCCGCGTGCGTCCAGTCGGTGGCGCGGGTGATGTCGTCGGCCGCCGCTGGCGCGAAACGATGGACGGGCGAGTTAGGCATCAGGTGAATCAGCAGGCAATCGGCGACGTGTTCCCTAACGGAATGCAGATTGCGCGCCATATCATCAATGAAGACGACGGGAAGGGAGCGGCTGGCATGCAATGCGTGAACGATCGGCCCTTTGGGTTGTTCGGTGGCAAGCAGCGGAAAGAGCAGGCCCATCCTGTCCAGCAGCCGACGGCGCTGGTCCTGGAACCGCGGCTGCATGGCTGTCAGGAAAAGGATGTCGGCCTCTTCCGAAAGTCGGTCGAGCGTTTCGACCACGCGGTCGAGCGGCGTCTGCCACAGCTCTTGGGCCTCGAAGAATTCCTCGATCAGCCGGCTGACCTCATGATCTTCGATCTCCACGCCGTCGGCTTGCGAGACGATGTTGCCATGAAGCCGGAACGATCGCGGCAGAAACGTGTGGCCCCGGCTCTGAAGGAAAAGCTGGAAGGGACCGATGAACTGCAACACGACGTCGTCGACGTCACAGACGATCAACGGCCGCTTGCCGAGGCGGATGTGCGAGATATCGAATTCTTCGGAGGCCACGATCAGTATTCTCCGGAATCGAGGCCCGGCGAAGAGAAATGCTGCCAGGCGCCGGTCACCGTCTCCGGGCTTATGCCGCTCGCCGCGCAGAAGGCCATGGCTGTCGGTTCGTGGTTCATCAGAAAATCCATCAGGCCGGCGAGGAATCCGGGATCGTTGACGGCGTTGCGCACCTGGCCGGGCGCCACACCCGTCAGGGCGAGAAAGCGGCCGAACATTTCGGGATCATCGGCAAGCCAGCCGAGCACGGCGATCGCCGTCTCGTGCGGGTCGGCAGCCTGTTGTTTCGAAGTCTTGAAGTTGCTTTGCATTTCGCTGGGTAAGTTACCTTTTCTTCAACCAAATACCGGTAGCGTGCGCTATCGGTTTCACGGAGCTATTTGTCCGCATGTGCCTTTGTCATGGGACGAACCGCTGCGCGAACGGACGTAGGGACAGCTTGTCATGCCCAAACAGGTGATGATTGTAGAAGATAACGAGCTCAACATGAAGCTCTTTCGCGACCTCATCGAGGCGTCCGGCTATACGACGATCCAGACCAGAAACGGCATGGAGGCGCTCGATCTGGCGCGCAAGCATCGTCCCGACCTCATCCTGATGGATATTCAGCTTCCCGAGGTCTCCGGCCTCGAAGTTACGAAGTGGCTGAAGGAAGACGACGAGCTGCACGTGATTCCCGTCATTGCCGTTACGGCTTTCGCGATGAAGGGGGACGAGGAGCGGATCCGCCAAGGCGGCTGCGAGGCCTATGTTTCAAAGCCGATCTCGGTTCCGAAATTCATCGAGACGATCAAGACCTATCTGGGCGATGCCTGACGCATCGGAAAGACGCTTATGACTGCGCGAATACTGGTGGTTGACGATATTCCGGCCAACGTGAAGCTGCTCGAAGCGCGGCTGCTTGCGGAGTATTTCGACGTGATGACCGCAGCGGACGGCTACACGGCACTGGCGATCTGCGAGCGCAATCAAGTCGATCTCATTCTGCTCGACATCATGATGCCCGGCATAGACGGTTTCGAGGTCTGCGAGCGGCTGAAGGCCAGCCAGAAGACCGCCCATATTCCAGTCGTCATGGTCACCGCGCTCGACCAGCCGACCGATCGCGTACGCGGCCTGAAGGCCGGCGCTGACGATTTTCTCACCAAGCCGGTCAACGATCTGCAGCTGATCTCCCGGGTGAAGAGCCTGCTGCGGCTGAAGACGTTGAGCGATGAGCTGCGCATCCGCGCCGACACCGCCCATACGATGGGCATCGACGACCTCACGCGGGCAGGCGAGGGCCGCGCCGACGAGACCGCTCAGGTCCTGCTCGTCGACGGCCGCGCCAATTCGCAGGAGCGCATCATCAAGGCGCTGAAGCCCGTCGCCGACGTGCTTGCCCTCTCCGATCCGCAGGCCGCCCTCTTCGAGGCGGCCGAAAGCGCCTTCGATCTCGTCATCGTCAATGCCAACTTCGACGATTACGATCCGCTTCGCCTCTGCTCGCAGCTGCGTTCGCTGGAGCGCACGCGCTTTCTGCCGGTCCTGATCATCACTGAGCAAGGCGCTGACGACATGGTCGTGCGCGCGCTCGATCTCGGCGTCAACGACTACATCATCCGCCCGGTCGATCCCAACGAACTGGTCGCCCGTAGCCTGACGCAGATCCGCCGCAAGCGCTACAACGACCGGCTGCGCGCCAGCGTCAAGCAGACGATCGAGCTTGCCGTGACCGATCCGCTGACCGGCCTTTATAACCGGCGCTATCTCGACAATCACCTGAACGTGCTTTTCAACCGTTCTATGGCGCGGGGCCGGCCGCTTTCGGTGCTGATCACCGATATCGACCGCTTCAAGCATGTGAACGACACCTACGGCCATGACGGCGGCGATGAGGTGCTGCGGGAATTCGCAAATCGCGTCCGTTCGACCATCCGCGGTGCCGATCTCGCCTGCCGCTACGGTGGAGAGGAATTCGTTGTTGTGATGCCCGACACCTCGCCGGAAATTGCCGCCGCCGTCGCCGAGCGCCTGCGTGCGGCGATCGAAAACGCTCCCTTCATGCTGAAACACGCCGGAGAAGCGCTGAATGTCACTGCTTCGTTCGGCATCGCCTCGCGCATTACGTCGGTGCTGACACCGGACCAGCTGATGAAACAGGCAGATCTGGCCCTTTACGAGGCCAAAAATACCGGCCGCAACCGTGTGGTCGCCGCAGCCGCCTGACGAATCACTTGCCGCCATATGCGCCATTTGCGGGTTTTCCACTGCGGTAAGCGAATTGTTACCGATTTTTAATCTTCGCCTGTGCACTGCGGGGCGAAAAAATTGCAGCTCAATAGCCCAAAAATGGACTCGCCGCGTTGCCGCGGATGTGGTGCCGCGCGATAGTCTTGAGAGCGTCAGGCCGTAGCTCAAAATGAAATGAAGACTATAAAAAATGCCTGCCGCCGACAGGGTCAAATAGATTGCGGCGGCGTCACCTCACGTAAGGGGAGGGGTGGCGTAAGTTATTAAGTTATATTGTCGAATTTCTTGGAAAGAGCAGGCGCTACGCTTTGATCCAAAGCAGAGACGGCAAATCTTTGTATGTCCCAAATCTGGACTTTTAACCATAGAATCAAGATGAGAAAATTCATCATTAAGAATTTGTTGATTTTCTTTCATTTTTGCGCAAATTATCGGCTCATAAGAGAAGCGCTCCCGTTGAGGAGTTGTCGATACCCCATGATGCTCAGGTCCGCCGCATCTCCTGGGTCGTGGGGTCGGTCGGCTAGTAGGCAAGTTATAGCGGTTCCTCGTGCCGTTTTGCATGCTGGCCGACCCCCTTTCAAGAAAACGCCGCCACTTCCCGACGATGGAAGGGCGGCGTTTTGTCTGTTTGCGCTATCATCTTGAAAACCACAAAGCCGGACAATAAAAAACGCGCAACCCGAAGGCGCGCGCTTTTGTGAAATCCGTCAGGCCAAGTGATTACTTGATCTTGGTTTCCTTGAACTCGACATGCTTCTTTGCAACCGGGTCGTACTTCGTCTTCGTCATCTTGTCCGTCATCGTGCGGCTGTTCTTCGTGGTGACGTAGAAGAAACCGGTGTCGGCTGTCGACAGCAGCTTGATCTTGATTGTTGTAGCCTTGGCCATGGTCGTCCTGCCTTTAAGAAAATGAAAGCCGTGGAAGCCGGATGGGCTCCACGGCAAATCCTGGCGCGAAACTACGAATCCCGCCCGAAAAGTCAAGCCCGTTTTCGAATGAACATCAGTCTGATGCCCGAAAGTAGGGCGTAAAGACCGAAGAAAGCGGCAATCGCCCAGGCAAACCCGTTATTTCCAGCGACATCGATCGCCGCGCCGATCGCCTGCGGACCGGCCACGGTCCCCATCGCATAACAGAAGACAAAGGCAGCATTGGCTGCCGCAAGATCGGAGCCGGTCAGCCGCGAGCCGAGATGGCTGAGGCCGACCGTATAGAGGCCTGAGACGCAGCCGCCCCAGAAAAGCAGGAGCCCGGCCATCAGAAGCCAGTTGTCGAGCAGTAGCGGCAACATCATCGAGCCGATGAAGCCCATCAGGGCCATGCCGGCCAGAAGCGGCCGCTTGTCGGCGATGCGGTCGGAAAGCAGGCCGAGCGGGATCTGAAAGATGACGTTGCCGACGCCCATCATGGTGAGCAGCAGCGCGGCCTGCGATTCGGTGAAATGGGCGCGCACGGCAAAGATCGGGAAAAGCGACAGCCCGCCGGCCTCCACCGCGCCGAAGATGAAGACCGCCGCCGTCGCCGTCGGCACCAGGAAAACGTAGCGCATGAAATGCAGCTCCGGTTTTTCCTCGAGCACCGGGCTCTCGTCGCGGGCGATGAAGATCGGGATGGCCGCAAGCAGGATGGCGGCGGCGCCGATCAGGAATGGGAAGATGCCGTCGCTGCCGAGGACCGAAAAGAGCAGAGGTCCGGCCGCAAAGCCAAGGGAAAGCACCGTCGCATAGATGCCGAGCACGAAACCGCGCTTGGAAGGCGGCGAAGCGGCGTTGATCCAGAATTCGGAGAGGATGAACAGCGTCGTCGTCGCGCCATGGAAGGCGAAGCGCAGCGGAAACCACATCCAGAAATCCTGGGCGTAATAGAAACCGAGCGCGCTCAGCGCCGAAATCAGCACGGCCCAGAGCATTGTCGGCGCAACGCCGTATTTATGGGCGAGTTTGGTGGTGATCGGTGCGGCGGCCATCGCCGCGACCCCGGCCATCGCCGTGTTGAGCCCGATCAGGGTGGACGAGATGCCGCGTTTTTCGAGGATGATGCTGAGAAGCGGGAGACCGAGGCCGATTGCTATGCCAACGGCAGATATGGACGAGATGGCTGCCACCAGAGAAGGCCAATGGATTTCTTCGACATCGCCCGGTGTGCCGGTTCTCGGCTGAGACATTTATCCATCCTTAGAAAGCTGCGCGAACGAAACGGCCGATTCCCGTCAGATAGATAGACACAGACGTGCCAAATCCAGGTGACGGATGCCGCTTCGCAGTATTTCCGATGTGAGTGACCATCTGCGGAATGTAAAGCCCGTTGGGGCAAGAAATGCTTACCATGTCAGGTCTTGAGGATCTTCGGCTCTCGCATTCGGGTGGTGGTCGGTGGAGGGCTGGCACTACACGTTAAATATGTCTGGAAGGTGAAGGCGCTAATTCGGCCGGCCGGGGATGTCATAATCGTCCGGACCGTCACTCTCGCCACCGAAGCCGTGCATGCGCAGCGCCCATTGCAGACCGATGACCCCGCCCTTGATCGGCTGGATCGAGGCAAGCGCGGTGATGACGGTGATCGGCGCCCAGATGGCGATATGCACCCAGACCGGCAGCACGAAAGTCATGTCGGTCAGCATATAGCCGCCGACCACGACGTGGCCGAGGACGAGGATGACGATATAAGGCGGCAGGTCGTCCGCGCGTTGGTGATGCATCGCCTCGCCGCAGGCCGCGCAATGATCGACCGGTTTCAGGAAGGCACGAAAGAGCTTGCCGTTGCCGCAGGCCGGGCACCGGTTCATCAGCCCGCGCATGATGGAGCGCCCAAGCGGACGCTCGACCTCGGGCGCATCCCCGTAGCGGGCAACCGGATCGGTCGGTGTGCTCATCGCATGTTCCTCTTTCAGCCGAAAGCATCGGATTCGTCTTGTGAACCACGTCCAACGCCGGCGATCTTCGTTGTTGCAGCGTTTTGCCGAAAACCAGCGTCCGCTTTCGGCGCGATGCTTAGTGGCGTCCGCGTGGCGGCCTTGTTCCAGGTTTCTTGCGGACCTGGCCTCTGTCGCGGCGGCCCGCCTTGTGGAAGGAGCGCACCGCTGCAGGCATCTCGCGGCCCTCGCTGATCATCTCGAAACGCAGCGCGCCGGCAAGCGGGATCGCTTCGGCAAGCTTCACGGTAACGCTATCGCCCAGGCGATAACCGAGCCCTGTTCGTTCACCCGAGAGTGCCTGATGCGCCTCGTCATAGATGAAATAATCGGTGCCGAGCGTAGATATAGGGACGAAACCATCGGCGCCATAGTCTGGCAGGGCGACAAAAAGCCCCGATTTCGTCACGCCCGAGACCCGTCCGGCAAACTCCTCGCCGACGCGGCCGCTGAGGTGATGCGCGATCAGCCGGTCTACGGTCTCGCGCTCGGCTGCCATCGCCCGACGCTCGAAGGTCGAGATTTCGGCGGCGATATCGTCGAGCGCCGCCTCTTCGTCGGGTGTGATGCCGCCTTCGCCGAAACCGAGCGAGCCGACAAGCGCGCGGTGCACGATGAGATCGGCATAGCGGCGGATCGGCGAGGTGAAGTGGGCGTATTTCATCAAATTGAGGCCGAAATGGCCGATATTCTCAGGGCCGTAGATCGCCTGGCTCTGCGAACGCAGCACCATCTCGTTGACCATGGTCTGGTGCGGCGTGCCGTCCGCCTTCGCCAGGATGCCGTTGAAGTTGTTGGCGCGCATGTTGCCGCCCTTGGCAAGCGAGATGCCGAGCGTGGCCAGGAACTCACGCAGGATCTCCTGCTTGGCAAGCGTCGGGCCGTCATGAATGCGATAGATCAGCGGCTGCCGCTTCTTTTCCAGCGTCTCGGCGGCGCAGACATTCGCCTGGATCATCATCTCTTCGATCAGCTTGTGCGCGTCGAGCCGTGGCGGCACGACGACCCGGTCGACCGTACCGTCGGGCTTCAGCAGGATCTTGCGCTCCGGCATGTCGAGTTCGAGCGGCTGGCGCCGGTCGCGTCCGCGCTTCATCACCTCATAGGCGTGCCAGAGCGGCTTCAGGATTGGCCCGAGCATCGGTCCGGTCTGATCGTCCGGTTTGCCGTCGATCGCTGCCTGGGCCTGCTGGTAGGACAGCTTGGCCGCGCTCTTCATCATGATGCGATGGAAAGTGTGGCCGATCTTGCGGCCTTCGCCGGAAAAGCTCATGCGCACGGCGAGCGCCGGACGGTCGACGCCTTCCTTCAGCGAGCAGAGATCGTTGGAGATGCGCTCCGGCAGCATCGGCACGACGCGATCCGGGAAATAGACCGAGTTGCCGCGCTTCAGCGCCTCGCGGTCGAGCGGTGAATTGGGGCGGACATACCAGGAGACGTCGGCAATCGCGACAGTGACGATGACGCCGCCGGGATTGTCGGGCGAGGGGTCGAGCTCGGCATAGACGGCGTCGTCATGGTCCTTGGCATCGGCCGGGTCGATGGTGATCAGCGGCACGTCGCGCCAATCCTCGCGATGCGACATGCTGGCCGGTTTTGCGGCGTCCGCCTCAGCGATGACGGCCGGCGGGAAGACATGCGGGATGCCGTGCGCATGAATCGCGATCATCGAGATCGCCTTTTCCGAACCGACGGAACCGACGACGGAGAGAACCTTGGCGCGCGGAAGGCCGAAACGGCCGAGACGGGCGATTTCGACTTCGACCAGATCGCCGTCCGTGGCGCCGCCGGTGAAGTCGGGATCGATCACCATCTCCTCGCCGCGCCGTTCGATCGGCAGCAGACGGCCGCCGCCGCCCGGTGCCGTGCGGAAAACGCCCATCGAGGCGCCGCGGCGCCTGTCGATCACCTTGATGATCCGCGCCGTATAGGCTGGCCCGCCGCGATCGACGGCCGGGAAGATCTTCGCCAGGATGCGGTCGCCGAGCCCGGCGACGGGCGCCTTGCCCTTGCCCTGGCGGCCTGCGGGCGATTGCTGGCGGATGCTGACGGCGGGTGCTACGCCTTGGTCTTCCGGCCATTCCGCCGGCCGGCCGATCAGATCGCCATCCTTGTCGCGCGTGGTGATATCGAGAACCGTGACGGGCGGCAGCGCACCGGGACGGATCAGCGACTTGCGGTTCTTCTGCAGCATGCCTTCCTGCTCGAGCTCCTGCAGCATGTGCTTGAGTTCGACACGGTTGTCGCCCTTCAGGCCGAAAGCCTTGGCGAGTTCGCGTTTGGACGCTTTCTGCGGGTGATCGGCGATGAAGCGCAGGATCACCTCGCGCGAAGGCAGCGCGCCATGGACGATGTTCAGCGGCTCGACGGCGGGGGCATCCTTGCCGGCGCGGCCGATCTTGCCCGGACGCTTGCCCGCAGGGTTCGTTCTATCGCGCGGTATCCTGCTCACGTCAGCTCTTTTTCGATTTCGCGGGCGCTTTCGCCTTCGTTGCCTTCGGCTTGGCGGCCGTCTTGGTGGCCTTGGCGTCGGCGGCTGCCGCCTTCGGCTTGGCTTTCGCCTTGGCCGCCTTGCCCACAGGTGCCTTGCCGGCCTTTTCGGCGATCAGCGCAAGCGCCTCCTCGACGGTGATCGCCTGGGGATCCTTGCCCTTCGGCAGTGTGGCGTTGACCTTGCCCCAGTTGACATAGGGGCCGTACTTGCCGTCGCGAACGGTGATGGCGCCGCCATCAGGATGATCGCCGAGCGTCTTCAGTGCCGCCGGCGTGCCGCGCGCGCCCCGGCCCGGGGCCTGTTTCGCCTTTTCGGCGATAACAGTCACGGCGCGGTTGAGGCCGACCGAGAACACGTCCTCGACGGTTTCGAGATTGGCGTAGGAACCGTCATGGAGGAGGAACGGCCCATAGCGGCCGATGCCGGACGAGATCATCTTGCCGGATTCTGGATGTTTGCCGATATCGCGCGGCAGCGAGATCAGCGCCATCGCCTTTTCATAATCGATGTCTTCGGGCTTCCAACCCTTCGGCAGCGAAGCGCGTTTGGCTTCCTTGCCGTCGCCGCGCTGGATATAGGGGCCGAAGCGGCCGGAACGCAGCGTCAGCTCCTCGCCGGTGGTCGGATCGGTGCCGAGGTTCTTCGGCTCGTTAAGTGCTGCGCCGTCCGCTTCTCCGCCGTTTTCGGAGGAGAGCTGACGGGTGTAGTTGCATTCAGGATAGTTCGAGCAGCCGACGAAGGCGCCGTATTTGCCGAGTTTCAGCGACAGGTTGCCGGTGCCGCAGACCTGACAGATTCTGGGATCGCTGCCGTCCTCCCGTTTCGGGAAGACGAGTGGTGCCAGCGCCTCGTTCAGAGAATCGAGCACGTTGGTGACGCGCAGTTCCTTGGTGTCCTCGATCTGGGCGAAGAAATCCTTCCAGAAATCGCGCAGCACCTGCTTCCAGTTCAGCTCGCCGGCCGAAATCCGGTCGAGCTTTTCCTCGAGGTCGGCGGTGAAGTCGTATTCGACATATTTGGTGAAGAAGCTTTCGAGGAAAGCCGTCACCAGCCGGCCCTTGGCCTGCGGGATCAGCTTGCGTTTGTCGATCGTCACATAGTCGCGGTCGCGCAGCGTCGCGAGGGTCGCAGCATAGGTGGAGGGGCGGCCGATGCCGAGCTCTTCCATCTTCTTGATGAGCGAGGCTTCCGAATAACGCGGCGGCGGCTCGGTGAAATGCTGGGTCGAATTGATCTTCTGCTTGGCGAGCGTTTCGCGCGCAATGATCTCCGGCAGGCGGCCATCCTCGTCGCCGTCGTCGCTCTGCTCGCCATCCTCCTTCTGGTCGGTATAGGCGGCGATGAACCCGTCGAAGCGGATCACGGAGCCGACGGCGCGAAGCCCGGCCTTCTCACCCTTGTTGTCGGCGGTGATTTCAGCCGTCGTGCGCTCGATCTCGGCCGACGCCATCTGGCTGGCGATACCGCGCTTCCAGATCAGCTCGTAGAGCCGGATCTGGTCGGCATCGAGGAATTTGCGCACACGGTCGGGCGAACGATAGAAATCGGTCGGACGGATCGCCTCGTGCGCCTCCTGGGCATTTTTCGCCTTGGTCGAGTAGAAGCGTGGCTTTTCCGGCATATAGCGTTCGCCGAACTGGTCAACGATGGCGCTGCGAGCCGCATCGATCGCCTCGGGTGCCATCTGAACGCCGTCGGTCCGCATGTAGGTGATGAGACCCACCGTCTCGCCGCCGATATCAACGCCCTCATAGAGCCTCTGGGCAATCTGCATGGTGCGCGAGGCGGAGAAGCCGAGATTGGAGGAGGCGGCCTGCTGCAGCGTCGAGGTCGTAAACGGCGGTCCGGGGTTGCGCTTGACCGGCTTCGCCTCGACCGTGTCGACGACATAGCTCGCACCTTCGAGCAAGGCCTTCAGCCGGCCGGCATCTTCGCCGTTGCCGATTGCGCGCGGCTGCAGCCGTTTACCGTTCGCCGAAACCAGCCTTGCCTCGAACTCGTCGCCGCGCGGCGTCTTCAGAAGCGCCGAGATGTTCCAGTACTCCTCGGAAATGAAGCGCTCGATCTCGGATTCGCGGTCGCAGACCAGGCGAAGCGCCACAGACTGAACGCGGCCGGCCGACCGCGCACCGGGCAGCTTGCGCCAGAGCACAGGCGAAAGATTGAAGCCGACGAGATAATCGAGCGCGCGGCGCGCGAGATAGGCGTCGACCAGCGGCACGTCGATGTCGCGCGGATCGGCCATCGCGTCGAGCACCGCCTTCTTGGTGATCGCATTGAAGACGACGCGCTTGACCGGCTTGCCGTTCAGCACGCGCTTCTTGTTCAGCATGTCGAGAACGTGCCAGGAAATCGCTTCGCCTTCGCGATCCGGGTCGGTTGCGAGAAACAGGCCATCGGCGGATTTCACCGCGTCGGCAATGTCCTTCATCCGCTTGGCGGAGGCGCTATCGACCTCCCAAAGCATTTCGAAATCCTGATCGGGGAGGACTGAGCCATCCTTGGCAGGCAGATCGCGCACATGACCGAAGGAGGCGAGCACTTTGTATCCCGGACCCAGATACTTATTGATCGTCTTGGCCTTGGCAGGCGATTCCACCACTACAACATTCATGATGATTCTCTAAAAAGGAAGCGACGCCAGCGTTGAAACCAGCGCAACACATACCGCAACTTGGATATCGGCCCTCCGACATGGACAGGGAAATCGCCGCGGTCAAGGGGTTTGCTACAATTTTACCTCTTGCATCTGTTGCAGCCGAGGGGAGATTATCGGGAAAATACAATTTTAGATAGGTTATCAAAGGTTTTTCGATACAGGGTTCGGCAATTCGCGTAGCCGCCGCCTGATGTCGCGCAAGGTTCAATCGGAAAGCGAGACGAGGCCACCCTGCTGCCGGTGCAGCCTGCCGGCAATATCAAGCTCCAGGAGGATCAGATAGACCGCGGATGCCGACAGGCCCGTATGGCGGATGACGTCGTCGATCTCGACCGGCGTCGGCCCGAGCGCATCGATGATGCGATTCCGATCGGAATCGCCGGGTGGCACCGATATCGACTTGCCGTCACGCGCAGGCTCTTCCGCCATCGATGACGGGAATAGGTCGAATTGCGCAAGCGGCGCCAGGGCCTCCATGACATCGGCGGGTGCGGTGACGATCGAAGCACCGTCCTTCAGCAGGCCGTTGGTGCCATGGCAGCGCGGATCGAGCGGTGAGCCGGGCACGGCAAAAACCAGGCGGCCGAACTCGCCGGCAAGCCGTGCCGTGATCAGCGAGCCCGAACGCGATGCCGCTTCGATGACGACGAGGCCGAGCCCGATGCCGGCGATCAGCCGGTTCCGGCGCGGAAAGTCGCGGGCGCGGGGCTCCCAGCCGAAGGGCATTTCGCTCACCGCCAGGCCGTTGCCGCCGGTTATCTCTTCGAGCAGGCCGACATTCTCCGGCGGGTAGGGCTGGTCGAGGCCACCGGCGAGCGCCGCGATCGTCCCTGTGTCGAGGCTTGCCCGGTGGGCTGACGTATCGATGCCGCGCGCCAGGCCGGAGACCACGGTATATCCAGCCCGGCCGCAGTCGCGTGCCACCATCGCCGCGAATTTCGCACCTGCGATCGAGGCGTTGCGCGAGCCGACGATGCCGACGGCCGGTCGTTTGGCGGCGGCAAGCGCGCCCTTGACGGCCAGAAGCGGCGGCGCGCCGTCGATCTGCTTCAGAGCTTGCGGGTAGTCCGGCTCGCCGATGCCGACGAAGCGGGCGCCGAAGCGACGCGCCGCCTCGAGTTCCCGATGTGCCTCGGCCTCGCTGGCGATGCGGATTGCCCGCGTGGCGCCGCCGCGCGCCGAAAGCTCCGGCAGTGCGGCAAGTGCTGCCTCGGCCGAACTGAAATGATTAATGAGGTCGCGAAAGGTGGCAGGGCCAATATTGTCGGAACGGATGAGGCGTAACCAGGCAATTCTTTGCCGTTCGGTCAGAACAACGCCTTTTGGTCCGGCGCTCAGCGCATCCATTATCCCTTTGCCCCGATCTTGCTTTCCGTCCCGCTCATCAGGCGCGAAATATTCGCCTTGTGCTTCCAGTAGGAGATGAGGGTCATGATCGCCATCACTGCCGCAACCTTTTCGTTGCCCAGTATCCACAGTGCAACCGGAATGACAAGCATGGCAACCAACGCTGACAGTGAGGAGTAGCGGGTGGTGAAAGCGACCGCTAGCCAGACGGCGGCGAAGAGCACGACCATGATCGGCGCGACGCCGAGCAGGGTGCCGATATAGGTGGCGACACCCTTGCCGCCCTTGAAGCCGATCCAGACCGGGAAGAGATGGCCGATGAAGGCGAAGAAGCCGGCGATGATCGCTGCCTCCTCACCGAGGAAATAGCCGACGATCCAGGCTGCGGCCGATGCCTTCAGCGCATCGAGCAGCAGCGTCGCCGCGGCGAGCGTCCGGTTTCCTGTTCTGAGCACATTGGTTGCGCCGATATTGCCGGAGCCGATGCTGCGCACGTCGCCGAGGCCGGCGGCGCGCGTGAGGATCAGGCCGAAAGGGATCGAGCCGAAGAGATAGCCGATAACGGCGGCGGCAAGCGCGATCGGCAGCGTGATCTGCCATGACATGAGATTGGATAACATATGCCCCCTCAGCCCCTCCGTGGCCTATCCTCGAGTCAGCCTTCTCCCGCTGGGGGATGGACGGCGATGGTGTCGATCCTAGAGCATGATGCCGAAAACTGTGAGCGGTTTTCGGACGACATCATGCTCTAACTATATAATTTAGAACAGGATTCAGATTTTAGGCCGACCCGGCCTAAGATCATCCAATTCTAGAGCAATTCCAGCAAAACTGCGCAGCGGTTTTGCGTCCGGAATTGCGTAAAAACAAAAAGATAGAGCATTTCCGTCACTCAGAGAAATCAGGAATTGCTCTAGAGTGCGTGGACAAGCTTTCCCGAGACGTAAGTCGCGACCGCCCGCCCGCTGAAACGCGCATCCTCGAACGGCGTATTCTTTGAGCGGGAGAGAAGCATGTCTTTGGCGACAAGCCAAGGTTCATCGAGATCGATCAGCGCGATATCGGCCGCAGCGCCCGGCTTCAACGTGCCGGCGGCGAGGCCGAAGATTTGCGCGGGGCGGGTGGACATGGCGTCGATCAGGCGCATCAGGCTCACCTGGCCACCATGGTGAAGTCTGAGGGCTGCCGCCAGCATGGTTTCGAGGCCGATCGCGCCGTCCTCCGCCTCGCCGAAGGGCAGGCGCTTCGTATCGACATCCTGCGGGTCGTGCGAGGAGACGATGATATCGATCGCGCCGCTCGCAAGGGCGTCGGCCATGGCCACCCGGTCATCTTCCGGGCGCAGCGGCGGATAGAGCTTGAAGAAGGTGCGGTATTCACCGATGTCGTTTTCGTTGAGCGCCAGATTGTTGATCGAGATGCCGCAGGTCACCTTGGCGCCACGGCTGCGGGCGCGTTCGATCGCCTCGACTGATTCTGGCACCGAGATCATCGCGGCGTGATAACGGCCGCGCGTCAGCTGCGCGATCCTGAGATCGCGTTCGAGCGGGATGAGCTCGGCTTCCCTTGGAATGCCGGAGAGCCCGAGCCAACTGGCGAAAAGCCCCTCATGCATGACGCCGTTGGCGCCGAGATATTTGTCGCGCGTTTCGCAGGAGATGACGGCGCCGAATTCGCGCGCATAGGTCATGATCCGGCGCAGCACCTGCGTGTCGTGGACGCTGGAATGGGCATCGGTAAAGGCGACGGCGCCTGCCTGCATCAAGAGGCCGATCTCCGTCATCTCTTCGCCGGCAAGGCCCTTGGTGATGGCGGCCGCCGGATAGACGTTGACGGCGGCCGTATCCCGCGCCGTCTTCTTGACGAATTCGACAAGCGCAATGTCGTCGATAACAGGATCGGTGTCCGGCATCATGATGATCGAGGTGACGCCGCCGGCCGCCGCCGCCCGGCTCGCCGAGGCGATCGTCTCACGGTGCTCGCCGCCGGGTTCGCCGACATGGACGCGCGCGTCGACGAGCCCGGGCGTGGCGACAAGGCCCGTGCAGTCGCGGATGACGGCGCCTTCCGGTGCACCCTGGTTCTGCGCCTTGCCGCCGGCGGCAATGATCACGCCGTTTTCGGCAATGATCGTCCCGACTTCGTCGAGATTGCGCGACGGATCGATGATGCGGACGTTCTTGAGGACGATCGGGTTGCTCATGCCATCATTCCATCGCTTCGGGGACCCTGGTTCTGCGAGACGAGCAGCGTCTCCATGACGGCCATGCGCACCGCGACCCCCATCTCCACCTGTTCGGCGATCACGCTCTGCGGCCCGTCCGCCACTTCCGAGGCGATCTCGACGCCGCGGTTCATCGGGCCGGGATGCATGACCAGCGCGTCGTCCTTCGCCGCTTTCAGCGTTTCGGCGTCGAGCCCGTAGAAGTGATAGTATTCGCGCACCGAAGGCACGAAGGCGCCGGACATTCGCTCGCGCTGCAGCCGCAGCATCATCACGACGTCGGCGTCCTTCAGCCCTTCCTGCATCGAATGGAAGACCTCGACACCCATCTCGGCGATGCCAGCGGGCAGGAGGGTCGCAGGCGCGACGACACGCACGCGGGCGCCCATCGCGTTGAGCAGCAGGATATTGGAGCGCGCCACCCGCGAATGCAGCACGTCGCCGCAGATCGCCACGACGATGCGCGATAGCTTGCCCTTGGCGCGGCGGATCGTCAGCGCGTCGAGCAGCGCCTGGGTCGGATGTTCATGCTGCCCATCACCGGCATTGACGACCGAGCAGGAGACCTTCTGGGCGAGAAGGGCGGCCGCACCGGCGCTTGAATGGCGGATCACCAGCACATCTGGGCGCATCGCATTCAACGTCATCGCCGTGTCGATCAGCGTTTCGCCTTTCTTCACCGAGGAATTGCCGACCGACATGTTCATGACGTCGGCGCCGAGCCGCTTGCCGGCAAGCTCGAAGGAGGCCTGCGTGCGGGTCGATGCCTCGAAGAAGAGGTTGATCTGCGTCAGCCCGCGCAGCGTCGACGTTTTCTTTTCTCTCTGGCGGCTGATCTTGACGGCCTCGTCCGCCTTGTCGAGAAGATAGGTGATATCCTGCTCGGTGAGGCCCTTGATGCCGATGAGGTGGCGGTGGGGGAAAAAGACCATGACCCTGCCTCTTGCTGTCTCTGGCGGGTCTATAAAGAGTGCTGCCCGCCGGGGCAAGCATGTGCTGTGGGCAAAGGCTTATGTCCCCATGCATTTTCGCCCGAATTCCGATAGAGCAGAATGAACCGAATCATAACTTCCGGTTTCCCTTTGCCGGGTTCTTACACTAGAAGCGAATTATGACCTCCGCCAACCGGACTGACGACAAACTCGCAGAACTCAACCAGCCGAGCCTGTGGTCCGGCATCAATGCCTATCGGTCCGATCCGCTGATCGTCGATCTGACAGCGGCTTTGCCGCGCGGCATCCGCGAAGACCTGGAAAACATGGGCCGCTACGTCACCTCGCCGGAGGCGCAGGAGATGGCGCGCATGGCAAACCAGGGCGCGCCGCAGCTGCGCACCCACGGTCCGCGCGGTGAACGCGTCGACGTCGTCGAGTTTCACCCGGCCTGGCATGCGCTGATGCGCCGCTCCATGTCGGTCGGCCTGCATTCCTCCGTCTGGGACCCCCAGGCCGATACCGAGGCCAAGGACGAGGCCCATAAGGTTCGCGCTGCGCGCTTTTATCTGACGTCGCAGCTGGAATCCGGCCATCTCTGCCCGCTGACGATGACGAGCGCCTCCGTTGCGGCACTCTCGGCCTCGCCCGCGGTCCAGAAGGACTGGGCGCCCAAAATTCTCTCGCGCAAATATGATTCGTCGAACAAGCCCGCCATGCAGAAATCCGCCGTGACCATCGGCATGGGCATGACGGAAAAGCAGGGCGGCACGGATGTGCGCGCCAACAGGAGCGCTGCCGAAAAGGTCAGCGAGGGCATCTACCGGCTGTCCGGGCACAAGT
Source organism: Rhizobium sp. P1_B8 (assembly GCF_056406515.1). NCBI lineage: Bacteria > Pseudomonadati > Pseudomonadota > Alphaproteobacteria > Hyphomicrobiales > Rhizobiaceae > Rhizobium > Rhizobium sp. P1_B8. Next base: position 16,034 of record NZ_JBFTZZ010000009.1, on the reverse strand, counting down.
GGTTCATGTCCGCGCCGATGAGCGATGCCTTCATCATGCTGGCGCAGACGAAGGAGGGCATGGGCTGCTTTCTCGTGCCGCGCCTTCTGGAGGATGGTTCCGCCAACGGGCTGCAGTTTCAGCGGCTGAAGGACAAGGTCGGCAACCGCTCCAACGCCTCTTCCGAGGTCGAGTTTACTGACACCTTCGGTTTCCTGCTCGGTGGTCCGGATGCCGGCATCCGCACGATCCTCGATATGGTGACGCTCACCCGGCTCGACTGCGCGCTGGCCTCGTCAGGCATCATGCGCGCCTCGCTCGCCGAAGCCGTCCACCACACCCGCGGCCGCAGCGTCTTCGGCAAGATGCTCGTCAACCAGCCGATCATGACGAGGGTGCTCGCCGACATGGCGCTCGACGTCGCCGCCGCGACGGCACTGTCCTTCCGTCTTGCCGACGCCTTCGACAAGGCGCGCGGCAATGCCGAGGAAGCGGCCTATGCCCGTGTCATGACGCCGGTCGCCAAATACTGGTGCTGCAAGATCGCGCCTGCGCTGATCTACGAGGCGATGGAGTGTATTGGCGGCAACGGCTACATCGAAGAACGCCCGATCGCCCGCCATTACCGCGAGGCTCCCGTCAACGCCATCTGGGAAGGCTCCGGCAACGTCATGGCGCTCGACGTGCTGCGCGTGCTTAACCGCGGCAAGGATCTGTTCGAAACGGTCTTCGCCGGCCTAGCCCGCGATCTCGGCCCTGCGGGCAAGAAGACGATCGACGTGCTGCGCGCCGCAATCGCGCTCTGTGAACAGGATGAGGGCGCCGCCCGCCTGCTCGTCGAGCAGCTGGCGCTCGCCGCCGGTGCCGCCGAACTCTATCGGCTGGGCGCTGGGCGCATTGCCGATGCCTTCATCGAGACGCGTCTTGCCGGCGGCTGGCGCTCCACCTACGGCATGCTCGATTCCCGCTTCGACGCCAGCTACATCGTCGACCTGCTCTATCCGCCGGCGGCCTGATCGCAAGTGCGCTGAGGCGGTCCCGAGGCCGCGACGCTCGACCATCGGGCCCTGTCGACGACGATCACAGATCGTCCGGCCGGTCGCGACGTATCGCGCCGAGGTCGCTTTCCCAATCTATCCCTGCGAGATCTGCGATCGCATTTTCCGGCGGTGCCTCTCAACGAGACTTCGCAAGGCCCGGTCGACGGTGGCCTTTTTTGTCGCCAATCCCCGTGGCGGTCATTGCCGCGTCGAGCAAGGCATCATCGATATCGATATTCGTCCGCATGATCGCGCCCCAAGTGTAATCATCATAAGAGATACACATCCACGTCACGGCGGTCCAAGCTCGGCGACGATGTCATCGCCATAAACGAAAATCCGGCCGCGTCGCCGCGGCCGGATTTCAGTGTTTACGTCCGAAAATCAGCGTTCAGAAGAAGCCACGGCGCTGCCACCAGCCGGCTTTCTTCGGCTTGCCGTCATCGCCTTCGCCATTCTCGACGCGGGTGGATTTCACCGTCGGCTCGGAGGAGGAGATGTTGGATTCGCGGTTGGCGCGAACCGGCTTTGCCTCTTCCTGAACGGATGTTTCGAGATCGGCGGAGGCTTCAACCAATTCCGGTTCGGCCTCGGCCACAGGTGCAGTCTCGGCAACCGGTTCCTCGACCGGCGCTGCGGCCGGTTTGCGGCGGCCGCGGCTGCGGGCGGGCTTCACATCTTCGGTTATGACGGTTGCGCTCTCGACGGCTGCCATCGCGGCCTGGCCTTCGTCGGCCGGCTCGCCAATCGCCTCGACCGCTACGGCTTCGCTCGGAGCGCCGTCGTTCGAAACGTCGTCGCCTTCGTCCTCGTCGCCGCCATTGTCTTCACCGGCTTCGCCAGCCGTCAGTTCGGAGCCATCTTCGGCGCGATTGCGACGGCCACCACGCTTGCCGCGACGGCGCCGCTTGCGGCGCTGCGATTCTTCGCTTTCAGCGCGTGTCTCGGGCGTAGCTTCGGTGGTTTCATCACCTTCGCTGCCCTCGTCGTCACCGTCCTCATCCTCGTCGCCGGCTTCGCCTGCTGCCGATGCCGGCTGCTCGGCATTGCCGTTGCGGCCACGGCGGCGCCTGCGGCGCTTGCGCTTGCGGTTGCCGTCAGCTTCGCCTTCCGAGCGTGCTGCGACGGGCCGTTCGGCAACGGCCGGCTTTTCCTCGAGTTCCTCGTCTTCGTCCTCATCCACTTCGATGACGATGTCGTCGTCGTCATCCTCAGGAATGGCCGCGAAGTTGAAGAGCGTTTCGATCTTGACCGGGTTTTCCACCGGCTCGCCGCGATCGATCGCGAAATGCTGTGCGCCGACCGAACCGTCCGCATCGATGACGATAGCGACGCCGAAACGGCTTTCGTAATCGATGATCGTCTGGCGCTTGTGGTTGAGCAGGTAGAGCGCAATGTCAGGCGTGGTGCGCACGGTGATGTTGTGCGTGGTGTTCTTCAGCAGATATTCCTCGATACCGCGCAGGACATGCAGCGCGACGGAGGACTGCGAGCGCACGTGGCCGGTGCCGCCGCAATGCGAGCAGACCTGCGTGGTCGATTCGAGAACCGACGCGCGGATGCGCTGTCGCGACATTTCGAGCAGGCCGAAATGCGAGATCCGGCCGACCTGGATGCGGGCGCGATCGTTCTTCAGGCATTCCTTCAGCTTCTTCTCGACAGCGCGGTTGTTGCGCTTCTCTTCCATGTCGATGAAGTCGATGACGATCAGGCCGGCAAGGTCGCGAAGGCGAAGCTGGCGGGCGACTTCGTCTGCAGCCTCGAGATTCGTCTGCAGCGCGGTGTCTTCGATCGAATGTTCGCGGGTCGAGCGGCCGGAGTTGACGTCGATCGAGACCAGCGCTTCGGTCTGGTTCATGATCAGGTAGCCGCCGGACTTCAGCGTCACCTGCGGCTGCAGCATGCGGTCGAGCTGAGCCTCGATGCCGGAGCGCGAGAAGATCGGGTGGATGTCGCGGTAAGGCTGAACCACCTTGGCATGGCTCGGCATCAACATCTTCATGAAGTCTTTCGCTTCACGATAGCCTTCTTCACCGGAAACGATGACTTCGCTGATATCCTTGTTGTAGAGGTCGCGGATCGAGCGCTTGATCAGCGAGCCTTCCTCATAAACGAGGCAGGGAGCGGTGGACGCCAGCGTCAGCGTGCGCACATTTTCCCATAGGCGCATCAGATATTCGAAGTCACGCTTGACCTCGACCTTGGTGCGGTTGGCACCGGCGGTGCGAAGGATGACGCCCATGCCCTGCGGCACCTCGAGCAGGCGCGCGATTTCCTTCAGGCGCTTGCGGTCGGCAGGATTGGTGATCTTCCGGGAAATGCCGCCGCCGCGCGCCGTGTTTGGCATCAGGACGGAATAGCGGCCGGCGAGCGAGAGATAGGTGGTAAGGGCTGCACCCTTGTTGCCGCGCTCTTCCTTGGCGACCTGCACGAGCAGGATCTGGCGGCGCTTGATGACTTCCTGAATGCGGTACTGCTTGCGCGGCTTGCGCTGCACTCGGTCCGGCACTTCTTCCATGGCGTCTTCGGCGCCGACGGATTCGATGACTTCCTCTTCGCCGTGATCGTCATCATCGTCGTCATCATCGTGGCGACGCTTGCTGGTATCGACGTCCTCGGAGATCGAGTCGGTTTCCACCATGGCGGCCATCGCGCCGCCGGTCGAGCCGTCATCCTGGTTGTCGACGCTCGACGCTCCTTCGGCTTCAACGTCTGTGGGAACAGCGTCTTCGGTCGCCGTCGTTTCGGCGGCCGGTTCTACGGCCTTCTTGCGGCTGCGACGCGGCCTTGCCTTCTTCGCCGGCGCTTCCTCGGCGGCCGCGGGAGATGCTGCGGCTTCTACCGCTGCCGTCTCTTCCGTTACGGCAGCCGTTTCCGGCGCCTCTGCCGGCACGATGCCGACATCCGGCTGATCCTGCTTGGAAAGATCGACCATCGGTGCGGTTTCGACATGCTCGACGTCCTCGTCGCGGCGATGCTCCTCGGCTTCGGCCCGAAGCAATGCCTGACGGTCGGCAAGCGGTATCTGATAATAGTCGGGATGGATTTCGGCGAAGGCCAGGAAGCCGTGCCGGTTGCCGCCGTAGTCGACGAAGGCGGCTTGCAGCGAGGGCTCGACCCTCGTTACCTTTGCAAGATAGATGTTGCCGCGGATCTGCTTCTTGTGCTGGGACTCGAAGTCAAATTCTTCTATGCGGTTCCCGCGAACGACAACGACGCGCGTCTCTTCCTCGTGAGACGCATCGATAAGCATTTTGTCTGCCATGTAAGCTGTGCTCCTCGGCGTGGCCGCGAGAGCGCATTCCCGACTGCTGTTGAGACAGAAAGAATGCGGTCCGCAGTGGCCGCGCCGGATAATGAAAGTCGCGCCTGATGCGAGGGGGAGGGCAGCAGCCAGACCGCAACCGGAACCATTTCGGTCCGGGGCCTGTACACTTCAGATAAAACCTGCTGCGAAACCATCAACAACCAAGCGTGATCGACAAATACGAAGACCCGTTCGGGTCCGATGAGTTTGCTCCCTGAGAGCGTGGTGGCTGATCCACCAATGAATTCCGACAATGAGCCGGAAAATCAGGATCCAGTTCTAGGGATTAAGCGCATGAGACGGCGGACGATGACCGGTGTGGCGCCAGGTCCTGATCTGGCTGGCAGCCTTTGCGGCGACTCTATCCCGTCAACACTTTACCCTGAAATTCGTTGTATGTTTTCTGTGTCACAATAGCAAGGGAAAAGCCAAATGTGCCATAATATTGATGGATTTCGCAACGCATAGAAACTGGGGATAAAGTGATCGCGATTCGGCAGGCCACAGCGGGTGTTTCGTCACAGGGACGCTGGCCGCAGCTGCGTCGGGTCCATCGCAATACAAATAGGGTGTGCGGTTTATTGTTTAAGAGGGCTCGGATCGCGGCGAAATCCGCAGCGCGGCGATCGACAATCGCAAGGCGGGTTCTGGCGGCGCTTTTGGCCGCTAGTCTCCTGCCGGTCGCTGCCAGCTCCGTCGAGGCCGGGGATCCGCTGCTTGCCTATGGCGCGCGCATCGTCGGCGACGATGCAAGGACGCGCATCGTCATCGATTTCGATCGCGAGCCGCGCTTCTCGGTCCACTATATCGCCAATCCGGAACGCATCGTCGTCGACCTTCCGGCGACCGCCTTCGGTTTTCCGGCGAAGGATCTTGCCGCCCGCGGCCTGTTCAAGGATATCCGCTACGGCAAGATGGACGAGGAGAGCGCCCGCATCGTGCTGACGACGGCAGGGCCGGTCAAGCTGGCGCTTGCCAAAGTGCAGGCCGACGAGGCCGGCAAGGGTCATCGCCTCGTGCTCGATGCCGAGATGATCGACAAGCGGGCCTTTGCCGAACTGGTGAAGACGCAATCCTGGAGCGATCGAGGTGAGGCGGCTCAGACGACCAGCGCCATTCCGGCACCGGAAAAAGCTGCTCCCGGCGATTTCGTCATCGCCGTCGATGCAGGCCATGGCGGCATCGATACCGGCGCGATCGGCGTCGACACCAAGACCGAGGAAAAGCAGGTGACGCTTGCCTTCGCCAAGGCTTTGACCGACCGGCTGAACAAGGAGCCGGGCATCAAGGCTTTCCTGACGCGTGAGGATGACGAGTTCCTGTCGCTTTCGCAGCGTGTGCTGATCGCCCGCCAGAACCACGCTGGGCTTTTCATTTCGCTGCATGCCGACACGCTGAAGCAGAAGGATATCCGCGGCGCCACCGTCTACACGATCTCCGACAAGGCATCCGACAAGCTCGCCGCCGACCTTGCCGAACGGGAAAACCTCTCCGACCAGATCGCCGGCAAGGAGACGGTCGCCGAGCCGCCCGAGGTTGCCGACATCCTGCTCGATCTGACGCGGCGCGAGACGCAGGCTTTCTCGATCTCGCTGGCCGAGAGCGTGCTGAATTCTTTCAAGGATCAGGTCGGCACCATCAACAATCCGCACCGTCATGCCGGCTTCCGTGTGCTGCAGGCCCCTGACGTGCCCTCGATCCTTCTCGAGATTGGGTTCCTCTCGAATGCCGAGGATGAGAAATTGCTGCTCGACGAGGCCTGGCGCGGGAAGATCGCCGGTCTCTTGACCGACGCAGTCAAGCGATACCGCGCCGCCGTCATGGCGAATGGCGGCTAATATACGCGCCCCAAAATCTGAAGGGGTTGCAGCTCGACGACATGCATAAAAACAAAGACTTGAAGTGCGTCTCCTGAATCAAGTTCTGAGCAAGATGCCTCAGATTAGCGGCAGCGGCAGGCGTTGCTTGGATGTGACAGTTCTAATGAAACGCGGCGGCGGTGGTGAATGCGGCGCAGACAGCCCTATTTTGCTCACATTCGCGCCGTTACTCCGGCTTATGTTTCGTAAGCCTTGAGCGCGGAATCGGCTTGTGGCGGTAACGCTCATGGAGTAAGCCGCGCAACGTGCAAATTGCCTTGATCTGTACAATCGTTGCGGCTGCGCCGATTGAAGATCGAAAAGACCGGTAGCTGAAATATGGTTAGACTTTTTGGATATTTCTTCGGAATGGCCTGCGTCCTGTTTCTGGTCGCGGCGGCGGGTATTGCCATCTATCTCGCCAATGTCGCGAAGGATCTTCCGGACTATGCCGTTCTGAACAGCTATGCGCCGCCGGTGACGACCCGCGTCCATGCCGGAAACGGCGCTCTAATGGCCGAATACGCCAAGGAAAAGCGTCTCTTCCTGCCGATCCAGGCTATTCCCGACCGCGTGAAGGCCGCTTTCCTGTCGGCCGAAGACAAGAATTTCTACAATCATCCGGGCGTTGATCTCACCGGCCTCGGCCGCGCAATTCTCGTTAACCTGCAGAATTTCGGTTCCGGCCGCCGCCCGGTCGGTGCCTCCACAATCACCCAGCAGGTGGCCAAGAATTTCCTTCTGAGCTCGGACCAGACCATCGACCGCAAGATCAAGGAAGCGATCCTTTCCTTCCGTATCGAGCAGGCCTACAGCAAGGACAAGATCCTCGAACTCTACCTGAACGAGATCTTCTTCGGTCTGAATTCCTATGGCATCGCCGGCGCAGCACTCACCTATTTCAACAAATCCGTCACCGAACTGACCGTCGCCGAAGCCGCCTATCTGGCATCGCTGCCGAAGGGGCCTGCCAATTATCATCCGTTCCGTCATCCCGAGGCGGCGCKCGAGCGCCGCAACTGGGTGATCGACCGCATGGTCGAGAACGGCTATGTCAGCCAGAGCGACGGCGAGGAAGCCAAGAAGCAGCCGCTCGGCGTCACCGCTCGCACCACTGGCCCATCGCTCTTTGCTTCGGATTATTTCGCCGAAGCCGTTCGCCGCCAGCTGATCGACCAGTACGGCGAAAAGGTCCTTTATGAGGGCGGACTTTCGGTGCGCACGTCGCTCGATCCGCAGATGCAGCTCGCTGCCCGCAAGGCGCTGCAGGACGGTCTAATCACCTATGATGAGCGCCGCGGTTTCCACGGCCCGATCAAGCAGATCGATGCAAGCGGTGATTGGGGCAAGGCGCTAGCCGATATTCCCACCCTGTCCGACGTGCCGGAATGGCGGCTCGCGGTCGTGCTCGCCGTGTCCGACTCGACCGTCGACATCGGCCTGCAGCCGGCCAAGGATGGAAGCGGCAAGGTTGCCGCCGACCGCCAGCGCGGCACGATCGACGCCAAGAACATGCAATGGGCCTTCCGTTCGGCCGACGGCGCCCGCAAGACCACGAAATCGCCGGTCGGCGCCGTGGCGCCTGGTGACGTCGTTTATGTCGCAAAGCTCGGCGATGACGCGTCGACCTCCTATCGCCTGCAGCAGCCGCCGAAGGTGCAGGGTGGCCTGGTCGCGATGGATCCGAAGACCGGCCGCGTGCTCGCCATGGTCGGCGGCTTTTCCTACGCCCAGTCCGAATTCAACCGCGCCACCCAGGCGATGCGCCAGCCAGGCTCCTCGTTCAAGCCCTTCGTCTACGCCGCGGCAATGGACAATGGTTATACGCCGGCCTCCGTCATCATGGATGCGCCGATCGAAATCGTCTCGGGCGGCCAGGTCTGGAGGCCGGAAAACTACGGCGGCGAATCCGGCGGCCCGTCGACGCTGCGTTCGGGCATCGAGCATTCGCGCAATCTGATGACGGTGCGCCTCGCCAACGATCTCGGCATGAACATCGTCGCCGAATATGCCGAGCGCTTCGGCATCTACGATCACATGCTGCCAGTTCTTTCCATGTCGCTCGGCGCCGGCGACACGACTGTGCTGCGCATGGTCTCGGCCTATTCGGTCATCGCCAATGGCGGCAAGCAGATCAAGCCGACATTGATCGACCGCATCCAGGACCGCTACGGCAAGACGATCTTCAAACATGAGGAGCGTGTGTGCGAGGGCTGCAATGCCGGCGACTGGCAGAACCAGGAAGAGCCGAATGTGGTCGACAATCGGGAAACCGTTCTCGACCCGATGACCGCCTACCAGATCACCTCGATGATGCAGGGCGTCATCCAGCGCGGCACCGCTGCCGGCAAGATTGATCTCGGCGGTCGCGACGTCGCCGGAAAGACCGGCACCACCAACGACGAGAAGGATGCCTGGTTCGTCGGCTTCACGCCGGATCTGGTTGCAGGCCTCTATATGGGCTTCGATACGCCGGCCCCACTCGGCCGCGGCGGCACCGGTGGCGTCTTGTCCGCCCCGATCTTCAACGAATTCATGCAGGCTGCCGTCAAGGACACGCCGGAATCGAAGTTCGTCATTCCATCAGGCATGAACCTGATTTCGATCGACCGCAAAACCGGCATGGCGGCTGGCGACGGCGATCCGAACACCATCGTCGAGGCCTTCAAGCCCGGCACCGGCCCGGCCGACAGCTTCTCGGTGATCGGCATGGACAGCACCATGGCGCCGGAAGAGATCTTGAAGACCTCGCCGCAGGCGAACCAGGCCGTCCAGACCGGCACGCCCGGCCTGTTCTGACCGAGGCCTGAATTTTGCACGCCCGCCGCGGCCCTTTACATCCGCGGCGGGCGTCTCTATGTCACCAGCACCTGAATAAGACCGACAGAGAAGCAGGAAAATGCGAGCGGAAATCGAAAACGTGGTCGATGAAACCAAGCAGGCTATCACCCTGCTGAGGAGGCATCTTTGACTGGGACCAGGCGATAAGACGGCTGGACTGGTTGAACAACAAGGCAGAGGATCCGAACCTCTGGAACGACGCTTCCGAAGCGCAGAAGCTGATGCGCGAGCGCCAGCAGCTGGATGACGGCATTAACGGTGTCAAGCAGCTCGAACAGCAGCTGAACGACAATATCGAGCTGATCGAGCTTGGCGAGGAAGAGGGCGACCAGAGCGTCGTCAAGGAAGCCGAGGACACGCTGAAGGCCTTGAAGGCCGAGGCTGCACGCCGCCAGGTGGAAGCCATGCTCTCCGGCGAAGCCGATGGCAACGACACTTATCTCGAAGTCCATTCCGGCGCCGGCGGCACCGAAAGCCAGGACTGGGCGAACATGCTTCTGCGCATGTACACCCGCTGGGCTGAACGCCAGCGTTTCAAGGTCGAGCTTCTCGAAGTTCATGACGGCGAAGAGGCTGGCATCAAGTCCGCGACCCTGCTCGTCAAGGGCCACAATGCCTATGGCTGGCTGAAAACGGAATCGGGCGTGCACCGCCTGGTGCGGATCTCGCCCTACGACAGCAATGCGCGTCGCCACACCTCCTTTTCGTCGATTTGGGTCTATCCGGTTGTCGACGACTCGATCCAGATCGAGATCAACGAAAGCGACTGCCGCATCGATACCTACCGTTCGTCGGGCGCCGGCGGCCAGCACGTCAACACCACCGACTCGGCCGTGCGCATCACGCATATCCCGACGGGCATCGTCGTGCAGTGCCAGCAGGAGCGCTCGCAGCACAAGAACCGCGCCAAGGCCTGGGACATGCTGCGCGCCCGCATGTACGAAGCGGAACTGAAGAAGCGTGAGGATGCCGCAAGCGCCGAAGCCGCTTCGAAGACCGAGATCGGCTGGGGTCACCAGATCCGCTCCTACGTGCTGCAGCCCTACCAGCTGGTCAAGGACCTTCGCACTGGTGTCGCCAGCAGCGCGCCGGACGACGTTCTCGACGGCGACCTGAACGAGTTCATGGAAGCAGCACTTGCCCACCGCATCAGCGGCGCCGCCGACGCGGTCGTCGAGGATGTCGACTGATCGGATTATCGATGCATTGAGATAACAAAAGCCCCGGAGACGGGGCTTTTGTTTTGCTCAAGCCATCGCGCTTATACTGCTGACTTGAAACAGCGCTGCCGACAGATTGGCAATCTCCTCATGAATGGCTGCGCGCTCGATGCCTGGGGGATCGGTAAAGAGTTCTGCCGCAAAGGCAAGGCCGAGCGCCGTGCCCTCTGGCACGAAGACATAATGTCCAAGGCCGCCGCCGAAGATTTTAAGGGCGCTGCGCCGGAGCCGCGCATGCAGCCACGACGAACATTCTTCGGCCGGTGCCGCCCTGTCGGCGTCACCGACCAGGATAAGGGCAGGCGCATCGACAGCTTTCAGGCTTTCCTCGCTGAAACCGAGAACGGACCGGCCTGGCGCGCAAACGAGTGCGGCCCTGATTCTGTCGTCTCGGTAGGAGTTCGACATCCGGGACCACGAATCGCGAAACACATCGCTGGTGCGCAGCAATGCCGGGATATGATCGGCAAGGTCGGGAAACTCCCTCGGTCCGCGCGCGCCACCAGGCTTCATCCTCGATGGTTCGAACTGCGAGAACTGGGCAACAGCCCCAAGAAGCAGCATCACGCTATAAGCTCCGGCGGAAAATCCGGCTGCGAAGACACTGTTCGTATCGATATCGCCAGAGAGATCGCTGAGCCATGCATCGCGGTGGTCGAGCAGGTAGCTTAGGTCAGGCGCCCGCTCCCAAAGGCAGGCAAAGCCTTCAGCGCGATAAGGCTCGATGCCGGTATTGCCGTGATGACTGACGCCGAGCGCTGCAAACCCGCGATCGACCAGGCGTCGCGCCAGCCACTCCAGCCCGGCCGCGGATCCGCCGGTGCCATGCGACAACAGAACGAGGGGATAGGGCCCGGCCTCCGGCCGGATGGGTGCATCGCGGGCGACGGCCGCCCTCTGGAACCAGCTTCTTTCCGGGACGTCGCTTTGTGCGTCATCGGCGGCGGGGTACCAGAGGGACCAACTGATCGGTCTAGGGCCGGCTGCGTCCCAGTTCGACCTTTTCTCGTCGTAGAGGACGCCGTCGCGAAAGCCCAGTTTCATCTCTTGAATGCCCTTCGAACACGTCCCAGCCGTTCAATTCGTCGCTTTCTCGACGGTGATGTCGCCGAATTCGTCGATCAGCACGGTCCAGCCATCCGGCTCCGCGGCAGGGTCGGTCTTCAGATAGACTGTGGCGAAGAGCCCCGGTTCCTTGATGATGCCGTTCGAATTCTCGGGGCGTATATCGGTAACGTAAGGCTTCAGGTCGCTGAACTCCTGCAGCTCGATGGTCGAGGCGATCGCCGGGCCGGTCTCGGTCTGGGCAATCTGCTGCAGATAGATCTTCGAGGTCCTGTCCGGCTGGCGGACGGCAAAGAGCTTGTAGTAGCCGTGGCGCTGCGCGGCCTTTCCCTCGGGATTGGCGACGCTCTCGGCGCTCGTCGGCACCCGCTCGACCGCCGGTGCATTGCCATCGTCCTCCCAGTAGCCGGTACTGGTCGCGAAAATCACCGATGCCGGCAGGAGGGCATCCTGCGCCGGGCCGGCCGCCGCTGCAATGCTCCATCCCGCAAGCAGGAGGCTGGTCATCAATATCCGTCGCATTGCCATCGTCTCAATCCTTGAACTGCTCGGCTAGAATCCGGTCGGACCAGGAGCGGTCGGGATCAGAAAGGATGCGCGCCGTCACATGCTCCGACTGGGCGATGCGAATATGCAGCACCGACTTGACCTCGGTATTGTCGGCCACTGCGTTCACCGGTCGCTTCTCCGGCTCGAGAATGTCGATATCGACGGTCACCTTGTTCGGAAGCAGAGCGCCCCTCCAGCGCCGAGGCCTGAAAGCGCTGACCGGCGTCATGGCGAGCAGCGGCGCCTCGAGCGGCAGGATCGGGCCATGGGCGGAAAGATTATACGCCGTCGATCCGGCAGGTGTCGCAACCATCAGCCCGTCGCAGATCAGTTCTTCCAGACGGACGCGCCCATCCACCATAACCCTTAGATTCGCGGCCTGATAGGACTGGCGAAAAAGATAGACCTCGTTGATGGCGAGCGCCGTCGAGTTGGTGCCGTCGGCGTTGGCCGTCGTCATCTGCAATGGCCGGAAGACGTTTTCGACGGCGACGCAGATGCGCTCCTGAAGCTTGTCGGTGCGATAGTCGTTCATCAGGAAGCCGACCGAGCCGCGATTCATACCGTAAACCAGCTTGCCGGAGTTCATGGTGTTGTGCAGCGTCTGCAGCATGAAACCGTCGCCGCCGAGTGCGACAATGACGTCGGCTTCGTCGGCCGGGACGTCGCCATAGATGCGAATCAACTCCTCGCGCGCGGCAAGCGCCTCCGTCGTTGGTGAGGCGAGAAAGGAAAGCGTCTGAAATGAACGGCCCATGCAATGCCCTTTATGATGCTGCCCTAGCTAAAGGATAAAGGCCTTGCGCGACAAGGACGTTTTCTATCGCGAAGCGTTTTGAGCTGCAGCCGAACTGTCCGCGCAGGCACGGATTTTCCCTTTACAGAATCACAGAATCTGCTAGTTGGGCAACTATTGCCCTTGTAGCTCAGTTGGTAGAGCACCTGATTTGTAATCAGGGGGTCCCGGGTTCGAACCCTGGCGGGGGCACCAGCCTACGCTCTGTGAGCTTCGGCTCGGCGAGCCGAAGAGAGCAACTAAGCGAAGGCGGACTGGTTCGAGAATGCTCCGGTTAGCTGCACCATCTTTCCCCACGATACCGTCTTTCTAAGCAGAGCTGGGTTCACGGCTGCCTCGCTCAATCGCACCGGCTTTTCAGATGGCACGTATCGCTTGATGAACCGCGTCTGAAGGGCTGCTTCACCGCCAATTCAGCCGCGACCGCTTATCTTCGCCTCATCAGCAATGAGGAAACAGCCATGAAGCTCGCACATCTCTTTCTCGCCGCAACCGTTTCCGTCGGTGCGGCTTTCGCGTCCGTCGCACCGGCTGCCGCCATGCCGGCCGAGCGGCCGGCGGTGACGGCGCAGGGCGATATCGTTCAAATTCGTGATGGCTGGCGAGGTGATCGCGACCGCGACGACCGTGGCTGGCGAGGTGATCGCGACCGTGACGACCGTGGCTGGCGCGATGAGCGCGATTGGCGCCGGTCCGACTGGCGCGATGATCGCCGTCACTGGCGGCGGTGGCGTGCCGAGCGTTGGCAGGAGCGCCGCGAGTGGCGTGATCGCGATCGCGGTATGCCGTTCTGGCTCTACCGCGGTTGACAATAACGGCCCGGATCACCCGGCCGTTATTTTAATGAGTGACGGGTTCGTTGACGCTCGCCTCGATCCGATCGCCATTGCCGGTCTGTCCGGCGCCGGAGGGCGACATCATTGCGATGCTAAGCACGGAGGCGACCATGAAGGCGACGACGGCGATCATTATGCGCATAAGCGTTCAATCCTCGTTCGATTCCGGGATTAACGCATGATCGCCGTCGGCGTTCCTGCCAGTATTATTGCACCTGTCCCGGCGTTGCTGGGCCGGGCGCCGTCGGCGACAGAGGATCGGGCTGGTGGATGGGGTGCGACGTGTCCACCCAGATGATACTGATGATAATCACGACGAAGACCGCGATGAAGAGGATACCGAAAATCAGCGGTCGAATGGCCATGATAGGGATCGTTCCTTCTTGCTGCTGAGCCGGTCGCTACAACCGATCATCGCCCGATCATAGTGCCCCGGGGCGTCATTCCAAGGCAAAAATGGATTTTTCTGGCATCGGTCGGGCGTTGCACGAGCGTTGTGCGTGTCCGTTTCCGTTTGTCGCGCCGGATCGAGCTCCTGCGTAACTCCTTAAATCCGAATCGATAGCGCGTCAGAAAAGACGCGCGACGCCAGCATGTCACGGATGATCGCCTATCCCGTCGAAGTGGACTATGCAGGCGATACGGCGCGGGCCGATTGACGGACCCGACCGGCTGCCCTTGCTTGGGCCGGCCTATGCCTTCAGGTGGAGCCGCGCCGCGTAAAGTGCGATCGCCGCCGCATTGGAGACGTTGAGAGATTTGATCGCGCCCGGCATGTCGAGACGGGCAAGTGCGTTGACGGTTTCCCGCGTCTTCTGCCGAAGCCCCTTGCCCTCCGAGCCAAGCACCAGCGCCACTTTCTCGCCGGAGAAGGTGCCTTCGAGCGGCGCCGGTCCTTCCGAATCGAGGCCGATGGTGGAGAAGCCGAGCTTGTGCAATTCACCGAGCGCATCGGCGAGATTGGTAACCTGTATATAAGGTATCAGTTCCAGCGCGCCGGAGGCGGACTTGGCGAGCACGCCCGATTCGGTCGGGCTATGTCGCTGCGTGGTAATGACCGCGCCGGCATTGAAGGCGACGGCCGAGCGCATGATCGCGCCGACATTGTGCGGATCGGTCACCTGATCGAGGACGAGCAGGAGAGGGCTTTCCTTCAGTGCTTCGAGTCGGCGTACCGGAAGCGGCCGTGTTTCCAGCATCACACCCTGATGGATCGCCTCGGGGCCGAGCACCTTGTCGATTTCCTGCGGCGAAACGATCTCGAAGGGCATGCCGAGCGTTTCGACGTCGACTTCGAGGCGCGCGAGTGCGTTCTGCGTCACGAACAGCTTGATCTTCTTGCGCTCGGGATTGTCGAGGGCCGCGCGCACCGTATGCAGGCCATAGAGATGCACCTGGTCGGGCGCAAGCGCCGGCGGCTTCCAGTCTTCGCCGCCGCGCTTTCGCTTCTGCGGCTGAGGCGTCGGAATCTCCCCGCGTTCGCGCTTGGCGTCACGGTGGGCGCGCCGCAGAGTGGCGTAATGCGTATCCTTGGCGGATGGGTCTGTCGCGGTCTTGCCGCCGGATTTGTTGTCTTTGCTCATGCAGCTTTATAGCCATGGCGCTCGCTGCCGCATAGGCTTTCTTTCATATGCCGGCTTTCGGTGGCGAATGAAATTTTTCGTGTTTTTTCCGTTGTCATCGTGTTGACAGACTGAAATGCTCCGGTCATATACGCGGCGCAGACGACGGGCAGCAACGCTTCGAAGTCTGACGAACTTGGTCTTGCGATCCGGACGAAAACTGGAGAGATGCCCGAGTGGTTAAAGGGGACGGACTGTAAATCCGTTGGCTCAGCCTACGTTGGTTCAAATCCAACTCTCTCCACCATTCGTCATCGGATCGGACCACCCCGCGGGTATAGCTCAATGGTAGAGCAGCAGCCTTCCAAGCTGAATACGCGGGTTCGATTCCCGCTACCCGCTCCAGTTTCCGTGACGCTACTTTATTCGACCGCTGCTGCCGTAGTCCCCGAGATGTCTCCGGCGCGGGCGGAGAAGCTGACGATTGCGATTATCGACTGGCAGGGAAGGCGCTCGACGCTGAACGGCTATGGTGTGTCTTCGGCGGTCAATGCGATTTTCTTTAAGATTTCAGCGATTTTCGAGGGGGCTTTGGCGAATCGCCTTGCAGGCGGCGAATTGTCTCCCATATGCGCTCTCAGGCCAAGAATGGCGTCTGCAATTAAGTCTTGCGCAATGTCGCCGAAAGCCTTAAACGGCGGCACTAAACCGGTTCGCCGGGGCCACCATTTTCGATCACAGGAAGCATTCAAATGGGAAAGAGTAAGTTTGAGCGCAACAAGCCGCACGTCAACATTGGCACGATTGGCCACGTTGACCACGGTAAGACGTCTCTGACGGCAGCGATCACGAAGTACTTCGGTGAGTACAAGGCGTACGATCAGATCGACGCGGCTCCGGAAGAAAAGGCCCGTGGCATCACCATCTCGACGGCGCACGTCGAGTATGAGACGCCGGCCCGCCACTACGCGCAACGCGCA